>JBDHXH010000169.1:0-2501 GCA_039810605.1 Ignavibacteria bacterium | reverse complement strand
TCAGCGCTACCAGCTTTGCGCATTACATACTGATGAAAGAAATCAAGAAACATAATGTGAAAGTAGTTATGAACGGTCAGGGTTCTGATGAAGCATGGTGCGGATATGGGAGATATTTCATCGGCTATTTCCTGCTTGACACATTGCTAAATTCACCACAGAAATTCTACAGCCAGTATTCGGCAATTTCGAGCAAGATGAGATACTCATACAAGTATATTCTATTTCAAACCATAAAAGCAATGTTCAGCAGAAAATCCGTCTCGCATTATCGGGCTGCAAGAAAAGAGAAAACATTTTCAGTTCTTAACGGAAATTTCATCAACGAGAATAAAAATTATTTTATCAATCCGGAGTATAATAGATTTTCGGGTAAAAATCTTTCAGGATACATGAAGTACAATATTCAGTATCAGGGCTTTAATCAGATTCTTCATTATGAAGATCATTCATCAATGCAGAGTTCAATCGAAATGCGATCACCATTTGTTGATTACAGAATTATGGAACTTGCCTTTGCAATTCCGGACAGAATGAAAATTGACAACGGAGTGACAAAAAAAATTTTACGTGAAATATTCTCGGAAAAACTCCCGTCTTCGATAGTAAACAACCATGATAAAACGGGGTTTGTAACGCCATTCGACGATTGGCTGAATGAAGATAAATTCAGGGGATTCGTTGAAAAAGTTTTTAATCCGTCTGAAATTAAATGCAAAAGGATTTTGAATGCAGATAAGCTTGCCGAATATGTTCGCGACAATCCGAGGCACAAGCAGTTTCCATTCTGGCGCTTCATTAATCTTGAATTATGGGCGCGGAAATATGACATTAATAACCTGTAAAAAAAATTGACCGGAAACATTTTCATTCTTCAGAGGATACTGCCGCATTACCGGGCGGGCTTTTTCAAAAAATTTTGTTCACGTTACCCGGGCAGTAAAATCATTTACGGAAACACTTCGGCAAATGACAGTCTGCAAAACTTTCCGGTTGAAGATTCGGACTGTTTTGTGGCATGCCCTAATATTTATTTCGGGAAGTCGGGAAAAATATTCGTATCTGAAATTTATAAATTAATCCTGCATGAAAAGCCGCAGACTATAGTCAGTGTTTTCAATACAGGCAATTTAAATATTTACATACTTCTTTTCCTTCGCATTTTCATGAAGTTTAAATTGATTCTCTGGAGTTTTGGATACGACCCTGTCAGAGGATTCAATCCGGAGAAAAATTTTTCTGACAGGATCAGGCTTTATTTATGCAGGAAAGCCAATGCCGTAATTTTTTACTGGCAAAGGGGACTGGAAGAGGTAAAGAAGTTTTCAGCCAACAGCAGAAATTTCTTCGTCGCACCAAATACGCTGGATACTAATCAACTTTTCATTCTGAAGGAAAACTTTGATTTATCCGGCAAAGAAAAAATAAAATCCGAACTTGGAATCCGTCAAAAGTTTCACTTTGTATTTATCGGAAGATTAATTCCTGATAAAGAAACTGACAGACTTCTTAAAGCATACAAAATTGTCGAAGACAGAATTGAAGACTGCAGGCTTACAATTATCGGGACAGGCAGCGAAAGAAAGAATCTCGAAACATTGGCATCAGAATTACAAATCCGGAGTGTCTTCTTCGAAGGTGAAGTTCTCGACGATGAGATAACCGGTAAATGGATTTATGCAAGTGATGCATTCGTAATGCCCGGAAGGCTCGGGCTTTCTGTTGTTCATTCATTCTGCTTCGGAGTTCCTGTCATTTCGCAAAATAAAGCGGGCTACTTCCACGGCGAGGGTGTCGGGTATGTTAGAGACGGTATAAATGGATTTCTCACGAAAGACAATGATTTGAATGACCTCGCGGAGAAAATGATTCTTGCAACCAAATGCGAACTTGCCGCAGAACTTGGAAGAAACGCTTTCAAAACAGCGAAAGAAGAATGCTCGATCGAAATGATGCTTGAAGGATTCAGCAAAGCAATTGAATATGCGGCTAACAACTAATTGTCACATTGCAAAAAAAGGAATTGATCTTGCACTGAATAGCTGAACTCGCAACTATCTCAAATTGAAATCAAAATCTAAACTCAAACCGAAAGTTGTGCTGATTGGGAACATTCCTCCTCCTTTCCATGGGTCAAGCATTTGCTTCAGCAGCCTTCTCAATTCCGGGATGATCAATGAGTTGTATGACGTTACTCATGTTGACACTTCGGATCACAGAAGCATGGATAATCTTTCGAAACTTGATTTCACAAATGTTTCTATTGCAATGAAGAGTATTTTTGGTTTGAGAAAAGTTCTGAAGCAAACGAATCCAGATATTGTCTATATTCCCGTTGCATCAAATTTTCTGCCTTATCTTCGGGACGGTTTGCTCATAGCTACAGCCGCATCATATTCGAACGCAAGAATAATTGTTCATCTGCATGAAGGAAATTATTTCAGAGAGGGTTTCTATGCACATTCAAACTATGCGGTGAAAAAATTTATTGAAAAGACTTT
>JBDHXH010000168.1:0-2567 GCA_039810605.1 Ignavibacteria bacterium | reverse complement strand
CTAAATTTTGAATTTTAACTTTCCGCCCGCTTTCGTCAAGCCCATGTTATGCGTTCGTGCTGTTGTCATTTTAAATACTTACTCAAAACAAATCTTCTCCTACTAATTATTCAAATAATGATTTGTAATTCGGAAATGCAATTCAAATTGTTCTTGCTGAAATAGGGTTGACAGGGATGACATGATGTTGCATGACGCATAACAATTAAATATACGCAATTCCTTTCCTATTTTATGCGTAAATCATGTTTCATCGCTGCGGATTGGCGCAACTTTCAATTGCGTGTATATTACAAAATCTTGTCCAATGGTGACTGTATCTTGCTGATGTGCTCCTTGCTCACATGTGTATATATCATCGTTGTCCTCAAACTCTTATGCCCGAGTAATTTCTTTATTGAAAGTATATCTGTCCCTCCCTCAAGCAAATGTGTTGCAAATGAATGCCTCAACGAATGAACACTTCCTTTCTTCTTTATTCCCGCTCTGGATTTCGACTGCTTAAGTATCTCCTGAATGCTCCTTACACTGTATATGCCACCGGTCTGACCTTCAAACAAAAATTCCCGCGGTTTGAAAATTCTGAAATATTCCCTTAACATGATCAACAACTTCTCACTCAACATTACTATCCTGTCCTTCCTGCCTTTAGCCTGCCTGATGTTGATTATCATTCTACCCGAATCTATGTCGCTAATCTTCAGATTTACAATTTCCGAAACTCTTAATCCCCCTGCGTAGGCCAAACACAATATTACTTTGTGTTTCAAATTGTGCGTAACTTCAAATATTCTCCTGATCTCATCCGCCGAAAATATTCCCGGAAGTTGAAACAGTTTCTTCGCCCTCGGTATTTCATAGTTCTCCCGTGAACGATTCAAAACCTTCTCATAGAAAAACTTAATTGCATTTATAATCTGATTTTGTTCCGATGCGCTCAAATTCTTCTTGTTCCGAAGCATTAAAAGATAATTAATAATTTCTTCTTTTCTGATCTGCGATGGTTTCCTGTCAGAAAAAAATTTCAAGAAAGGAACAAAATGATTTCTGTAATTCTTCATAGTGTTCGGTGAATAATTTTTCAACTCCAGTGTTTCACTATATCTCTTCAACGCTAAATCTTGCATCGTATTCATACGTGGTCAATTAAATTTACGGAAGAATAATGTTCAAACAGTTTATAACTCCGTCAATAGACTTACATCCGTTGTTCTTGAATTCATTTGCAATGCGTATTGCCTGGTGTAAACAAATTGAGTAACTCTTGGAATAATATCAAAATTAAAAACGATTTGAAAGTAAGGTTTTGAAACATTATCACTTCAATCACTTCAATATACCGAAATCTCATTACAGCAACGGTTCTATATTGTGATAAAATTCTCTTGAGCTTCAAGATACAAACAAACGAAAATTTCTTTGGAGAAGAATTACTAATGAACTTATCTTTGTCTCATGTTAAGGATTTTCAAAACTTCAGGGTGATGTAAATACAAATTTTTCTTCAAAAACTTTCAAATACAAATTTTACAAATTAACCTTTGCCTGCAAGGAGACTATCATGTTTAAAAAGATATCACTGCTTCTGATTCTGATTTGTTCTTTTATGATTTCTGAAAATTCAATTGCCCAAATGTACTGGAATCATGCTGCTTCATTTTCGGGATCAACTTCAAGTTATATCAAATGCAGAAATTCCCCCTCACTGAACCTTACCGGAAGTTTTACTCTTGAAGCATGGATTAACCCAAACACACTTGCAGGATTCAGTAAGGGCATAATCTCAAAAGGCACATCATTCGGAACGAGTCTTATTTACGGAATGAGACTTGAACCCACGGGCAGGATAATGGTTGCAACCAACGGCTCTGCAAAACTAAGAACTAAGATCAACTCTTTAGTTCCCGTGAACAAATGGACTCACATTGCAGCAACATACAATCTCGCAAACGGATTGTTCAGCATTTACATTAACGGCTCTCTTGACACAAGTGCTATTGTGGCCGGTGCCGCTCCAAACTCAAATACTGATACTTTGTATTTCGGAATTTCAGGTAGTACTACTCCGTTTTCGGGAATGATGGATGAAATCAGAGTATGGAACCGCGAACTTCCATCCATACAAATACGAAATAACATGAGAACTTCAGTAAGCGCATTCGGCGGTGTATATGACGGCTTGGTGTTATCACTGACTTTCCAGACTCAATATCACAACGTACCGCAATTCAACATCAGCGACTGGTCACCTAACTTTAATACATGCATCAACAACGGAGCCAATGACGTTGACTTGAGTGATGTTCCTTCCGAGACTATTTGCCCAAATCAGGCTGCGACTTTCGGAGGTCTCGATGACTATTGCGCCGGAGCCGATAATGCATACTTGAGTCCTGCAGACAAAGCAACTTTTCAGGCCTGGATATTTCCCAGATCAGATGCCAATGCTGTCATCATACATAAGGGAACACCCAATGGTGCAACAACAAATTACAGTCTCAACATCATCAATAAAAAACTCGCTGCTAAAGTTGACGGAGTAACTTTCGATTCCGGAGATACGCTTG
>JBDHXH010000167.1:0-2592 GCA_039810605.1 Ignavibacteria bacterium | reverse complement strand
CGATTCACGATTCACGATTCCCATTTTATTATGGATTCTGAACTAATATTAAATTATTTTACCAAAAGCCTTCGTTGAAATTATCAATTGCCGCAAATTTCACCGTTCGGGTTTAAGGCATTCTGAATAAACATTATCCCAAAGAAAACCGTATTAACTTTTATAATTTTATTTTTGGAATTTTCTAAAAAAATTTGAAATGAAAAACGCAGGTTACAAAAGATTCCCGACAATTAATGACATCAGAATTGTATTCGTAAGCGAAGATGATCTGTGGGAAGTATCTGCCTTTGGTGGAATTGCAAGAAGGCTGACATCAAATATGGGAGAGGTTACCAATCCTTATTTTTCACACGACGGAAAGTATATTGCTTTTTCAGGGAAAGAAGAAGGTGAGAAAGATGTATATATCATCCCTTCGGAAGGAGGCGCCAACAAGCGCTTAACTTATATCGGAAGAAACACCCGTGTAATCGGATGGTCTGATGACAGCAAGAGTGTTTTGTTTTGTTCCGACATGATGCAGCCGTTTGCCGGCAACAATGAGATATTCAAAGTTTCAATTGAAGGCGGTATGCCGGAGAAACTTCCATACGGCATCGCCAATCATATTGCATTTGGTCAAAAAAGAGGTGTACTCCTCGGAAGAAATACACAGGACCCTGCGAGATGGAAACGATATAAAGGAGGAACCGCAGGAGTATTCTGGATTGACAGAAAGGGAAACGGGAAGTTTGAAAAGTTTCTTGAAAAAATCAAAGGCAACCTTGCAAGTCCGCTATGGGTAGGGGAAAAAATTTATTTCATTTCGGATCACGAAGGAATCGGAAGACTTTATTCATGCACTCCTGACGGGAGAAACATTAAAAATCATTCAAAGAACTCGGAATACTATGTACGAAATGCGACATCAGACGGAAAGAGGATAGTCTATCATTGCGGAGCAGAAATATTCTTATTTGATCCTTCAACAAATGAAGAAAGGAAAGTAGAGATACAATATTATAGTCCGCAAATACACAGACAGAGAAAATTCATTGATACGGCCAAGTATCTTGAAGATTATAACTTATCACCGGACGGAAGTTCTGTTACCATAACTTCCCGCGGCAAGTCATATAATTTTTCTGATTGGGAAGGTCCCGTATCACAAATAGGGAAGCCGCACGGAATCAGATACAGATTGACTCAATGGCTTCACGAAGAAAATAAGTTGGTTACGGTTTCGGACGAAAATGGGAAGGAAGCTCTTGAGGTGCATACCGTTAAAGATGGCGGAACAGATGTCAGAAGGCTCGGAAAAATTGAACTTGGCATCATCGTGCGCGTAAAGCCTTCTCCAATTGAGAACAAGATTGCAGTTTCCAATAATCGTTACGAATTATTTCTGATTGATCTCGACAAAGAGTCAGTTTCAAAAATTGCGAGAAGTAAATTTGAAAGAATTGAAGATTTTTCTTTTTCGCCTGACGGAAAGTGGATTGTCTATGGTATGTCCGATGCGGAGTATCTTGCATCACTTTATATTTATAATCTCGATTCAAAAATTAATGAGAGGATCACGCCGCAGGGATTCCGTGACTTTCAGCCGGTGTTCGATCCCGATGGGAGATATATTTATTTTCTTTCGGCTAGAGAATTTAATCCGGTGTATGACACAAGTTATTTCCAATTGGGTTTTCCGCTGGGTGTAAGACCTTATCTGATAACTCTGAAAAAAGATACACTGTCTCCTTTCACACCGGAATATTCGAAACTGTTCAACCGCAGAAGAGATTCCGGAAAAGAAAATTCAAAACATAAAAAAAATTCATCTAAGAAAACTGAAATCGAAATTGACGGAATTGAAAACAGAATAATTTCATTTCCGCTTCCTGAAAAAAGTTATGTGCAGATTGCTGCAGTCAAGGACGGGATTGTTTACAGCCGTGAACCTGTAAAGGGTTCTCTTGAGCATAGGTTTTGGGAAAAGCATGCTGCGGATGAAGCTCTGGAGAGATTTGACTTTCACACGCAGAAGAAGGAACACCTTGCAAAGAAGGTTGATAGTTTTAAAATTTCGCTGAACGGAAAGTCTATTATTTACAGGGCAGAGAATCGGCTGTTTCTTATGCCCGATCTCTTTGAAGAAAGAGAAGGCGATAATGATGACAGAAGAGATTATGCGCGTCACGCAAGACATAAGAGTGACTGGCTCGACCTTACTCGTGTTAAAGTCAATCTTGACCCGATGAGTGAATGGCGACAGATGTATTCGGAAGCATGGCGTTTGCAGAAAGAACATTACTGGACTCCGGATATGTCGGGTGTTGATTGGAATGTTGTTTACAAAAGATATTTGCCGCTGCTTGAAATGGTTGGAAGCAGAAGCGAGTTCTCCGATCTGATCTGGGAAATGCAGGGCGAACTTGGTACTTCACATGCCTATGAATCCGGAGGTGATTACAAACAAGCACCGGACTATAAACTTGGTTCTCTCGGAGCAGACTTTGAATATGATGACAACTCCGGCAGTTACAGAATTGTCCACATTATAAAGAGCGACTCATGGAAATATGCTTCTCCGCTGAATAGCCCGGGGGTTGAAGTGAA
>JBDHXH010000166.1:0-2595 GCA_039810605.1 Ignavibacteria bacterium | reverse complement strand
TTCAAAATGAAACCTGGCAAAAGGAGCATTACCCGCCGGCTGAAAAATATATCTCATTCAAAAGTTATGTTTTTTTGTTAATTTTGGTAAACCCCTATGTAATGTCATTGCAAAATGATTTTAAGAAAGTTTCAATAATAATCCCCACTTACAACAGAGCAAAAATTATCGGGCAGACAATTGAGAGTTGCATTAATCAGACTTACCCGAAAGATCGCTTTGAGATCATGATTGTGGATAACAATTCTACCGACGACACAAAGTCAGTTGTAGAACAATGGATAAGCAAGTCACCTGTCCCGATAAAGTATATTTTCGAACCGAGACAGGGCGCGCATCATGCCCGTAACAATGCTGCGAAACAATCCGATGCAGAGATTTTATATTATACCGATGATGACATGATTGCCGACAAGGATGCAATCAGAAATATTGTAAAAGTATTTGACATGAATTACAACGTCGCAGCTGCGGGAGGTAAAGTGCTTCCGAAATGGGAGTTTGATCCTCCGGAATGGCTGCTGAAATATTTCAAGAACGGTTCTTTGAGTCTGATTGACAAATCTGAACGACTGATCATTGCCTCTTACGACATCGGACTTTACAGTTGTCATCAGGCTATCCTGAAGAAAGTATTGGTCGAGTGCGGAGGGTTTAATCCGGATATTGTAAAAGATGAATTGCTCGGCAACGGCGAAACGGGCTTAAACATCAAGATACTTCAGGAAGGTTATAATTTTGCTTACGTAGGAGATTCCATTTCTTATCATTTGATTCCGGGATCGAGAATGACCCAAAAATATTTGAATTACAGATTTGGCAATCAGGGCAACTGTGACAGCTTTACCACTTTCAGAAAAAATGAAAACTCGAAAAAGGTTTTACTCAAGATGATTCTATTCTCGCATCTTCCAGCAATGTTGAAATATTATTCTGATTCTGTTTTTAAGCGAATGACAAACAATGATTTGTGGCGACTTCACAGAACTTACGCCTCCTACTTTTATCACCGCATTAAATCAGACTTCCGGTTTGCTACTGACAGCAACAGGAGAGAATATGCATTGAGATATGACTACATGAATGAGTAACCTGATTAACTTCCATGAGTATCTTTGTTTAAATAACGACAATTTTATTTGTAATATCTTTGTTCACAATATTGAATAATCCGTAAAAATAATTTGAGTGACGTTATGAAAAAAATTGATCCGACGATGGATCTGGGTAAGGAAATTCTCAAGTTGAAGAATGAACTTAACGCGGTTATACTTTCGCATTATTATCAGGAATCTGAAATTCAGGATCTCGCGGATTTCATTGGCGACAGTCTGCAACTTGCGCAACAGGCAGAAAAGACCGATGCTGACGTAATAGTTTTTGCGGGAGTTCATTTCATGGCAGAGACTGCAAAAATTCTGAATCCGCATAAGCAGGTACTGCTGCCTGATCTCAATGCCGGTTGTTCACTCGCAGAGGGCTGTCCTGCTCCGCTGCTTAAGAAGTTCAAAGAAAAATATCCCGGACATATTCTAATCAGTTACATCAATTGTTCGGCAGATGTAAAGGCTCTCTCTGATATTATCTGCACGTCTTCCAATGCTGTAAGGATCATAGACCAAATTCCTCCCGAACAGAAAATAATTTTTGCACCGGACAGGAATCTCGGAAAATACGTGATGAAAAAATCAGGAAGGGACATGGTGCTGTGGCAGGGAGCGTGCATAGTTCATGAAACATTCAGCGACAAAAAGATCACAAGACTTAAATTTGAAAATCCGGATGCCTTGCTGATTGCGCACCCCGAGTGCGAGGAGCCTGTTCTGAATCATGCTGATTTTATAGGATCAACCAGCGGTCTTCTTAAATATGTTACAGATTCCGCACACGATGAATTTATCGTCGCCACCGAACCGGGAATAATTCATCAGATGCTTCTGAAAAATCCGGAAAAGAAATTCATTCCCGCTCCGCCCGAAAACAGCTGCAACTGCAACGAATGTCCTTATATGAAATTGAACACTCTTGAAAAACTTTATCTTTGCATGGCTAACCGTACTCCGGAGATAAAAATCGAAGAGGAAGTGATGTTGAAATCTTTGAAGCCGCTTAAGAGAATGCTTGCGATGAGTTAGAAAATTTTCCGTTCCATAAAATAAGCCGGATTCTGTACTCAAATTATCTTTGAGTTTCAATCATTTATCTTTCCATTACATTTCTGTAAGGTGTTTTGCGACCTACCCGGAGAATATTGAAGCCGGCAATTACTTCATTCTCTATACGCGGTCTTGCTCCGGACGAGGTTTGTAAATCACGGAAATTACTTTCCGCATGGTAGGCTCTTACCCTGCCTTTTCACCCTTATGACGCAATGCGTCACGGTATGTTTTCTGTTACACTGTCTGTGACCGGAGGCTTGGGCCTGCGGTCCCCGGGATTTCTCCCGGCATCCCTGCCGAATTATGGAGTCCGGACTTTCCTCACATCCCGGCGAACCGGGAAAGCGCGATTGAATATTATGGAACGGAAAGTTACCTAACTAATATTAATATGTCTTACATTACAAATGTAATCACAACACTAAAAAGTTTCTAT
>JBDHXH010000165.1:0-2625 GCA_039810605.1 Ignavibacteria bacterium | reverse complement strand
TTTGTCACATCGCTAAGAATTCTAATCGCAAGTCCCGGACCGGGGAAAGGATGTCTGAAAATAAAATTCTTCGGCAGTCCCATTTTCATTCCTATTTCTCTTACTTCATCCTTGAAGAGTTCTCGCAACGGCTCGATAAGTTTTAGTCTCATCTTTTCCGGCAGGCCTCCGACGTTATGATGCGTTTTGATTGTTGAAGAGGGACCTTTGACAGGCATTGATTCAATCACGTCCGGATAAAGAGTTCCCTGAACGAGAAATTTTGCATTGCTGATTCTCTTTGCTTCCTTTTCAAAAACTTCAATGAATGTTCTGCCTATTATTTTTCTTTTCTTTTCGGGGTCTGTAACGCCTTTGAGTCTTTTCAGAAATATCTCTGATGCTTCAACCAGTTTTAGATTAATTTTAAAATGATTCCGGAAGAGCTCAAAAACTTTCCTGCTTTCATCTTTGCGCATCAAGCCATTATCAATATGAATACATGTAAGTTTGTCCCCTATTGCTTTGTGCACAAGCACAGCGGCAACGGAGGAGTCAACTCCTCCGCTAAGAGCGAGTATTGCGTTATGCTTTCCAACAGTTTTTTTTATTTCTTCAATCTTATTTTCCACAAAGGATTCCGGTTCAAGCAAATTTTTCACGTTGCATATTGCAAAGAAGAAATTGTAAAGAATATTTCTGCCGGATTCGGTGTGATGAACTTCCGGATGAAACTGAAGCCCGTATATTTTTAACTTAGTGGATTCGAAGCTGCATATTATTCCATCGAGACTCTTTGAAGTTGGGGTAAATTGTTCCGGAAGCCTGTCAATTGAATCTCCGTGACTCATCCACACATTTATCTGATTGCCAGTTCCAATGAAAATATCCGAATCGCCGAACACATAAATCTTTGTACTGCCGTATTGTCTTTGTTCCGATTTATGAAGCTTTCCTTTAAACAGGTGACATATAAGTTGAAGTCCATAGCAAATTCCAAGGACCGGAATTTTATTTCTGACAAGAAAGTCCAAATCCGTTTTTGAAATTTTGGGAGAATCTTTGGAAAGGACACTGGAAGGTCCGCCTGAAAAAATCACTCCTTTAATATTATAGTTCTTTGATTTTTCCCTGAAGAATTTTCTGACATCTATGTTGTAGGGATGAAGTTCAGAATAGACTTTGAATTCCCGGCTCTTCCTTGCAATCAATTGCGAGTATTGAGAACCAAAGTCCAAAATCAGTATCAGATCTGTTTTTTTCAAACTTTACAAATTAGAGTTTATTTATCAGCGCAGGATCTTCCATCGCAAGCAGTACCGCGCCATAGGCAGAAGAGTATTTCTTCTTTACAATTCGTACTATCTTCAGCTTTGATATTTCCTTCTTAAGTTTTAAGGAAAGTATATTCTCATTTTCGATAACGCTTCCTATGAAAGCAATCTTAATCGGTTTTTTTCTGCCGGAGATCTTGAGGAAAGTTTTGATATGATAACTAAGGCCTTCGACAGCCGAATCAATTATTTTTCTGCAAAGATTATTTCCGCTCTCCGCAAGTTTTATTATGGCGGGTGCGAGTTTTTGAATTTCAAAATTCTTGTTAAAGGTTTTTTCGTTCAGGTTTTCCCGCGTCAGTCCGAATTTCTTATTGATAGTTTTATACAACGCTCCGTCAAAATTCCGTTTATCAATCTCCTTTGCCAACACGTTTAATGCCGATTTTCCAATCCAGTATCCGCTTCCTTCATCGCCTATTATTCTGCCCCAGCCTCCGACTCGAGTAATTTTTCCATTTGAGTACCCGTAAAGAACAGAGCCGGTCCCGCTTATGAGAATAATTCCGTCACCTCCTTCAAATGCTCCGAAGAGGGCTGTCATTGCATCAGTTGTGATTATTAATTTCTTGAACCTCAACTTGTCCTGAAACAGCATTCTTAGATTTTTCCTGTCTTTTCCTTCCCGTGCACCGGCAATGCCGAAGCATATACATTTGCAGTCTTTCAGGGATCTTTTACTCTTTATTAATGCATCAGAAATAAATCCTGCCAGAGAATTGCTGTAAATGGTCGGACCGGAAACTGAATAGTGAACGCCTTTATAGATTTTTCTGAAAAGAATTTTTTTGCTTTCCGATACAATCAACAGTTCACATTTCGTTCCGCCGGAATCAATACCTATATAAAAACCCGCAGACGCCTTTGTCATTTAATCTAAATTATAAATATTCATCGTAAATAAAAATTGAAATTCGGTTTAACTCAAAATGTGTAAATGTGTATCTAGGTTTGGATCACACCGACATTAAAGAACCTCTCGCCCAAACCCCAGTTTGAGTGAGGAAAGAATGTGTCAACGCAGTCCATTTAGAGGACCTCCCACCCTAAACCCCAGTTTGGGTGGGTTGTTTCAGGAAGCGCAAAAAATTATTTGATAACAATTCAAAATTTCGTAACGGAAGCATTGCCGTACATGTCTGACAATTCTTGATGTTGCAATCGTTTAGAGAACCTCCCACCCAAACCCCAGTTTGGGTGGCTTGTTTCAGGAAGCGCAAAAAATTGTTTGATAGCAATTCAAAATTTCGTAACGGAAGCATTGCCGTACATGTCTGACAATTCTTGATGTTGCAATCGTTTAGAGAACCTC
>JBDHXH010000164.1:0-2648 GCA_039810605.1 Ignavibacteria bacterium | reverse complement strand
AAATACAGAGATAAATTTGTTGCATTCAGAACAGTGCTTGAACTTGTTTGATAATCATAGAATTTGCAAATAAGATTTCTTGGAGAAGCTAAAAAATTACATTAACGGAATTTTAGTTACGCCTTATTCAAATAATTATTTGAATATTTACAATCCTTCTACAGGTGAGGTATTCACGATGGCACCTGACTCCGGAAAAGAAGATGTTGAACTTGCGGTTGATGCTGCCAAAAAAGCTTTTCCGGAATGGTCCGGGATGTCCATTAACAAGCGGGCTTCATATCTGATTAGAATCTCGGAACTCATCGAAAAGAATCTTGATAAATTGGCGCAGGCTGAAACAAAAAACAACGGCAAGCCGCTGTGGCTGTCAAAAAGCGTTGACATTCCAAGAGCAGTAAAAAATTTCGAATTCTTCGCAAGCGCAATTACGCAGTTTGCAAGCGAATCACATCACGATGCGGGAACATTGAATTACACATTGAGACAACCATTGGGAATTGTCGGAGCAATCACACCCTGGAATCTTCCGCTATATTTACTTTCATGGAAACTTGCTCCGGCTCTCGCCGCAGGCAATTGTGTTATTGCTAAACCATCCGAGATTACTCCGCTGACTGCATTCATGCTATCAGAGATTTGTATCGAAGCAGGACTTCCTGACGGAGTCCTGAATATTATTCACGGCTACGGACATTCAGCGGGAAGCGCCATTGTCTCCCATCCGAGCGTGAAAGCTGTTACTTTTACAGGAGGCACAAAGACAGGAGTTGAGATTTCAAAGATTGCAGCGCCTATGCTGAAAAAACTTTCGCTCGAGCTTGGCGGAAAAAATCCGAACATTATTTTTTCTGACTGCAACTACGGTAAGATGATGGATACTACCGTTCAGTCATCATTCAGAAATCAGGGAGAAATTTGTTTGTGCGGATCGAGAATTTTCGTCGAGAAAAAAATTTATGATAAATTCAAAAATGATTTTGTCGAAAGAGCGAAGAAACTCAAAATCGGAGACCCCATGTTGAACGGAACAGACATGGGAGCAATTGTTTCAAAACCGCACTTCGAAAAAATATTATACTACATTGATCTTGCAGTCAATGAAGGAGGCAAGATATTGTGCGGAGGAAAAAAACTTAAGCTTGACGGCAAACTTGAAGGCGGTTGGTATATTCAGCCAACTGTGATTGAAGGACTCCCCTACGACTGCAGAACAAATCAGGAAGAAATTTTCGGTCCGGTCGTAACTCTGATTCCTTTTGAATCTGAAGAGGAAGTTTTGATGATGGCAAACTCCACAGAATACGGACTGGCCTCTATATTGTGGACGGAAGATCTTTCGCGGGCTCACAGAATTGCAGCAGGAATCAAGACCGGGATTGTATGGATTAACTGCTGGATGGTAAGGGATCTGCGAACTCCCTTTGGAGGTATGAAGAATTCCGGCGTAGGAAAAGAAGGTGGCATAGATGCACTTCGATTTTTCACAGAGTCTCGAAATGTGACCATAAGCATTGATTGTTAGAAATTCTGTATTAGTGTAAATTATTGTTTTGATTGTTCTTAGTTTTTCAACTTGCATTAGCTTCCCCTTTCATCTAAGTTTAAACAAGTCCGACAAAATTCAGGAAATTTCTGTCGGATGCATAATTCAAAGCCGTTCAACTAAATTTACAGATCCGAATGCTTCATGCAAATTTGAAATCTTTCGCCAAGATAAATATCGGGTTGCGCGTGCTTCAAAAGCGCAGCGACGGATTTCATGACATTGAGACTATTTTTTATCCTGTCACACTTCATGACGAAATTAAAATTAGCATCGAACCTGCAAGCGGTGAATTCAATTCCGTCATTCTTAAATCGAACAGGCATCACATTCCGTTGAACAGAGAGAATCTTTGCTATCGCGCTATTGAAAAGTTTTTCAATATCTTTAAGATTAAGGACAAGTTCATAATTTCAATTTACCTGAAGAAGCTCATTCCTGTTGGTGGCGGTCTTGGCGGAGGAAGTTCCAATGCTGCATCAATAATAAAATTTCTGATTAAGTTTTTCAAAATAGAAGTCGAGCCAAACAGAAAAAAAATCCTTGAACTTGCGCTCGGTATCGGAAGTGATGTGCCTTTCTTCCTGACGATGAAGCCCTGCTACGCCGAGGGAAGAGGTGAACAATTGCAAATGCTCCCGGATTTTCATCTCGATTATCTGATTCTCATTGTTAATCCGAATCTTCACATCTCGACAAAATGGGCTTTTGAGAAACTCGCATTTGACGGGAAGCGCCAGACTCCTGCTTTGAATTCGGTGAAACGTTTTGATTTGCCTAATGCAAATATTTTTGTAAACGACTTTGAACAAGTAGTATTTGAAAAATTTGAAATACTGAAAGAACTAAAGACGGATTTACAAAAGCACGGGGCTTTGTATTCCTCTTTGAGCGGAAGCGGTGCAACAATGTTTGGATTATTTGAAAAAGGAAAAGAAAATGTAAATCAGATTCACAATAGCCGTGATTTTTTTTCAAGGAAAGGTTTCTTTACTTACATCTCTGATTGATGTTGAATTCAAAATGAAACCTGGCAAAAGGAGCATTACCCGCCGGCTGAAAAATATATCTCATTCAAAAGTTATGTTTTTTTTGTTAATTT
>JBDHXH010000163.1:0-2695 GCA_039810605.1 Ignavibacteria bacterium | reverse complement strand
AACGGGTTTGGATAATTTTGTTTTAACTGAAAGGAAATTGGAATCTCTGTGTTTGAAGGGTCTATGCCGACATAAGTTATTATTCCGCCACCATCTGTGGTGTGGGATAAATTGTTAAGACCTACCCAACCGTTCAGAGAATCAGCCATTTCAATCATGACAGGTCTGAATATGGGTGATGATTGCCTTCCCCAAATATTACCACCATTAGAAGATGCATGAACTATATTCCAAAAACCATTTCCGGCCCATACATCTGATGCATTCACTCCTTCAATCGTTGTCGGTGTATAATTGTTGTTAGTATCATAATATTGCACTTTCCAATCGATACCTTGATTAAAAGTCTTCAAGATTTTTGTGTTGTCTAAGTTTGGATCAAATATAACCCACCCCGTATCTTTATTCAAAAAAAATAAAGATGTGTAATTTCCTGTTTGTCCGTTTACAGTTCTCGTCGGCACAGACCAACTCATTCCGCTGTTTGTTGTTTTGCTCATGAAGCCACTGCTTAGCCACCAGCCATAATATTCATTATCATATCTTTGCTTAAGAAAGAATATTTGTTCAATTGTATAAAAGTTTGTTTGAAAAATCCTCGTTATGCTTGCTCCTCCATTTGTTGTTCTCCATACTCCTGCAAAGTTTCCATCTGTTCCGCAAAAATATCCTGTGTCATTATTTATGAATGATAAGTTTGAATAATAATTTATCCCCGTATATGTCAGTATCCAGTTGATTCCTCCGTTGGTTGTTTTGGAAATTTGTCCATTGGCTCCGATGTGTCCGGTGGCAAAGCCAAGCGTATCATTTATAAATTCAAAATGCTCAAACTGATCTGAACCTGTTTGCTGTATAATCCAATTATTACCGCCATCTGTTGTCTTAACAAAATTTGTTGGATTAAAAAGAGTTATCCATCCTGTCTGCGCATCTATAAACTGCATATCGCTTATTGTTCCGGTCACCGGCAATGGTTGCTCATACCATCCGGTTTGAGGAAAGGCTTTTGAGTAAATCAACAAGATGAAAACTGAAATGCAGAAAATTGATTTCATGTGAGATGACGATTTCAAGCTTAATAAAACCAATAAAACTAATACAGCTCAATGCAACTTAATTTAAGCAAGCGGGATGTTCAAGCAAGAATTATCAGTTTGCGGAGGTCTCTGGCAGATTCCTCAACCCGCTCCAATATCCCTTTGTGCAGTCTTCGCACGTCACGGATATAACTCCCGTATTGGGATTAATACTCTTTATGATTCTATTCACTTCTGATATGCAGGGGATATTATTATAGAAATATTCGTCCATGTAAAAGTATGCAAGTCCGGAATCATTTACCGAGAAAGCGTTGACTTCTTCACGAATTTTATGATTGAAAAAATATTTCCGAGCTTGAGTCGGTGTTTCCAATTGCGGATTAAATAAAAAGTGCGCCCATTCGTCTTCCACTCTCACGTAGTCAAGCCACACGTCAACTTCACCGTACCAGTAAACTCTGTAGTCAACCTTTGAATTAAATAAATTCTGCGTCCTGCCTGATGCGTCGGAAGTCGCACCCGAAGTCAAATCGACGGCGGGTATGGAAAGAGGGTATGGAGAAATCCCGAAATTAAAAAAGTCTTTATATGAACCATCATAGCTTAAACTTGAATCTAAAAAGTTTGCAACTTTAATATTAACTGAATCAAGTAATTCTCCATTAAAATTGTAAATATCAATTCTTACAACATTCTTTTCCCAATTATTTTGATTGGTAGCAACGCTTTGCGGTATTCTCATTCTCGGTTTTACATACCACCGGTAATCAGGATACATTGATTTTCTGTCCGAATAATGGTGATAGTCGGATACATTGTTTACCTGTTCAAGATTTTCATACAGTGAATCAACAATATACTGCGGAGCATGTATTCCTGTCCGGCAATATCTTCCGCTTACATATTCTCCCTGCCACAACTCTCCGGCATAAGAACTTCCGCCGCCATGCTTGTACCCATAGCCCGGACGCCTGATGTTTCCAACAAGCTCTGCTCTTCCATACTCTGCCTCGTATGTGCTCCTTTGTCCGTAAGCCGGACGGTTTATCTTCTCACGGCTCAAAAGCATCGAGCTTTCATTCAATGTCGTATAAAATTTGTTTAACATTGTATTTACATTACTCTGATAAGTGCTTAATGAATCATTAAACCCTCCCTGAAGATTTGTCTGATCCGTCTCGGGGTTTTTTGTCATATAACCTTGCATCGCATTCAGGCTCAAAGCTTTATAGTTATTAAGAAAACCTGTACTCGTAAACTGTGTTTCGTAAGGAAGGTTAAAATATCCTAAGTAAAATTTATCTTTCATTCGTTGACTCTGGCTATAAACAGTTTCAAATACTATAATCATCATCATCAATGTCAGAAAACCGTAAATGAGTTTTGCTTTCATTTTCTCTCTCCTGATTTTTGGCTTTTACAAAATTATAATTTAAAATAATTCCTGTTTTTATTCTATTGTACCATCAATTCTACTTAAGATAGATCATTTTCCTTGTTTCATTAAAGTATGATCCGTTATTCTTATCATCTGCTCGCAGGGAATAAAAATATGTCCCGCTTGAAAGTGATTGTCTGCTGAAATCCAGAGACACTTTATAGTTTCCCGGAGTCAATATCTGATTATCATAAACCCTTAATATTTCTTTTCC
>JBDHXH010000162.1:0-2696 GCA_039810605.1 Ignavibacteria bacterium | reverse complement strand
ATTATGTTCCTTGATTTCTTTCATCAGTATGTAATGCGCAAAGCTGGTAGCGCTGAATACGGGCTCTCCCATTCCATACACAAAGTCATCAATTTCTTTCAGGAATTCGTTTGAGCCGGGAGTTAACCTCACGGAATTTATATGAGAGCAAGTATTCACGAATTCATCTATGTATCCCGACTCATCATGAAGGAAACCCGGAAAGACAGCAGAGAAAGCGGTCACATCGTTTTCTATTTTTCCTTCGTTAATGAGTTCATCGGTAATCTTTGCAATGATACTTGAATCAAGTCCTCCGCTAAGCAGGATGGCAACCGGCACATCGCTCCGGTACCTGATTCTTACCGCGTCATAAAGCAGTTCGCGAAGCTGTTCATGGGTATCGCTTCCGGAGAATCCTTGATTCTTTAATGTCCAGTATTTTTCAAACCGGATTCTATTTTTTTCAATAACCAGATTGTGTCCAGGAAGGAGTTCGCGAACATCTTTAAAAAATGTATCACCATTGCTTGTCTTATATCCGTAGGAAAGATAATCAAAAACTTTTCCGGTGTGTGCATCATTCAATTTTGCTGTCTTCAATATCGCTTTTATCTCACTTGAAAAAGTGAATCGCTCTTTGTTCGCATAATAGTAAAACGGCTTCACTCCGAATCTGTCTCTCGATGCAAAAAAAATTTTCTTGTTAAAATCAAAAATGACAAAAGCCCACATGCCGTTGAATTTGTTTACACAGTCTGTTCCGTATTCCTCATAGGCATGGAGTATTACTTCGGTATCACTGCGTGTGACGAACTTATGTCCTTTTGATTTGAGCTCGGGAATCAATTCAGGGTAATTATAAATCTCCCCGTTGAATACAATAACAACCGACTTGTCCTCATTGAACATTGGCTGGTTAGCCTTTTCGGACAAATCAAGTATGGATAGCCTTCGGAAACCCAGGCAGAGAGGGTAACTAATGAATATTCCTTCGTTGTCCGGACCTCTGTGGCGGATTTCATCGTTCATTGCTTTGATTTCATTTTCAAGATATGAACTCTGTTTCTCCGGTTCATTTGAATCGAAGTATAATATTCCGTTAATTCCGCACACGTCTTTCTCTTTTTCTTAAGATTTCACGTTCCATTATTTTGAATGTTCCTTCCGCATTTTTGTCCCAGGTGAAATATTCAGATACAAGTTGCTTCCCCGATATCGAAAGTTCTTTCATCTTCATTTTGTCTTTGGATAAATTCAGAATTGCATCAGCCAAAGCAGATGAAGAATCAGGTTCAGGTAATTCAACATCATATCCGAGCCCTTTAATTTCTTCACCTGCGCCGTTGCCTGCGCTTGCAATTACCGGAAGTCCTTTAGCCATTGCTTCTATGATTGCAATGCCGAATGCTTCAGGATAACTTGGAAGAACGAAAACATCGCACTCATCAAGAATTTCATTTATTTCCGATTGTGATTTTTGACCTTCGAAAGTAATAATATTTGCGAGATTCAGTGAAGCAGCAATATCAATATATTTTTGTTTCAGGATTCCGTCTCCGATTATTCGCAAAGTCAGATTAATTTTCTTGCATAAGATATCACATGCCTTAATGAGCGTGTCAATTTTTTTCCGCGGCTCATGAAGATGGCTCACGCAAACAATGCGCAACTGATCACTGCAGAAATTTTTTTCCGAAGAATCTATAATCATAGACTGTCCAAGATAATTCACATCAACATTTTTCAGATCCCGTACTTCATTCATAAGATCGGATTTATTTCCTGAACTATGCACGATCACAGTTGCTGCTTTGACTGCGGGACGCAGAAATTTTCGGTAGTGACCCGGGAAAAGATTCCTCATAGTCGGAATATCCTCGTGATGATCAATGATAAACGGAATCCCCAGATCATCCGCAATTGCGGACGCGGGTTCTGCCCAGGGTCTAAGCCAGTGACAAAGCAGAACATCGGGTTTGAAGGAATCAATTGACTTCTTTAATTTGCCGTAATAGGAAAAATGAAGAAATTGTGAATCAAGTGATTCAAAATACGGACGGGGCAGTGAAATGTATCTGAAGTATTCGACTTCAAGTTTACCGTTTGTGTAATTTTCCGTTGATGACATTCCGGATTTCCAGTCGCTGAATTTCTGAAAGACATTTCCTGAAAAGATTTCTCTCGAAGGAATCATGCGAAGCGGAACAATCAACTTTACGTTGCAAAGCTTCGAGAGGGCTTCGCCGTGACGAAGTATAAATTCTCCGGTGACGGGCTTGTGCTTGTTTGGAAAGCATTCGGAAATTTCAACTACTCTCACTTACAATTCTCCGGTTTTTTCCGCGACGAAGAAATATCCAAGCGATGAAAATTGTTCATTGACCGTAGGATAAATATTTCCGGAAAGTTTTTTCTTTAATATCGGTAAGTTGAAAAAACAAAATATGCTTTCGGGGATTGACAGGATTGAATGAACAAAAGCGTTTCTGCTCAATTTTTCAAGACCTGCTTTTTTGAATATGTAATGAAAGATTTTTGTAAACGTATAATAAAACACGAAGAATCCGGATGAGAAAGAGCCTCCCATTGAATATACTGAAACAATCTCGAATCCGTTGCTCTCAAGCAAATTTGTTAATCCGAAAATTGTATATCTTCTGTAATCGTGCGGCGCTTCGTGCAGGACATACGTGAAAGGCGCAGACAAAAGCAGG
>JBDHXH010000161.1:0-2770 GCA_039810605.1 Ignavibacteria bacterium | reverse complement strand
ATCCGAAAATTGTATATCTTCTGTAATCGTGCGGCGCTTCGTGCAGGACATACGTGAAAGGCGCAGACAAAAGCAGGATCCCGTTGAGCTTCAGAACTTTGTTGATATTGCCCATAACTTTTCTATCGTCAATTGTGTGTTCGATTACTTCAGTGCAGAGGACGCAATCAAATTCGTTTCTTCCGAAATGCTTATCAATATCTTCCGCATAACAAAGTACTTCTACATTGGTGTCTTTGTGAAGTGAAAAAGGCACATCGCAGCCAGTTGACGAATCGCATACTTCATCGTAAATTACTGAATACGGTTTGTTACCGCAGCCGAGGTCAAGAAGTTTTCCTTTCATTCGTTCTTTGTGATGTTGTATGCATTCGAGAAGCATGCTGTTCTTGAAAAAACTTTCTGCTTTCAAATACTTCAGTGCATATCCGCTTTCTTTTCTTTTGAAATCGCCTTTGTTCAATTTTCAGATTTGTTCGAGAATGTTTTTTATGCAAAGTTCAAAGCTGTAATTCTTTGTCACAATCTCGCTGCACTGCCTTACATGGTCCTTCATTTCATCTTCGTGCTTAAGATAGTATTCAGCTTTTTTTCTTAGCTCGGATTTAGAACGAAAGAATACAAGCTCGCCTCCCGGGAAAAGTTTTTCGAGATCCTTACGATACTCTGCGAGAACAAAAATTCCGGAACTGATTCCGTCGAAGATGCGAGTGGATGCTCCGTTAACAACTCCCGAATTGACAACAACCGGATAGATCCTGGCGCAGGAGCATGCCGCATTGACATCGCCTGCACGCAGCGGCTCGTTAATGAAATGCTTTTTCAGCATTGGAAAGTATGGAAATAGTTCATGCCAGAGATTGTCTCCGAAAATTTTGAGATTCATTCCTGCAAGTTCATTCAATATTGCAGCCCGCCTTATGCCCCATGAATTCAGGTAATAGCCGGTTCCGATGAATAAAATATCCGCCGAGTACTTTTTGATTTGTTCCGGTGAAGGGTTGATTGGATGAAAGATTTCCGGATCGCTGCCATAAGGCGAATAGATTATTTTCCGGGCATCAAGCATTTGCAAACCTTCAATCCACCCTGTATCCGGTGTGATTATTGCATCTGCAGAAAGAGCAGTGAGGAGAAAAGTTTTCTTTCCGGCAAAAAGATAGTTAGGGTCGTCGCCAAGAAAAACAATTATTCTCGTTCCGTGCCTTCTGAAAGAGTTTATTGTTTCAGGCAGAACTTTGCAGTCATTGTAAATGAAAATACAGGCGGGCTTTTCCTCTTCATACTTTTTTTGCAATCCGAGATTAATTCTTTCCAGATATTTATGGTGAATAAGGTTATCATATTTTCGGGGAAGCCTGTGCGAGTAACGATTTAGCGACTTCAGATTTCCGGAGTAAAGGGAGTTAATGTTAATGTATGTCGTCTTTCTTCCGTTCTTAGTCAGAGCTTTTGCAAATGACAATTCCTGCGTGCCAAGTTCCTGTTCTCCCAGCACCCAGTGCAGATCATACTGCAAAGACAAACTGTTCATATTCTTCCGTTTTCTGCATTCCTATATTATAAAGTATGTTTCCGAAAGATAACATCATCGCGCCTGTTGCATTAAAATAAAACATATCAATGCTGAACAGGCTCATGAATATTATCATTAAAAGGACCGCTGCAAGTGTCGAGAACAAGATGTAATATTGTTTTGCAAAGGGTCTGATGTTTCTAAAGAATTGAACAATGAAAACGGTCATCATTGAGATTCCCGCTCCTCCGAAGATTGTCATGATGTTTGGCAATCCGAGGTCATTTGTGATGAGTCTGCGCGAAATAGATGAAAAGCCGGCACCGAAAATCGGATACTCATTCCATACACTAAACATCTGCATCAGAATATATTCTCTCCCCAGAAATGAAGAATCGGTTTTATCCGCAAGATCATTTATGGAATTTATTCTAAGTAAGAAGATGTCAAGTATTTTGTGAAATGAATCTGATGTGAAAACCAGGACTGCACCTGTAATTGCAAAAAACCCGATGAGCGAAACAAGCTTAAGGAATACTTTTTGTTTCGTTTCATGGTTTGAAATCAGAAAAAAGGAAATGACAATCAAAAAGAACCCGAATCCGATTATCCATATTCTGCTAAGTGAAATCATTATTGATAGAATGTAAATGCCGATGAGCATGAGTCCGTAATTCCTTCTCTCGGAAAAATAATAATATGCCCCGAAAAATAAATTGAATGGCAGAAGATATCCGATCCTTGACCAGATGTATCCGGTCTTTATGCCCGCAAATTCAACAGAGAAAGGATTCTCTCCGAAAAAAACACTGTCTCTTTCAAATAGCCTGATCGGAATTCTCTGTTGAGTGCTGTATTCCTGTAATTGAATTATGACGAATATTAATGAAGCATAGACAATGAGCTTCTCCAGATAATTGAATTCCTTGATTCCCCTGATCATTATGACAAAATAAGGAAGCAAAAGGAAGTTTCCGAGTGGACGTATCGAACTGATTGCATCCTTCAATGAATAAGAAGATATCAAAAACGGGATTATCAGCGAGGTGGCAAATAAGAATGCGAGGATCGCAAATGACAACTTGTATCTAAAAAAATAAAACCTGTTCCGTTTTATTATCAGCACAATTATCATTGCTGTCCAGAAAAGGTCCATGAAAAAAATATTTCCAACGCCTCCGAAGTCACCGACTTCAAGATTGGGGTTAACATAAACGAACTCCCCAAAATTTGTAATGACAAGTAATGTCGTTA
>JBDHXH010000160.1:0-2837 GCA_039810605.1 Ignavibacteria bacterium | reverse complement strand
CAAGAGGCGGATTTGAAGTGATTTTGCGTTAGATTCCCGCTTTCGCGGGAATGACAAATTTATGCGGATTAACCAAAGTTTTGTCGTGTACATAGATCGAATTCAATCGAGTTTGCAGAACTAATAAATTAATAATTCTTTATCGAATTGCCCCGTTAGGCTAATGGATAAACCATCAGACTACGGATCTGATTTTAGAGGTTCGAATCCTCTACGGGGTACTAAGACAACGGTGATATGAAATGATGGGCATGATGTTAAGGACAGACTTTACTTAGTTTATGGCTTTAATGAGAGAGAAAACAGGAGCTAATTCCATTCTTTTTTCTCTTCTATTTTTATATTTTGAAATTAAGAAAGGGGTTTGATCTGAAGAATAATTTTAAAAAATTGCTTCCTGCAATTTTATCGGTGGTTGTATTTACCGGTATCTTTGTTTATAGCTCCATAAAAAGCCGCCACACCATAGTTAAGAATGTGCAGTTAGCACCGGAGAATAGTCTGTATAAAGATAAGTATGGAGACGGTTCTGCTTATGGTCAATCTGACATTACAAAAAACGGAATCTTTACCAATACGCGGGTCAATAAAATTTCCGGAGCATCCGAACCTTGTCTTGCCGTTAACCCAAAAGATAATTCACGATTGGCTATAGCAAGTAATGATTTTTCGCTTGATGAAGATCAAGCGAGGGTCTTTATCTCCGGAGATGCCGGAGGATCATGGAATGAAAAGACAGTTGCTCTTTCCGGAAAAATAAAGAAGTCATCTCTTTCTGATCCGCAAATCGAATATGATTTGAATGGTAATATTTTCTTCTGCGGAGTGCAGCGCAGCATTAAGTCGCCCAATGCAGAAGCTATTTTCATTACGGTTTCATCAGACGGAGGATATACCTGGAAAACTGACATGAATTTTGTTGACTATAACAACATCAAAACGATTCTTATAGATAAGCCCAAGATATCAACCGATAGGTCAGGGAAATTTCCGCAAATGATTTATTGCTGCTGGACAGAGATCAAGAATTTCCAAAAGTTCATAATGTTTTCCAAGAGCGGCGACGGTGGAATCAGTTTCTCACATCCTGTGAAGGTTGAAAGCGGAGATGCAGAGTGCGGCGCGCTTGTTTCGGATACGAACGGCAATTTGTATGTAGTCTATTTGAAGGAGGAGAACAATATTTGCTTCAAGAAATCCACTGATATGGGGAATAACTGGATATCGTTTACTAAGTCAGTATCCTTCACACCTCCGGGAATTGTGAGAGAAGGTCAGTTGCTTATTAAGCAATCCGGAAAGGACGGAATCAGAATCAATTCAGATCCTGCGGTAAAATTGTCGGGAGATGAATTGCAGATTTCATTTTGTGCATCTAATGGTAAAGATGCATCTGATATTTTCTTTTTCAAACTCAACTTGAGAGATTCTCAACTCTCGGCGCCGGTCAGAGTTAATACAGACAATACCGGTAACGACCAATTCTTACCATCAATCGCTGTTCATGACGGAAAGGTCTTCATTACTTATCAGGATTCAAGAAACGATCGTAACAATATAATCACCGAAACGTTTGTGTCTGTTTCTGATGACGGAGGTAAGACTTTTATTGATCAATGCATTTCTACGGCAAGCTATAATCCTGTTGAGGTGTCAGTCAGCAAATATTTCGGAGACTATAATTCGAGCGCTGTTGTAAACGGAAAATTGCTAAGTGTATGGACTGACGGTAGAAATAATAATTTTGATTTGTATGCGGGCGAATTTGATTTGAAGGCATTCACCGACAAGTATCACGAATAAATTTCTCCAGTTCTTTAAGCGCTTTTCCTCTGTGCGAGATGTCATTCTTTTCTTTATCATTCATTTCGGCAAAAGTCTTTTCATGGCCATTCGGCATGAATATGGGATCATAGCCAAATCCATTTTTCCCAAGTTGATGACTGATGATTCTTCCCTTGCAAATTCCCTTAAAATAATGTTGAACAGTTTCACTAACATACAAGCAAATTACACTTTCAAAATTTGCGTTTCGTAAAGTTGCAGGAATGTCTTCAAGATTCTTTAGAAGCTTTCGGCAGTTGTCTTCGTAAGTCGCATTCTCTCCTGCATACCTGGCAGAAAAGATTCCCGGCTCGCCGCGCAGGGCATCAACAAATAAGCCTGTGTCATCAGATATTGAAGGTAATTTAAGTACGTCAAAGGAAGCTTTTGCTTTTTTGAAAGCATTTTCTTCGAGCGTTGCACCATCTTCGAGCACATCAATAGAAATAGAAAAATCTCGGAGAGAGTATATTTTGAGTTTGGGGATATTTTGCAACATTGATTTTATCTCACCAATCTTATGTTGATTTGAACTTGCTATCAGAATTTCATTCTGCATATAATTGTGATAATCAGATTTTTATTCTAAAGAGGAAATATTTTTAAAGAAAATCAGAATTCAAAGATGTTAAGATATCCGATAATAAAATTTGAATAGCATATATTAAAATAAAACTTTTTATTTACCATGAAAATTACCAAAAATTTCTTAAATCAAAACGGGAGTAGAGATTAATGAAAAAGTTCTTAAAGATTGTAGGGATAATTTTCGGCATCATTATTATTCTGCTGATTGCAGGGTATGTTTACATTACAAAAAAATATCCGGATGTCGGACCTGCGCCTGATATGAAGATTGTCGCGACACCGGAAATGTTGGAGCGAGGGAAATATCTCGCGCACGGATTTGCTGCATGCATTGATTGTCATTCGACAAGAGATTTCACAAAGTTTACCGGACCGTTGGTTCCCGGGACAGAAGGAAAGGGTGGATTTGATTTCGGAGAGAGCGC
>JBDHXH010000159.1:0-2851 GCA_039810605.1 Ignavibacteria bacterium | reverse complement strand
TACAGAATTGTCCACATTATAAAGAGCGACTCATGGAAATATGCTTCTCCGCTGAATAGCCCGGGGGTTGAAGTGAATGAAGGTGACTTTCTAATTTCAATCAACGGAGAAAAACTTGGAAAGAAAGTAACGCCAAACGCTCTGCTTGTCAATCAGGCAAACAATATTGTGAGCATTGCCGTGAGATCGGCAGCAACCGGCAAGACCAATGTTTTCAACGTTAAGACATTTACCGGCCTGACAAACGCTCGTTACAGAGAATGTGTGGAGAAGAGACGCGAATATGTGCATAAGAAATCTAAAGGAAAACTCGGATATGTTCATATTCCTGATATGGGTCCGAACGGATTTTCAGAATTCCACAGATATTATATTCATGAAGTGAAATTTCCCGGAATGATTGTTGATCTTCGCGACAACCGCGGGGGACATGTGTCGCAACTTCTGTTAGAAAAATTGTCGAGAAGACAGTATGGTTATGACATCTCGAGATATGGAAGCATCGGAACATACCCGAGTCACAGCGTTGCAGGTCCTATGGTTGCAGTAACAGACGAACATGCAGGATCCGATGGAGACATCTTCAGTCATCAATTCAAACAAATGAAACTTGGCGTGCTTGTAGGAAAGCGCACATGGGGCGGCGTCATCGGCATTAATCCGCGCCTTGCACTTGCAGACGGAACTCTCACCTCGCAACCTGAATACGCAACCTACATGAAAGATGTCGGTTGGAAAGTTGAAAATTATGGAACCGATCCTGACGTTGAAGTTGACATCGCTCCGCAAGATTTTGTAAGAGGAAAGGATCCACAACTCGACAAGGCAATCGAGATCGCTCTGAATCAACTGAAGAAGAAGCCCGTGAAGTTGCCCGATTTCAAGGATAAACCAAAACTCTCGCTGCCTGTTTTCGAAATGAACTATAATGGAAACGGAAAATCAAAAGAGTATGAAGATGTGTAAAGAGCGAAACTGCAAAGGTTGATTCGAAAAGAGCCTGTAATAATTGTTGTGTCACAATAAATTTATTGTAACATATTTAGCAAATCATTTCCGTTTCAAAACGTAAGCAGTCTGAAATCCATAAGCTTCCTTATGGACCGACAGGACTTCAAAAATTGTTTTTACCGAATTGATAAAAAAATCACTGTCATAAAAGACTTGTGAAGCGGGTCCTCTTCCTTCAACAATCATTCCGAAGTTTTCTTTGTTATCCTTGTAAAGTTTACTTTCATTCAAAAATTTTTTCAGCCTCATGCTTTTATAAACCTCGTTTGTCTCAATCTGAACTATTGAGTTTTGATCATGAAGCGTAATGAATAATCTGCCGTCGGGATTCAAAATCCTCCTCAACTCAAGTAACCATGCATCTGCCAGATCGTCTATGTGAGTAAAAACAGAACCTGCATAAATCAAGTTGAAATATCTGTCTTCAAACGGAAGATGCGGCACGGTTGTCGTTGTTGCAAAATTAAACGGTGGTTTGAGATATTGATTTGCCCAATATATATGCTCCGACTGAATATCTGTTCCCCAGATTTCGCACGTATCAGATAAATACTTTAGCCAGCGTATCATTCTTCCGGCACCGCATCCAAAATCCAAGATCCTGTTTCCCTCCTTCAATTTATAACCGGATCCTTCAACTATATCAATCATTACTTTTGTCTGAAGTTTTCCCCATAAATATTCTTCCGGTGAATTTCCGTAACCCAGCCAGAGATCTTTAGGAGGTATGGGTAAACCCTGTTCGCACATTTCTGTTTTCATGCGATTTTTTGGAATCACGTACTCCGTTACATGCGGCTTGTATGGGAAATAGATCACTTTTGATTCGTTAATATCCCGCGCCGGTTTTACTTTTGTTTTTTTTGAAAACATATTTCTGCTTAAGATAAGAGATATATTTTTGCTACCGGTTATTTCAGAAATTATCGAGCGAAACTGAACTGTGTTAAAATGAGGAATTGAAACCGGGACTCATGCTGTTCGTTTCCGAAAATTTGAAAACATAATAGAGAGTTCGTCATTGAATTCAATGCCTTGGCTCTCTATATATATCGCAACATTTTCGAAGTAAATATTCTTCGGAACACAAAGACTCAACAAAACACTTCAATGCATATCGTGCGAATCTTTTTCTTTTCTGTCTTTGGGAAGTTTGCAGCAGTCATCGAGGTTATTATATGCTTCGGGATCAGCTTGCTTATCATTGGCATTGTAGCCTGCGGCAGTTACTGCAGACTCGATTTTTGAAACATCAGTCTTAGAGTTATCAAAATTTACATGAAGCACCTTAGCATTCTTATCAACACGGCATTCGCTAATACCGTCAACCTTCTTTACCGCTGTCTCAATGTTCTTCTTGCATGTTCCGCATTGCATTGTCGGAAGGTTAATTGTTGCTTCTACTTTTGTGGTATTGTTTTCGGTCTTTGGAGTTTTTTCCGATTCAACTTTAGACTCATTCTTTCCGCATCCCTGCAAAATCAAAACTGAAATCAATACCGCTACAAATGATTCAACTAATTTCATGATCTTTTAATTTAAAATATTTCTGAATTTGAATTTATAAACCTAACAAAGTTAAGTTTTTACGGGTTCATTTTAAATGATAAACGCTTAACCGAAACTCTAAGAACTTTAAGAATGCCCGCGAAAACCCGTTAACATGCAATGAACCGTAACTAATCTGGATTTCTAAAAGAAATCTTTAGTATTAACTTTGAGCCAAATGCAAATCACACAAAAATAATTATGCAAAAGAAAAATTTTACAGTCGAAGGAAATATTGTTGATATTCCGGGCAGAAGAATCTTCCCCGGTAAGGTCACTGTGGAGGATTCAA
>JBDHXH010000158.1:0-2869 GCA_039810605.1 Ignavibacteria bacterium | reverse complement strand
CCAAGGGTCAATCAAGATTCCATGGGCAGAGTTGAGTTTTTCCTTTTTTATGCCGATAAATTAGCATAAGTTTTGATTCAAATCAGAGTAAGTTCAAAATAACAATCAAATAATATTTAGCTTTACAGAGATGCGAAAAAACATAAGACTTATACCTGTTCTTCTTTTGATAATTGCAATTTCAGCAGCATATAATTTCAACGATAGGAATGATAAAAAGACTCCGGATGAAGTATATTCACTTGTTAAAATTAATGTCAGTTCACCCCTGGACATATGGATATTGCAGGAAAATGATATTGCGGTAGAGCACTATACGGGAAATATTCAGTCGGGGATTGAAGTTGTTGTCAATTCTGCGGAGTTATCAAGAATTAAGAATACCGGAATCAGCCATGAAGTTAAGATTGCCGACATGAATAGTTTTTATGCGGAGCGGCGCAGATCAACCGAATCTGAAATGGCAAAGAGCTATCAAATAATGTCAGATGACGGAATAGACGGATTCTCTTTTGGAAGCATGGGCGGATTTTATACATATAATGAGGTAGTGCAGAAACTTGATTCGATGAGAATTCAGTTTCCTAATCTGATTTCAGCAAAACAGAACATTGGTTCATCAGTTGAAAACAGAACTATCTGGGCAGTAAAAATTTCCGACAATCCGGATGTAAATGAATCATCAACTGAATCAGCAGTCTATTTTGATGCGCTCCATCATGCGCGAGAGCCGGAATCAATGGCCAGCATGATGTATTATATGTACTGGCTGCTGGAAAATTACGGCACGAATCCTGAAGTAACTTACCTCGTTGACAACCGGGAAATATTTTTCGTACCTGTTGTAAATCCCGATGGCTACGTTTATAATCAGACTACGAATCCTAATGGCGGCGGAATGTGGCGTAAGAACAGAAAGAACAACGGATCTTGCTATGGCATTGACCTCAACAGAAATTACAACTATGGCTGGGGTGTGAACAGCGGCTCCAGCAGTGATCCATGCTCTGAAACATACAGAGGACTTTCCGCAGGCTCCGAACCCGAAACCCAGGCAATAAAGAACTTTACAGGTCAGATACATCCGAAGATTGCCTTCTCAATGCACTCGGTTGCGGGAAGATATCTCAATCCTTATGGATATACCGATACGTCTGTAGCTTACGAAATCTATTCAGAATTCGCTTCTGACTTTGCTGCTCGCAATAATTATACATACGGGACGGTGATAGAAATGCTTTCATATTACTCGAGCGGAACTACAAGAGATTATCTTCATTCACATGGAACCTACTGCTGGACTCCCGAAGTTGGAGGCAGCGATTTCTGGCCGCTTCAATCTGAAATTATACCCGTTGCAAATGAAAATCTTTTCGGAATGAAATATCTCACATGGGTGAGCGGTGCGTATGCAGATCTTGTTAATTACAAAATCGGCGGCAAAGGTTATGTGCTGAAAAATGATGTGCTGGATCTGCAGTTTACTCTGAAAAACAGAGGACTCTCACAAACTGCATTGAATACAACATTGACCGTAATTCCGTTGTATGGAAACATTTCTCCTAACTCCCTTGTGTCGAATCTTGGCAATATTGCATCAAGACAATATGCTTCAACCTCTGCTCCCATGAGATTCTATACAAACCAGTTTTCAAATTACATGGATGAGATGAAATTTGCAGTCATTACAAAGCAGGAAGATATAGTTACTTCACAGGATACAATATCAATTTACGTCGGTAAGCCGGTTGCGCTTTTCGGAGACAATGCAGAGACGGGGACATCACACTGGACAAAGGCAGGAACCGGAATAATGTGGGACACAACATTTATTGATCCGAATGAAGGGAATAAAAATTTTGCCGACTCCAGATATGGCAACGGCAAAAACAGTTGCAACAATACATTCACACTGAATGATACCATTGATTTGACAAATACCGTAAATCCGCGAGCTGAATTCGCCGCCAAATGGGCGACTGAAGTAACTTATGATTATGTGAGATTTCAGGTCAGCACAAATTTCGGAACGTCATGGACAAGTGTTGCAGGAAAATATACTACCACAGTTTCCGGTCAGCCTTCATACACCGGAATTAAGCACTGGAAGTATGAGCAGATTAATCTTAATTCGTATGTCGGAAGAAAAATCAAGGTGCGTTTCAATCTTGTAAATGACAACGGTGTTCCCGGAGATGGATTTTATTTCGATAATTTCAGGATCGTAAATTATAAAGATACCATCACTTCAATCACGCAGGTTAATGGAGTCATCCCGGGAAATTTTTCATTGGAACAGAATTATCCAAACCCGTTTAATCCGGTAACGAAGATCAAATTTAATGTTGCTTCAAGTCTCAAAGGTCCGACACGTGTGGAGCTTTCTGTTTATAATTCACTCGGTATGCTAATTTCAACACTTGTTAATTCCACAATGGAACCCGGCAGTTACGAAGCAGAATTTGATGCGGGAAATTTCCCAAGCGGAGTATATTTTTACCGGCTTAGTGCAGGAGATTTTGTATCAACAAGAAAAATGACTTTGTTGAAATAATCCGCTCCGAGATTCAGAATTTGGTCTCAAACATGTAATGGTTTCAACTTAATACAGTACCAATCGCGATCATCATTCATGCCATGCATCAGCGGATACTGATTCAGGTGCATCATCATGAGTATCAATGCTTATATAAATTCAGCATTACCCACCCTTTACATTTCAATTGATTAATACTAATTTTAACCTTTGCAAAGAGTTAATGAAAGACATGTGATTTACTGTGTATTGACAACTGCGGTATGAGTTTATTTTTAAAACAAGTCCGAAAAAATTATGAAAAATAATATCAATAAATTCATAACATACACT
>JBDHXH010000157.1:0-2933 GCA_039810605.1 Ignavibacteria bacterium | reverse complement strand
GAGACGATGTATGCATAGTGAGAATAAGTCTTCATTTCTCTCCATATATTAGAACTGCTTGAAGGGTTGGTAGAAGGGATAAATCCAACCTGATGAATATTGTTCACATCCGTTACATCCACGAATGATGTTCCGTCGTAGCAGCCAAAGATTGCGTATTCCCTGCCGTCCGGCGCGACGTAGCCCCACACCGCTGAATATGGTGAGACATGATTGTTGAGATTGGAAAGAAGGTACATATTCCTATGACCAAGTTGCGCATGAACAAGCTGTTGATTCAGGGTTATCAGGAAAATTAACCCGGTTAAAATTTTAATCAAGGTTTTTTGAATTAAGAAATTTTCTAAAATTTATGAAAGGGATTGAAATTTTACAACTTAGATTCGTTGACCATGACATTTAAAAAATATTCAACACACAAAAAAAATCCTCCGAAGTTTTGCTTAATCAACCTGACTTCGGAGGAATGTTTTTCTCTTTCTTAACTTAAGGAGTAATCTTACTCACAAAATTAAATGCATTATTAAATGCGAGCACAACGTCTGTAAGATCTATGGAATTATCACCGTCAACGTCTGTTGAGAGATAGCCGGACGCAAATGACTGTGCGTCGTTGAAAATCAAAGCAATATCGGAAACATCAATGATACCATCCTGATTACTGTCACCCGCATATAGTCCGAAGACAACGGGTGACGCATCTACCTGCTGAATGTTATTTCCGTAAGCCTGTGCAGATGAAGAAGTAAAATTATAAGTTTCCAGTGTCATTGGATCGTAAGACTCACCGCCTGCCTTACTCCATGTTTCAATCGAGCTTCTGTGTTTGAGCACGAGATAGTATGTTCCTGAAGGAGCAGAATTCATTTTAAAATTTCCGGTGAGTGAAACCGAATCAACCGTTGCCTTTGCAGAGTCAACTATGCCATACGGAGAAGTATATTGTCTTAGATATGCTCTCACTGTATCTTTTTTATTCATTCTATTATTTGAGGAATTATAATATCCCTCCAGTGCAACAGAAATATTGTAATACATTTTTACGACATAAAGTCCTGTCTGCATATCCGAGCCAATAATTTTTCCCGAAGGAAACATATAAACACCCCAACAGCCATCAAAAGTGTTTGTATCGTTCGGTGGATAAGTGTCATACCATGCCACTTCCGTAGGCGATGCAGGATTAGTAATATCTACAAATCGTATCCCTGCGGTATAGTGAGCAATGAGTGCATTGCTTCCATATATCTCAACATTGTGAACTATGGAGTTTGATATTCCCGTGGGCTGCCATTGAGTAACATAAGTTATGTTGCCGAGATCCTGAATGTTAAAAATGCGAAGTTTGCCGGCGGGACTTTGTACTTCATTTGTCGCAAGGATATATTTCCTGTCTCCTGTAATGGCGCAGTTATGAGTGGAAATAGTTTGTTGCGGATACTCTGCCCATTGGCTGACTGTGGTAAGCGTGTTCTTGTTTTGGGCATTAATAATAGACATCTTTCCCACATATATATTTGCTGCCCAAATAGTATCGTTCAGCACTCTACAGTCGTGAACATACGCGCTAGTCCACTTACCTCGAACAACCGGTGTTTCGGGATTTGATGAAAGATCAAGAATTGCTATTCCTTTATTGCCGACAAAACCGCTATTTGCTCCGTTCAGATAAAGATATGGACCCGATTGTGAAATTGAATGCGTTGATGAATGTCCCGTTGCAACGAATTTTTTCACATAGTGAATTGAATCCGGAAGATACTGCAGATCAACTATCTGAACTCCGCTGCTTGAAACTTCAGAGACAAGGTATGCATAGTGCGAATACACCTTCATTTCCCGCCAAAGATTATTTGAACTTGCAGGGTTCGTTGAAGGAACAAATCCAACCTGATGAATATTTGTAACATCTGTAATGTCTATAAAAACTGTTCCGTCATAGGAACCGATGATCGCATACTCTCTGCCGTCAGGAGCTACATATCCCCAGCATCCGGAGTATGTTGCAGTATGCTGATCTACATTTGAAAGCAGGTACATGTTCTTAATTGCCTGTTGTGCCGATGCTGAAGAGATTGTTAGACAGCAAATCAATGCAAGAAGCGTAATTATGGTTTTCATAGCAAAATTTTTAAGTATTAATCAAACTCCGTTTAAAGTATGGGGATTAATTGTTTTGGGGAAAAATGAATGGAAACTGAAACCGGATCGGGAAGCAAAAAAATGCAAGCGGATCTCCTTTCAAGTCCGCTTGCATAAATATTTTCTTATTACTTAATGACTACCATTTTCATCACCTTGCTGAATGAACCTGAAGTCATCTTATAGAAGTACGAACCACTTGGAAGTGCTGATGCATTGAATTCCGCAGTATAATAACCTGCGGGTCTGTATTCATTCAATACATCTGCAACTTTCTTTCCGAGATTATTAAATACTTCTATCGAAACATTTCCGTCGTTTGCCAATTGAAAATTAATCTTGGTTGCCGGATTAAACGGATTAGGATAATTCTGACTTAGATTAAAGTTCATCGGTGTTCCGACTAACACGTCACTGCTCAAATAATGATACTCATAGTTTCCGTTGAAGTCTATTTGCTTCAGACGGTAGTTATAAGTTCCTGATTCAAGATTTCTGTCAGTGAAGAAGTATTCTCTGGCTGTGTTTGTAGTACCTGCGCCTGTAATATGACCTACTGCAGCCCAGTTATCAGTACCGGACATTTTTCTTTCGATGTCAAATCCCGCATTGTTTTCCTCGCTGCTCGTTTTCCACATGAGATCAACTGTTCTGTTATTCACGTAGGAGACGAATGAAGAAAGTTCAACAGGCAGAGCTCCCCATGAAATTTCATCTGTTCGGTTTGCTGTAGTAGTTTTTGCCAGAACCAGAAGCTGCAGAACCTGTGTCAAGCCACTGTATGTTGTTCC
>JBDHXH010000156.1:0-2994 GCA_039810605.1 Ignavibacteria bacterium | reverse complement strand
CTCTTGGATGTTCTGATCATAGGTTTGCAAATTCAAAATATGAAATTAACATAAGAAAAAAAATCTATGAAATGCTTTAGAATCGTGTTAAACTTAATTGAACATTTTTCATACAAACAGATACATAAATTTGTTAAAATGTCAGGATAACACTAATTTTGAGTCAACTTATCTCAACGTGTTTTTACGTGTTTTTGACAAATGCCGGACAATCTTCCTTGATAAAAATCAATGTTATTGGTATTTTGGAACTCATTTTTTAGAGATGTTGAAACAGTTCCTCCGCCGTGTTAGAAGACTTAACAAATAAGCTCGAGGGTGTATTAAAGAAAATCCGTGGACAGGGTAAAATCACGGAAAGCAATATTGAGGAGTCGATGCGTGAAATCAGGCGCGTACTTTTTGATGCGGATGTCAATTATAAAGTTGTTTCAAAATTTCTTAGTGATGTAAAGGAAAGATCACTCGGCGCAAATGTTCTCAACAGCATTACGCCGGGACAGCTCATTGTTAAAATTATCAATGATGAGCTGATAAAATTGATGGGTTCGGAGAAAAGTGAAATAAAATTTTCCGAAAGAATCCCGTCCGTAATTATGCTGGTTGGTCTTCAGGGTTCAGGCAAGACGACTTTTTCAGCTAAGCTTTCGAAGTATCTGAAATCAAAAGGAAGAAATCCCGTAATAGCAGCATGCGACGTTTACAGACCAGCGGCGATCGAACAATTAAAAATTCTCGGTAAGCAAGCAGGGGTTCCTGTTTATTCCGATGAAAATTCGAAAGACGTTCTTAAGATATCTCGTGATGCATTGGCTTACGCACGTGAAAATGCCAGGGACACATTGGTTATTGACACTGCCGGAAGATTGGCGATTGATGAAGAGATGATGAATGAAGTTTCTTCAATCAAGAAAGAGCTTGCTCCGGAAGAAATTTTGTTTGTAGTTGATGCAATGACAGGACAGGACGCAGTCAATACGGCGAAGGCATTTCACGATAAGCTTGATTATGATGGCGTCATATTGACAAAGCTCGATGGTGATACGCGAGGTGGTGCTGCATTATCAATTAAAGCCGTAGTCAATGTTCCGATAAAATTTTCGGGAATAGGTGAGAAGCTTGAAGCAATTGAGCAATTTTATCCCGACAGAATGGCTTCGAGAATTCTGGGAATGGGAGACATTGTATCGTTTGTTGAAAAAGCACAGGATCAGTTTGAGCTGAATCAGAATGAGAAGATAGAAGAAAGACTTAGGAAGAATAAATTTGATTATAATGATTTTCTTTCGTATCTCGAACAGATAAAGAAGATGGGCTCGTTGTCAAGTTTGATATCAATGATACCCGGCGCATCAAAGCTTGTAAAGAATCAGGATATTGACGACAGCGCGTTATCCAAAATTGAATCGGTAATTCTTTCGATGACAAATAAAGAAAGAGAGAATCCGAACATTATCAACGGTTCAAGAAGAAGGAGAATCGCCGATGGAAGCGGTAATCCGATTCAGCATGTGAACAGGGTAATCAGACAGTTTGAAGATATGCAGAAGATGATGAAACAATTCAGCAAGGATAAGGGCAGAGGATTGATGAAGCGCATGAAATTGCCTCCTAACGCAATGAAAGATTTTAAAATGTAAAATAAATTGAAAAATAAAATAACCAAAAGAACTAAACAAATTAACTGAATTGGTAAAATTAAGATTAAAAAGAATCGGAAAGAGGCACTATCCTGTTTACAAGATAGTCGCTGCGGATTCCAGGTCACCGAGAGACGGAAGATTTATTGAATCTGTCGGGACTTACAATCCGAATATTGATCCGATGGAAATAAAGTTAAACGAAGGCAGAGTCAGATACTGGCTGAAGGTTGGTGCATTGCCAACTGATACTGTCAGAAGTTTGTTGAAAAGAGAAGGTTTGATTCTGAAACTTCATCTGGAAAAAAAGGGCGCGGCACAGGAAACTATAGAAGCAGAGTTACAAAAATTCATGTCGCAAAAGGAATCAAAATTAATTCGGGCGAAAGAAAAAAGGAACAGAAGGAAACAGAACAAAAAAGCAAGTAAGGAAACAAAGGAAGCAGCCGGAACCGGCGCGGGTGAGCAAAAGCCTGAATAAAGAGTTTTAAGAAATATAATTCAACATTTCTTAATCTAATAAAGGAGCACCCCAAAAATGAAAGAATTCATTGAATTCATTGCAAAACACCTGGTAGATAATCCTGAAGCTGTCAGAGTAGAGGAATTAGTCGAAGGTGACAATAGAATTAAATTCGTCCTGCATGTTCAGGACAGTGAAACAGGAAAAGTAATAGGAAAAATGGGAAGAACCGCAAAGGCAATCAGAACGCTGCTTACTGCGATGGCTTCCAAACAGGGTATGAAAGCTTTTATGGAGATTCCCGATAAAATACAGAAGGCTTAGATAATTGCCGGCAGTTAAAGATTTTATTGCGATTGGAAAGATAACGAAGCCGATTGGCATCAGAGGAAACCTAAAAGTAATTTCACTCTCTGATTTCCCCGAGCGATTCAAAAAATTAAGGGAAATAAAACTGTTCGATGAGCAGAGGAACGAGTTCGTTCAAAATAAGAATTCGGACGAATTCAATTTCATAGTTACATCGTGCGGAATCTATGCTTCATACATAAATCTTAAACTGGAAGGCATTGATGATATTGAAGGCGCATCTGTCTTGCGGGATAAGATACTGATGATAAAGGAGAGCGAGCGTGTAAAACTTGATGAGGGCAGGTATTATTTCTTTGAATTAATCGGATGCAAAATGTATGACGGAGATAAATATGTCGGAGAAGTTGAAGAGATAGTCAATTACGGAAGTGGAGATTTATTCAGCATAAAAACCGGGGAGAAAGAAATTTTGATACCTTTTAACGAAAACTTTGTTAAGAATATTGATACGGAAAAGAAGAGAATAGATGTCCGGTTGATAGAAGGCTTTTTAGAATGACAGAAGATTGCCGTGATGAG
>JBDHXH010000155.1:0-3154 GCA_039810605.1 Ignavibacteria bacterium | reverse complement strand
CGCAAGCGCTTTTACTTTGCGTATAATCAAGTTTACCTCGTTCACAATCAGGAGATTGGGAACGATTTAAAACAAGTGCGATTATTTTATACAAAACAAAAAACCCTGTAAGTGTTATTACTTACAGGGTTTTACTTCTTTGCGGAATCGACGGGACTCGAACCCGCGACCTCCTGAGTGACAGTCAGGCGTTCTAACCAAACTGAACTACGACTCCGAAATTGAATAGGTAATTTAGCTTCTTTACTTAACTATTTCAATTCCATTGGATATCCGGATTGAAGTTTTCATTAGTTCTCATTGTTCTTCTACACTGTTGTCCAAAAATACTTTCAAAGACAATTGGATGAGTCTAATTTTCGGACAGATGCAGTTCTTTATTCTCCCTTTATTCATTGCTCTCAAATAATCATTCACATAAAATGAAATATAAGCGGAAATATGAATGTTACTATCGCTGCCCATATTGCATACACAGGAAGATAAGATGCGATTAAGTTTTTTACTGAATCAAGTTCCGAAGGATCTCTAAAGGCAAATGCAAGCTTATATGCAGTAAGCAGCAGATTGATTAGTATCAGGAGATTCCCGGCAAGCACGGCTGTCTTGTTTGGTGAAAATCCCCATTCCGATATTCTGAAAACAATTGCAGACAATGCGATGGAGTTGACTATAATCGTAGCTAACGACAGGAGAAACAAAACTCCAATCTCAATCCTCGTGATTCGGGACTTCGCCGCTTCGGCAACAGAGAATAAGATTATCGCCATCACGCCGATGAGGAGCAGATTAAATACTAGAAGAAATTCCCTGTCATTGTAAGGATCTTTCCCTGTTGTGATTATTGTTGTCAAATATGTTAAGACAATTATCAACACCATCGGACTGAATATCCTTGCAATCACTGGCGAGATCTTGCTTACAATGAGTTTGTTTTGCTCAATGATATAGGCGGCAACAACAGGAGCAGACGCAAGCCCCCATGCGAGCACGTATCTTGTATAAAAGTCTTCTATCCTTATATCAATGAGCTCAAACAAACGCATAGTCATTGCTGACATTGCCGCGCCCGAAACAAGAATTATTCCCGTCATTACTAACAGATCGCCGGAGTATCTCAAGAATCTAATCCTTGAATCCGCTGAACGCCATTCCCTGCCCATAAAAATCAAACCGGTAAGAGAGTACAAAAGTATCGGAAGATGGATGCACGATAGTATTAGAGTTTGACTGCTGACATTATCCGGAAGGAAATTGATAAACAACACAGATGCTGCTATTGCAAAGGCAACCATGCCTTCAGTAACATGGGACGGTTTTGAAATTCTCGCGAACCAAACCATCAGCACCGGAAATACAATGAAGCTGATATTACGCGGATAAAAAAATTCATCATTCACTCCAAAAATTTCCGGCATCTTCGCAATCAATGTTGCAATGAGTGACAACATGATTACAAACAGTAAACTCTTTGATGCAGATTTGCCTAATGAGTCGTCTCTCTCCGGTGAAAAATTGAGACGTTCATGCCATACTTCTGCAACCGCATTACCCTTGATGTCCTGATAGAGTTCGTTAAAAGTTTTTCTAAAAGCAGATTTGTCCGTGCGGTATAAAACTTCGAGTTGTTTCGGATGGTTAAGATTGTCAAGAATAGTTTCCCTCATGATGTCTGTAATTTAGTTTTGACTTCTTAAACTTCTTTGAAATAAGAGGGTAGAAATATTCTATTCGATTTTGAAATTTGATAAGTATATACTTTTTTGCCGAACAAAAGTTGCATCACAGCTTAATCGGTGATCGCGACAGCTTCATATTCCGTAATTCAAAAATTGAATTGACAACAGCACGGCATCTTCGAGCGAAAAATTCTTTCCTTCTTCAGAACAATTCAAAAAATTATCAGCATTCATTTCATCCTTCACAATTACTAATGAATTATCCAGAATCATTTGTTCGGATTTGGCAAGTTTCAGTTTGCGGTTCTGAATAAATTCCGTTTCAATAAAACTGAACAATCGCGCAGCTTCACTGAATTTCCGGCTGCTGACCATGAGCTCTGCTATATTCATCATTACCTTTTCTATTTCCATCAGACTCGATTTCTGCTTAAAGATCATTAAACTCTCCAGATAGAGTTTACCTGCTACATCATACTCCCGATTCGCAAATGCTGCCGTTCCCATTCCGTGAAGGCTTAGTGCAGCAAGAAGTTCAAGATTAATCTTGCGTGCAATTGCAAGACTTTCTTCATAGTAACTCAATGCTGTTTCAATGTCGCCGTTCTCCATTGATACATTCCCCAGATTGGAAAGTGCTTCAGCGATTCCCGCCGGATCACCAATTTCACGGTATATGCTCAAGCTTTCTTCATAGAATTTTTTTGCCTCTGCATACTCACCCTGGTTAAAAGAAGAGTTTCCCAGATTTGCAAATGTTATGGACGCGCCCGATCTGTCTCCTATTTCAATTCTGATCTGAAGGCTTTCATTGAGTAAATTTTTTGCCTTTTCAAAATTTCCGCTCTGATAGGCAAGAATGCCTATGTTACAGAGGATCACGGATATACCGAGTACATCACCTTCTTCCCTGCGAATCTCCAGACTCTCTTCATACATTGTATTCGCTTTTTCAATATTTCCCTGCACCGAGTAAGTGTTGGCAAGATTATTCAATGTTCTGCCGATTGCCGGCTTATCACCGGTTGTTTGATAGTGTTTAAGATTTTCGATATACAATTTTTCGGCAAGATTATAATTGCCCCTGTCATACTCAAGAATTGCAAGTCTGTGAAGTATTGCTGCTTCATCATCTTTAACTTTAATTTCTCTACTGATCTTGAGTGCCTTTTTCAAATGCTCTTCCGCTTTGCTATATTCACTTCTTAGTCTTGCAAAATTTCCCAGAGATGAATGAGCGCGAATGTGATTCAGAGTTGATGCATCAGGGCGCTTGCTCAATGCAGTCTCAATCAAACGCATCCCTTCAGAATAGTAGCCTTTGATTTGCCAGTAGTATCCCATGTTTAGCGCCAGACTTAAACCATCTTCACCTTCAGGATCTTCCAAAGCCCGGTTCAGAGCCCTCTCTATGTTGTTAGCTTCGTTGTTCAATAAATTCATCCAGTACCCTCCCTCTTTGCCTCTTAGTTTAT
>JBDHXH010000154.1:0-3291 GCA_039810605.1 Ignavibacteria bacterium | reverse complement strand
GGGAATTTCCGGCAGACCAGGAAAATGACTTTGATCAAATAAGGATGGTTGTTCATTTTGGAGAATCTTGCAACTTATCTCAACCAAAAAAATTTGTTTCTATTAAATTAAAATTTTTATAGATTGTATACAGCCGGCGCCCGCCGGCTAATGTTCTTTCATATTTGTTCTTCCTTTAATTGACCCTGCATGGATTTGTTCATGTAGGGTTTTTTGTTTTATAAAAAATCTCTTATCCGCAGAAATTACAGATGGAATTCTTCAAAGTGCTTCAAGACTTTTTCCGCAAGTTCATCTGCATTTTCACCATCTCCCGCTTCGAGCCACAGTATTCGTTTGTCCTTTCTGAACCAGGTCAACTGTCGTTTTGCATATCTGCGGGTATTCTGCTTAATCAAATGAAGCATTTCCTCAAAGCTGAATTCACCTTCAAAGTATTTCATGACTTCCTTCACTCCTACTGTATCAACCGGATAATTTTTCCCGTAGTGATAACCTCTGTTCATGAGCTCCCTGACCTCATTGAGCAATCCTTCTTCAATCATCCTGTCAACTCTTTGATTTATCCTTTCATACAATATCTTCCTTTGGTATGACAGACCAATCTGAAAAGTTTTGAAATTTATTTCAGGAAGATTCTTCTGAAGTTCTGAAATCTTTTTCCCTGTTGCATAATAAATCTCAAGTGCGCGAATGACTCTGCGGACTTTTCGCGGAGGTATTATCTGCGATGATTCGGGGTCCACTCTCCGCAATTCTTCATACAAATAATCTTCACCTCTATCGTTAAGCTCTCTGTATAGTCTCTCCCTGATTTCTTTACTTTCAATTTTCTCCTCAAAGAATCCATCAATGAGGGAGCGGATATACAATCCGCTTCCGCCGCAAATAACCGGCAGTTTGTTTCTTGAAAAAATATCATCAATAATTTTTCTGCCAATGATTCCAAATTCTCCTGAATTGAATTCCTCATCGGGATTTAATTCAGAAATAAAATGATGCTTAACTGAATTCAAATTTTCTTCGGAAGGCTGCGAGGTCGAAACCGGCATTCCTTTATATACTTGCCTTGAATCTGCGGAAATGATTTCACCGTTGAGCCTTCGTGCGATTTCAACCGAGATATCAGTTTTGCCCGAAGCTGTGGGACCGACAATTGCGAGAACTTTCTTCACAGAACGCAAATATTGAGAATAATGAATTGAAATAAAAACAATGAGCTATGGATTCATGTATATCTCATAGCTCATTGTCAGCTGATAAAAATTAAATATGATTGCAGCAAATGCTATTTGACAAGAGCCATCTGCCTTGTTTCCGTATGCCCGTTGGCAAAGAGTTTATAAAAATATATTCCGCTCGAATAATTATCCGCGTTGAAATTCACTTCGTAGCTTCCGGGATTCAGATTACCGTCAAACAATGTCTGCAATTCCTTGCCAAGCGAATTATAAACAACAAGTTTTACCGATGACATCTGACCTCTCTCTATATCAGGGATTTCGAATCGGATTTTCGTTACCGGATTGAACGGATTTGGATAATTCTGATAGAGTTTATATTCTGACACGATGCCTGTGATGTTACCCGAAACAGAAACGGGGATGTCACTTGTGTCAACATCAACATTGTATAGCAGTCCTCCGTTTCCGAATTGTCTGGCGTGAACCGCCTTACCGCTCATTACGACGCTTCTTCCGTCGTTTGAAGTGCTGCAGTAAAGCATTGATCCCGGAGTGTTCACTTTGAAAATGGGAATGTTGCCCATGAAGGTCTTGAAGATATAAATATCGTCCGTGAGATTGTTAAACTCGCCCCATGAAGATGCAGCAAGGATGTTTCCGCTTCTTGAGAATGAAAGATTTGTTACTTCATCGCCTGCTCCCGTAAAAGTCCACTGCGGAGTACTGCTTGTTCTCTTGAAGACTTTTACTTTGCCGTCGTATGAGCTTGAGGTTATAAAATTAAGAGTTCCTGCTGCGAGATATTCTCCGTCGTAAGAAAAATCAACAGCAGTATACCAGTTGTAAAATTGTCCGGGAGGTTCCTGATTGACCCAGACCAGGTTGTATGTGGAACCATTCCATTGATACAAAGTCACAAGTCCCGTGTAATTAATGGTTGCGATATAATTGCCATTGCCGCTGATTCCCTGTGCAGCTTGCGTGCCGCTGTTCGGATTGCCCGGGTTGATCAAACCTCTGTATCTTTGCACGCCGGTGTAAGTATTCAAAACCCAGACTTCAGAATAAGTGTTGACTATAACGAGTGAATCGTTTCCGGAAATTCTTATTCCCTGAAGCGCAGCGCCTCCGGCTGTTACATTTGGTACTATTTTGAGTTTCCAAACCGGCGAAGTCGAATTTGTATTAAATCCATACACAGTGCTCGAGTCCTGACGTGAAACACTTGCAACGAGAAATCTTCCGTCTCTTGTAAGGTCGAGTGCAGTAGCAGTTCCGGTATCAGGCAATTGTGTCAGATCAAAGTTAAAGAAAGGCACATTACCGGAATTATTGAAAAGAAAAATATTAAGATAAGAACCAACGGCAAGTACACCGCCTGTGTCAGAAACGGAAATAAAGCTAAGGTATCCATTTGGGTCTGTATTATATTCCCAGAGCGGGGTCGCGTTAAGATTATTGTAAAAAGAAATTCTCTTATTGTTAAGATTCCATGAAGCAGCGCAGTATTTCCCGTTGCCGCTTGTAAGACAGTAATCACCAATGCCCGCGGGCTCCTGGTATGACCACCGAACGCTTGAATTACTTAGTGGATTAACAGGAATACCGGTATGCTGGATTTGCTGAAGGGGCCTTCCATTTGGATTTGGCAGAGGCGTTAATACAGTCTTTATTTTTGTAACACCGTTCTCTGTTACAACTTCATTTGTCCTGCCGATAAAATCAGATTGTGCAAGAGCAACATTTGTTAAGATTAACAAAGTTAGAAAAACTTTAGTCATGACTTCCTCCTGAATTCTTAATTTTTTTTTATAACTTAATCAATGAAGCAGTTACACAAAAGGCAATTCTGTAAATCTGTGCAGTGCCGCATTGACTCATATTAAATGTAACTGTGAGTAAGTGCGCAGAAACGTCGTTGAGTTGTAGATATTGATTATGGACCTCCACAAAAGTTATAAACTAAAAATAACATCCACAAAGGTAAAATTCCTATGTGCCTATGTTTTCTATGTAATGTGGTGAAGGCAATTCTGTAAACCTGTGCATTTGCCGCATTGACTCATATTAAATGTAACCTTGAGTAAGTACGGAGAAACGTCGTTGA
>JBDHXH010000153.1:0-3346 GCA_039810605.1 Ignavibacteria bacterium | reverse complement strand
TTAGCCTGTAGAAATCCTCAAAAAACACAATGACAATTTTGAAAATCCGATTCGGCGAGACTTTTTGGACAGCCCCCGGGAGGTATAAAGATAAAATAAGTCTTGTGTACAATTTAATTTAACAAGTTTTCACGCGAAGTTCGCAAGGGACAGCAGTGACATTGAGCAACATTGAACCTCATTGAACTACATTGAACCACATCCCAAATACTGTTTTCCACTTAATTTCAATTCTCATTTAATTAAATTTCCCAAATGATTTCTCTTAACAACATATCCATGCGCTATGGCGCGAAGGTACTATTCGATGACGTCTCGCTTCGTGTCGCCGGAAGAGACAGAGTCTCTCTCGTCGGCTCAAACGGCGCAGGGAAGACCACAATGCTCCGCGTGATTTCGGGAATCTTTAAACCTGATGAAGGCGAAGTCGCTGTATCAAAACATACTACTGTCGGTTATCTCCCGCAGGAAGGAATCAACTATACGGGAAAAACTTTGTATGAAGAAGTTTACAGCTCCGCGGGCGATATCAATAAAATTCAGGAAGAGATGCGTCAAATTGAAATCGAAATGTCCGAAAGCGATGATACATCCTCGGATGAATTCATGGATCTGATAAATGAATACGGGGAACTGCAGGAGAGATTTCAGATGCTGGAAGGATTTAAACTAAAATCGAAAATTGAGAAAATTCTCATCGGACTTGGTTTCTTTGAAAGAGATTTTGTAAGAGCTACGGATGAATTCAGCGGCGGCTGGCAAATGAGAATTGCTCTTGCGAAACTTCTTCTCGCCAATCCTTCAATTCTTCTGCTGGATGAGCCTACAAATCATCTTGACATTGAATCATTAATCTGGGTAGAGAATTATCTTAAAGCCTATCAGGGTGCTATAGTTCTTGTTTCGCATGACAGGAATTTTCTCGATAACATTACAGACAGAACTATTGAAATTTCTCTCGGGAAAGCAACAGAGTATTCAGGCAATTATTCATTTTACAAAAAGGAGAAACAAATCAGGAAAGAAATGCTTGAGAATCAATATGACAATCAGCAGAATTATCTCAAGCAGCAGGAAAGGTTCATCGAAAGATTCCGCTACAAAGCAACAAAGGCGCGGGCTGTGCAATCGCGTATCAAGCTGCTTGAAAAAATGGACTGGGTCGAACTCGAAGATGAAGAAGCGACAGTTCATTTCCATTTTCCACCCGCAACGCACTCCGGGAAAGTTGCGATGGAAATTACCAACCTTTCCAAGAGCTACGACGGAAAAAATATGGTGCTTGAAAATATTGATCTGTTGATTAACCGCGGTGAAAAAATAGTTTTGTTCGGCGTCAACGGAGCAGGAAAATCAACGCTGACACGCATTATAGCCGGTCATGAACCGCATAATTCCGGCACGATAAAACCCGGTCATCTTGTTGAAATAAAATTTTATGCGCAGAATCAGGCTGAAGCATTGAATCCGGAAAAGACAGTACTTGAAACCATGGAAGAATCTGCAACGGGCGAAATTCAAAAAAATCTCCGGACAATTCTCGGAAGCTTTTTGTTCAGGGGCGATGATGTATTTAAGAAGGTCCGGGTGCTTTCAGGTGGTGAAAAATCGCGACTTGCCCTTGCCAAGATGCTTATTGAACCTTCGAATTTCCTCATTTTAGACGAGCCAACAAATCATCTAGATATGATTTCCAAGGAAGTTCTCATGAACGCTCTGAAAAAATATCAGGGAACGGTTCTGATTGTTTCTCATGATCGTGATTTCATTGACGGTATAGTAGGCAAAGTAATAGAAGTAAAAAATAAGAAGTTAAAAACATATATTGGCAATGCAACGGATTATCTTAAAGAGAAGGAAAAAGAAAACAGGCTGCTGAATACAGGCGCGCGAAAAGAGAAACAGTCTGTAAGCGAGGAGACACTTCCAAAAAAAGTCAATATTTCTTCCGAAATTAAGAAGAAGAAAAAGGAACTGAATAAATTGATGACTCCGCTGAAGAGCAGGGTGGATGATCTTGAACGACAGACGGGAAAATTTGAAACCAGAATTAAAGAACTCGAAGTTATAATGTCAAAAGATGAGTTTTATAAAGGAAGTTATGACATCGTCAACGTTACAAATGAATATAACACAGTGAATGAAAAACTGAAGAAAGTATATTCAGAATGGGAAAGAGAAACACAGAAATTATCAGAACTGCTGAAGCAGGCAGAAGAATTGAATTGAAGTTTCCCCAAAAAATATCTTTTTAATTAAAACAAAAACCATGAGAACAAAAATTGTTATTGCAGTACTTTGTTTTGTTATCTTCAGCGCGTCCTGTTCATATTCAAAGGCAGGCTTTGATCCGAAGTTGAAATTCAACAGTTCCAAAGATTATGTTGAATTGAAAAAAGAAAGAGATTATGGCAATGCAATGAATCATCATAAGAAGATTACAAATTCAGTTCTTGGAATGTCGGTTGATTTCCAGCTTGGATATGGGACAACTAATGCAAGCGGTGAGACTCCTGGTTCAAAATCCGTAAGTTCTTCGACGAAGGGGGGTTTCATAGCCGGCGCGATTCTTAATTTAAGTCTGTTTGAATCATTTAATTTTACTACCGGACTTGATTTTACAAAGAAGAATTTCGGATTGGGAGTTCCTTATCAGGATCCGCAACAGATTGGTGATTCAGTTGTCCAGCAACTTCAAAACAATTACATAAACATTCCACTGAATGCATTATTCGGAGGAATGGTATCTGACAATGTCGGGGTATATTTCAACGGCGGACCTTACCTTGGGTTTCTGCTCAATGAGGAGAATGCCGCAAGCGGATATAAAAATTTTGATCTCGGCGTCAATGGGACTATCACCGGAAAATATTATTTCAATCAATTCGTTTCGGCAATACTCGGAACAAAGTTGATGTATGGAGGACTAAACAATCTCTGGAATTCCGGCAATGTGGAAACGCTCCATACCATAAACTGGGGCGCTTTCAGCGGAGTCAGTGTCGGATTCTGAACCATTGGACGCGTCTGATGAAATTCAAGGAAGAAAGCAATTGGATATTGTTTAGCCGTTGGTCAAAACCGTTTGAAACGGTTTTGACCGGACTGATACAGCAATTCATCAGAGCATCATAATAGAGGACTTAACAATCTCTGGAATTCCGGCAGTGTAGAAAAACTTCATATCATAAACTGGCATTGGATTCTGAACCATTGGACGCGTCTGATGAAATTCAAGCAAGAAAGCAATTGAACATTACATCGCCATCGGGGGCTGTCTAAAAAGTCTTTATTACACTCCCCAAGAATGAAAACTGCGGTTGCATTAGTTTGCAACCGCTAGTTT
>JBDHXH010000152.1:0-3518 GCA_039810605.1 Ignavibacteria bacterium | reverse complement strand
GCGTTGTTAAATGCAATTGTAAGATCAGTCAGATCTACAAAGTCATCGCCATTGACATCGCTTGGGACATATCCCGAAACAAATAAATTGGCTTCGTTATAGATTATTGATATATCGGACAGATCTATGGTCTCATCCTGATTTACATCGCCGCTGTAAATTCCGTAATAGTCATTGAACAACGAATCTGTTCCCAGATATTTTTCATTATTTCCAAATGCCAGAGTGTTGTTTGAAATAAATTGATAGGAGTAAAAATTTCCTCCGGTGAAATTAATGACATAAGCGCTCCATGTTTCCAAAGCGTTTCTGTGGTTAACAACGACATAATAATCTGTCGTATCGCTAATGGTGAAATAATTCGCGCGCAGATATCCTTCAGCAGATAAATTCAGTTTCTTTGACTCAACAATACCGTATGGAGACGTTGTATTTCTCAATGAAACTGTCACGCTGTCACTTCGCGTCATTCCGTAAGGTGTGTAAAAGCCTTCGATGAGAACACCAAGATCGAGTGATCTTGACTGCATCATGTTTCCGGAACATCCGCTCGAAGCCCAAACATTTGAATTACCACTCCACTCTGTCCATACTGCAAAACAGCTGTCGTTTCCGTCAAGCTTTATGCCCGGTCTTGGACTGCAGTCAACTGATGCATCAATAGTATTTAACGGAACGTAAAGAGGTCCCCAACTGTCATTGACAGCAATGGAATAAAATACATTGTCAAAGCTGGAATTATAATCCGCATGCGCCGAATAAAAATTGCCCGGAACATTTCGCATTCCTGCTATATCGGCGCGGTAGTCATCATCAAGAGTATAGGAAACAAAACCCATGCTCCATCCGACCCCCGCATTAGTAGTAGAAAAAAACTGAATGTCATGATCGGTTGGAGTAAACTCGCTGACATTGACAATCATTAGATTTTCATACAGACCGTTTCCTGCAATGTATGCAGATGATTTAGTAAGAGTATCCGCATCGAGATAGCCTTCGTAAGTTTGAGTCGTGAGAAAGCCAACATCAGGAGATTCATAAAGATACAATGCAGTAGTATAGAATGCTCCGGATTCAACAAGAAGTATTGAGCCTCCGCCGTTATTTGGATCGTCAAACCATGCTATGTCACAGTTGCCCTTGTGAAATCCGTTATCGGCAGAGAAATACCAGAAGTAATATGGTCTGTAGTCAACTGAAGGGGAAGAAGTGTAAGGGTTTGTAATCAAAGCAACTTTCTCGCTGAAATCGTAATCCGTTCCGTTTGCACTGTCCTGGCAAACTGCAATATAAAGATAAGCTCCTCCATTCCAGAAAGCATTGTCAGTTGTTATTCGCGGTTTGTAATATCCGACTATGTCGCTGTAATAATCAAATCCGGGGAATTCGAGGTGCTGAACTATTCCGTTTACTGTCCCGCTGATGTCCAGAGTGATAAGATTGCAGACATACTTACCCGAACTCACTGATTGAGCGCCATAAGCGACATATAGATATTTTGTGCCCGTAAAGTCTTCAATTATTTCTGCATCAATTTCATCAATGCTGGCACTCTCATATTCGTTGTAAGCGTATGCGTAGTAAAACCAGTTGACACCCTGATCGTCTGAATAATAAAACCTCGCTTCGCTATATATTGTTGGACCGATTGCACTATTTATGTTGTTAATTTCGACAGTCCATATCCTTCCGGTGTTGACCCCACGTTGTTCAGTAACCGTGGCAATTGACATGACATCAATTCCGTAATGTATTAAAGACACATTAATGTTTTGTCTTCCTTCAGATTGCTTGTCGGGCTGCTTGACATAGCCGACGATTTCTCCTTGTTGAGAACGTATGCCGTTAATTTCATTCAGCTTCGACTGAAGACGATTGAGTTCAAATCTGTTTCCGGATTTTCTTGCTTCTTTGATCCTTTGAATCAGTGAATTATTTTCATCGCTTTGTTTCTTCCTGTTGGAAACGCCATTGACGGGGAAAGTTTTCTTGACAGTAACAGATTTCTCTTTTGGAGGATTATGCTTTTCAATTGATGGACGGGGCTGACCCCTTTGCTGACCGTTGACAAAATTTAGCGGCAAATTTATGAACAGCACCAGCAGCATCAATATTAATATGTATGTTCTGGCTTTTGTCATTTTTGTAGTGATATTAGTTTTTAGAATTTTAATGTAAATGTAATCCATTGAAGCCACGATTGCAACAATTAAATTTGCCGTTTAGTGCAGTTAGTGCAGTTCGTTACAAGCCGGGTTGGAGACACCATTGTCCACAGATGTCACCCGATTGAAAAATCCCAATTCAATTTTCAAAAAATAATATGTAATTTCTATGCGTTGAATCTACAAAAGAATAAACAATTTCACTTTCACTTACTTCATGACTTTTCCCCCGACAGGTACTGTCACATTTCTTTTTACTGACATTGAAGGCAGTACAATGTTAGCACAGCAATACCCTGATGCTTATTCGCGGGCATTGGAAAGACATCACTTAATTCTGCAGAATGCAATTACTTCGAATGGTGGTTTTGTGTTCGGGACAGCAGGAGATTCGTTCTTCGCCGCATTTCAGAATGCCGAAGATGCCGTCAGGTCATCTGTTGATGCCCAATTAAAACTGGCTGATGAAGAAAGGGAAGATAGTATCATAAAGGTCAGAATGGGGATTCACACGGGAAATGTTGAATGGAATGGAAAGAACTACATGGGTTACCTTGTACTGGCGAGAACTGCAAGGATAATGTCTGCAGCAAACGGGGATCAAGTTGTAATTTCGGATACTGCTTTTGTTCTTTGTGATGAAGTGAAAAATAATTTTTTGTTTCGTGATCTCGGAATCAGGAGGCTTAAAGATGTCATTGAGCCAATTCGTCTTTATCAGATAATTGCACCGGGAATGCGCGAAAATTTTCCTCCTTTGAAAACCCTTGATTCGCATCCTAATAATCTTCCGGTTCAACTTACACAATTTATTGGAAGAGAGGCAGAGATAGTACAAGTCAAAAACTTACTAAGACAAAATTCCTTACTAACTATTACAGGTCCCGGCGGAACAGGTAAGACAAGAATTGCTCTTCAATCTGCTGCTGATTTAATTGATGAATTTAAGGATGGAGTGTGGCTTGCAGAACTTGATTCAATAAGCGATCCTGATGTCATATATCATTCCACAATGCAGACACTGGGGATAACTGAACAGGCTAATCAGGAGAATGCCGAAACTTTGTGCGAATTTTTAAAAGATAAAGAACTCCTGCTAATACTGGACAACTGCGAGCATTTAATTGAAGCATGTTCAGTAATGGTGGAACGACTGTTGCGAAGATCGGCTAAATTAAAAATTCTCACGACAAGCAGAGAGGCGCTTAGATGTTCCGGCGAGCAGACCTTCAGAATATTGTCAATGAAGACGCCGGATCCAAAGGATGAGAATACAGCCGAACAGTTGACACAATATGAATCAGTAAGACTCTTCATAGAAAGAGCTCTTGCAGTGAATCAGAATTTCAGGGT
>JBDHXH010000151.1:0-3625 GCA_039810605.1 Ignavibacteria bacterium | reverse complement strand
TTAGCGGCATCAAAAACAATTTCATGCATTCCCTTCGATGCATTCCCATCAACCAGAGTTTCAATTTCAACTCCGAGAGAATTGTAAACCTTCAACGTAACTTTTGCTGAAGATTTGATTTCATAGACAATTCTTGTTGACGGATTAAATGGATTGGGATAATTTTGGTTAAGAACAAAATCCACATCCCCGATGTGGGAGGAAGAAATATTTATTCCGCTTGCATTGCCGTTGAACTTCAGAATCGAGCCGTTGCCTCCGCATATCCATCCGTTATCTTTATCTCCGAAACTAATGCCCAGCAGTCTTGTGTCGAAATTATTTTCAACATCTGCAAACCAGCTTTGCCCCGCATTGGTTGTCCGGTAAATAAATCCATAGTCGCCGATTGCAACAAAATTAAATTCATCCACGGCGCAGATGTTGTTGAGATAATTATTTGGAGGAATATTGATCTGACTCCAGTTACTTCCCCCGTCTGTAGTCATTTGAATTTTGTTATCAAATGTAAATGCAATGCCGGCATTTGCATCTACAAACTGAACAGCTCCAACCGGCGCGCTGAAATTGTTCTGATGCGGAACAAACCAGTTGCTGCCTCCATCTGTTGTTTTGTAAATTTTGTTATCACCCGAAGAGTACCATCCGGTATTATTATCTATAAAGAAAATGCAGCTTATGTAGAATGCGGGATTTGCAGCGGCGGGTGTGAAGGTAATTCCGCCGTTTGTCGTTCGTAATAGTTTGCCCGAATCGCCACATACCCATCCGGAGTTTTCATTAAGAAAGTATAATGAGTAAAGACCGGCGCTGACTCCCGAGTTGAGTGTAGCCCAGTTCGCTCCGCCATTTGAAGTTTTGAGAATCAATCCGTCTTCGCCAACGCAATAAGCAATATTCGTACTGACAACATCAATCTGATACAGGACGTCATTCGGATTTCCTGCTTCTATTCTAGTCCAATTAATCCCGGCGTTGGATGTGAGAGCAACTGTTCCCTGCAGACCGCAGCACATACCGAAATTGTTATTCAGAAAGTCTGCAGAGAACAGAGTATTTCTGAATCCGGAAGAGTAGTCTGTCCAGTTAATTCCGGAATTTGTTGACTTCAGGATCGTTCCTTTGTTTCCTACGCTTATAACTTCATTGACAGAAAATGCTCGTAGTGAATACTGAAATTCGGATGTGACAGTTACATATCCTGTCCAGTTGTAACCTCCGTTGGTTGTTTTGTAAATATTTCCATAATCACTAGCTGCGAAGCCGGTGTTTTCGTCACCAAATGAAATACAGTAAAACCATCGGTTTGTTGTCGTTGAAGTTCGCGTCCAGCTTAAGCCTGTATTTGTCGAAACAAGAATCGTCCCGTAAGCTCCGGAAATAAATGCGACGTTAGTATTCTTAAACATTACATCAAACAAATAATCAGAATTGTTCGCGTTGATGATCTGAAAATTTTCTCCGTAATCGGAAGAACGAACCACGCTTCCTCCGAGGCCAACTGCTAGGACAACAGAATCTTTGACGGCGCATGAAGTCAAAGTTCTTATGATGTTCGTTGCTTTTCTATTCCAGTTCTGTCCACCGTCAGTTGTCTTGAAAAGCATACCGGTATCGCCTGCAATATATCCGGTCATTGAATTCAGGAATCTTACACAGAAGAGATTTCCGGTGGTATTTAAAATTATTTTATCCCATGAATTCCCTGCATTTGTAGTTTTCAAAACCGATCCATAAAGCCCGCAGGCAAACCCTGTATTATCATTGATGAAGTATAGAGATCTCACGCTGTATTTTGTTCGCGTTGAATTTATGTTCCAGTTCAATCCTCCATTAGTTGTTTTGATAATTGTTCCTCCATCACCGCAAGCCCAGCCTGTATTTGAATTAATGTAATGAGATCCGAAGAGAATATTCCCCTGCGGAAGCGGATTTTGCCATACCCATTGCGCAACTGCAATAGTCTGAAACAAAATTATTAAGGCAATTGCATGTAACAAGATTTTATGATTCATAAGTAAAGATTTCACGATTGCCGATTGCCGATTCCCGATTCCCGCTTCCCGATTCCCGTCATTTAATATTTCTTACGAATTTGATAATCATTATTTTGTACAACATTTCAGAAATTCATTGGATAAGAAAAAATCACCGCGAAGTCCGATTGGCGTTTTCGATTCGGGAATCGGCGGACTAACTGTTGCAAGGTCATTGTTTGAAATTCTTCCGAATGAAAACATTATTTATCTTGGGGATACTGCCCGTCTTCCTTACGGGACGAAGTCCAAAGACACGGTAATAAAATATTCGATTGAAATTACAAAATTTCTTTTGAATAAGAATGTGAAAATGATCGTTGTCGCCTGCAACACTGCCTCATCCGTTGCATTGCCGCACCTTAGAAGAATATCTGCAGTCCCAGTAATTGGAGTGATCAAACCCGGGTGCAAGTCGGCAATAGGTGCAACGAATAATTTTAAGATTGGAGTGATTGGAACACTTGGAACAATACAGAGCAATTCATACAAGACGCAGATACATAAATTTGACGGCAACATTAAGGTATTTTCAAAAGCATGCAGTCTGTTTGTTCAGCTTGCGGAAGACGGATGGACTGAAAACAAAATTGCAGAAGCAGTTGCCAGGGAATATCTTTCCGAGTTTAAATCATTGCATATTGACACGCTTATACTCGGCTGTACTCATTATCCGATTCTGAAAAAAACAATTTCGAAAGTTATCGGTAAGAGAATTACCTTGATTGATTCGGGTGAAGAAGCTGCGAGAGAGGTAAGACGAATGCTTCATGAAAGCGATCAGTTGAACAATCAGAAAAAAGCAGGAGTACATAAGTTTTACGTTACTGATTTTCAAAAGAAGTTTAAAGAGATCAGCGAAAGATTCATGGGCAGGCCGTTGCATGACGTGAAGAAAGTAAGATTATAAGTAAGGTAGGGGACATTCTGCTCTGTCTATATTCATTAAATCGAATTTTGAATCTCAAAAATATAATTTAGCTAAAATGACTTCGGAAGAAGTATTGAAGATTTTCCGCAAGACAGGTGCTTTACTGGAGGGACATTTTATTCTTACGTCGGGTTATCACAGTCCTCATTATTTTCAATGCGCGAAAGTCTTACAGTTTCCCGGATACAATGAAAAATTTTCCAAAGCAATTGCCGATCATTTCAGAGAAAAAAAAATTGACGTTGTGATTTCACCTGCGGTCGGAGGTATTGTTCTCGGAACTGAAACAGGGAGACAGCTCAATGCCAGGACAATTTTCAGCGAGCGAGAAAGTGGTGTGATGAGACTTCGCAGAGGATTTGAGATAAAGAAAGGTGAAAATGTTCTGGTATGCGAAGATGTTGTAACGACAGGAGGCAGTGTATTTGAAGTCATTGAACTGGTAAAACAAAGTATGGCAAACATTATCGGAGTCGGGTTCATAATTGATCGTAGTAATGGCAAAGTCAATTTTGGCACAGATCAATTTTCGCTGGCAAAGTTCGATGTAATCAAATACAAGGAAGATGAAATACCCGAGGAGCTTTCGAAAATTCCTGTGATGAAGCCCGGGAGCAGATTGTAGCTCGCATCATTTAACTCATTCTAAGCAACAGCT
>JBDHXH010000150.1:0-3625 GCA_039810605.1 Ignavibacteria bacterium | reverse complement strand
TTGCTGAATGAAGCCGGAGTTAAATTCGGGGTGTTGGGAAGTGAAGAAAAATGCACCGGAGATCCGGCAAGAAGACTTGGAAATGAATTTCTTGCGCAAACTTTTATTCAGCAAAATGCAGAAACGCTGAAAAAATACAATGTAAAGAAAGTAGTTACGGCCTGTCCGCATTGCATGCACATATTAAAAAATGAATACAATAAATTCGGAGTTGAACTGGATGTGACTCACCACACACAATTCATTGACAATCTTTTGAAACAGAAGAAGCTCAAACCGAAAAAAGAAATCAAGGAAAAAGTTACATATCATGATTCATGCTACCTCGGAAGATACAATCACATTTACGATTCGCCGCGGGAATCCTTAGAACAAACGGGAGCGGACATAATCGAGATGGCTCGTTCCAAAGATAAAGGCTTCTGCTGCGGGGCCGGAGGCGGAAGAATGTTCATGGAGGAGAATGAAGGCAAACGCATAAACATTGAAAGAACGGAAGAAGCTCTGAATACAGGAGCCAAAGTAATTGCCAGCGCATGTCCGTTTTGCATGACTATGCTGACAGACGGAGTAAAAGAAAAGGAGCGAAGTGAGGATGTTAAGGTAAAAGATGTCGCTGAAATAGTTTTGGAAAGTTTGTAAATTGTATGATTAGAAATACATTCGGAAATAACATTTAATTTAAAAAATAAATCCAGGAGAATTAATTTAATGTCTTATTATTTTACATCGGAGTCTGTAAGCGAAGGACATCCGGATAAAGTAAGCGATCAGATATCTGATGCAGTGCTTGATGACATCTTGTCAAATGATAAAGATGCGAGAGTCGCTTGTGAAACATTTTGCGCAACGGGGCTAGTATTGGTTGGCGGTGAAATTACGACATCTCATTATGTAGACACGCAGAAACTTGTTCGCGAAGTTGTTGAGTCAATAGGCTACACGAAGGGTGAATACAGATTTGATTTCAACTCCATTAATGTAATGTCTGCTATAAACAAGCAATCGCCTGATATAGCAAGAGGAGTTGATACGGGAGGAGCAGGCGATCAGGGAATGATGTTCGGGTATGCAAACAGGGAAACAAAAGAGTACATGCCGTTGGCGATAACTTTAGCTCACAGGTTGATGAAGGAGCTTGCCAATATTCGCAAACGCAAGAACGGATTAATGCCGTATTTGAGACCTGATTCAAAATCACAGGTAACGATTGAATATAATGATAAAGACGAGCCGGTCAGAATTGATGCCGTTGTAGTTTCAACACAACATGACCCGGGCGTTTCCCAGAAGAAAATCAAATCGGACATCATAGATGGTCTTATAAAAAAATTCCTTCCTTCCGAATTGCTCGACAGGAATACAAAATTTCATGTTAATCCAACGGGAATGTTTGAAATCGGCGGACCTCACGGAGACACGGGACTAACAGGAAGGAAAATTATCGTTGATACTTATGGAGGCAGAGCCCCGCATGGAGGAGGAGCATTTTCGGGAAAGGATCCTTCTAAAGTTGACAGAAGCGCGACTTATGCAGCACGTCATATTGCCAAGAATGTAGTTGCTTCGGGCCGCGCCGATGAATGTTTGATTCAGATATCTTATGCTATTGGCGTTCCGGAACCTGTTTCTATTTATGTGAAAACAAACTGCACAAGCAATGGATCCGACAAAGAGATTGCCAATATCATCCGGAAAGAAGTTGATCTTACTCCGAAAGGAATCATCCGAAGACTTGATTTAAGAAGACCAATTTACAGAAAGACTTCGAATTATGGTCACTTCGGAAGGCCAGACAAAGATTTCAACTGGGAGAAACTTGAGTTGGTCAAATTTTTTAAGTAAATTTTATTTGAATGAATAGTTTTATGCAGGGATTTTTTTATCCTTATAAGAGTATAAAATTGTTCTTCAAACATCCAAGGTTATTAGTTTATTCGATTGTCCCGATGATAATCAATCTGATTATCTACGGGACGATTTTTTTTTACACATATAATTGGCTGACGGGCAAGTCGCACGACAGCATCGCATTCACGGGCAGCAATAAATTGCTGTTCGACATCATCAACGCTTTCCTAAGCGTTTTCATCTTTGTGCTTGTTCTGCTGGTATGTTATTTTCTATTTGTAATTTTTGGAGGAATTGTCTCGGCTCCTTTTAATGAAAGAATCTCGCAGCTCGTAGAAGAAAGAGAATACGGAATTAAGAATGAAAGTAATTTAACTTTTTTGAAAGATGCCATAGTCAGCATCAGAGAAGAATTTAAGAAACTGCTCTTTTATTTTTCCTTTATCATTCCTCTATTCCTCATAAATTTTATTCCGATGATTGGCAGTGTTGTTTCATTTACGGCAGGTCTGTTGTTTTCATTTTTCTATAACGCTTTGGATTATCTTGACTACCCGTTGATGAGAAGAATGACTCCGTTTAAGAAAAAGTTGTCGGTTGTCAATTCACAGAGAATGCTTTCTCTTGGATTCGGGGCAACTGCATTTCTGCTGACATTCTTGCCTGTAGTAAACGTTTTAATGAAACCGATGCTTGTTGTTGCAGGAACCAAGATGTTTTATGAAAAGAAGTATGCGTGATGAGCAGGTAATCAAAATGTAACTTTACTTACTTTTTCCGTACTGAAAAATTTTCACCTTCTCTTCTGTAATCAGTGCGCTGCCGATCATGTCTGTTTCTTCAAAAATTCGTTTGAGTTCAGATATCTTTTCTTCACTGTCCACAATCTCAACTACAATAGGAAGATCGGAAGAAAGTTCAAGCAAATCCGAAGTATGAATTTTGCTTGCTTTACCGAATCCGGAAATCCCGCGCAGAACAGTTGCGCCGGCGAAATGATTCTTTCTTAGATATTCAACAAGATACTGATAAAGACTCTTGCCATCATACTTATCGCTTTCACCAATCATTATTCTCAACAAGACTGCGTTTGATTCTTTTTCCATAATGATTTATTTGGTTATTAAAATTGCAACGTATCTTCCCGCGAATATCGCAAGGAAGCAAAGAGAAAAGTTTAGCAGCAGGTTAAGGAATGAAAAAACAATCTGATTGAGTTCAAACAATCTGAATGTTTCGTAACTGAAAGTTGACATTGTGGTAAGCCCACCGATAAATCCGATTGTGATCATGTCTCTCACATCCGGAGACATCGTTTTTCCATAAGAGATTCCATACATTATAACTCCGAGCACAAAACTCCCGATTACATTCACAGTCAAAGTACCCAGAGGCAGAGAGCTGAAGATATTATTCAAGTATCTTGAAATCAGATACCTGCTTACTGCACCCGCAAATCCGCCGATACCAATCAGTAAAATATGAACCACACTTTATCCGGAATTAGTAAATACAATTTAAACAACTTCAAGAACCGTCATGGAGTTGCCACACTTATAAAATTCGAAGCATTATTAAAGCAAATAACGAGATCAGTAAGGTCAACGTTGTTGTCGCCGTCAGTATCCGTAGATACATAACCGCTTTGGAACACCGAGGCATCGTTGAATATCAGAACAATATCCGAGATATCAATCAATCCGTCCTGATTTGAATCGCCTGCGTACAGGCCAAACACAAGTGGTGAAGCATCAACTTGCGGCATATTATTTCC
>JBDHXH010000149.1:0-3775 GCA_039810605.1 Ignavibacteria bacterium | reverse complement strand
TCTGCTCCGGGAAATATATTGATGAAGGAGTATGGGTTCAGCCCCGAAAATGTAATAAGGAAGGCGAAAGAAATAGTTTGATTGTGCGGAACTCCGTATGATCAGGGTTTGTAAGCCGGTATTGATTTTATACCGGTTGGCATATCTTTGTAACAGAGACATCAAATTACCATCAAAATTTAAACACAACAAAGAATGATAATCACAAAAAAAAATCTTCAAATTGGAAAATATAAAAAGAAACAGGATAAGATGCTGTCAGATTTCGACAGGCAGGATTTTGTAAGAAGAATATGGAGTAAAGATCCTACGGTATGGAAAAAGGAAAGCGAGTACAGCAAGTTGATCAAGAATCGTCTCGGGTGGCTTTTGCTACCCGTTACGATGAAGAACCATTGTGAAGAGATCAACAATTTTACCGAAGAAGTGAGGCGCGAAGGATATGTATTTGCAGTTGTACTCGGAATGGGCGGCAGCAGCATGGCTCCTGAAGTTTACCGCGAGACCTTTGGCGTGAAAGAAAATTTTCTGAATCTCCATATTCTTGACGGCACAGACCCTGTTACAGTGTTCGACGTTGAGAATTCAATTGACATAAACAAAACTTTATTCATAGTGGCGAGCAAGTCGGGTTCAACTATTGAAGTTGATTCATTCTTCAGATACTTCTTTGAAAAGGTAAAGGCAGTATCGTCAGAGCCCGGTAAACACTTTATTGCAATCACAGATCCGCAGACATCTCTTGAAGCGCTTGCGAAAGAAAATTCTTTCAGAAAGGCATTCATCAATCCTCCCGATATCGGCGGGAGATATTCTGCGCTCTCATTATTCGGTCTGGTCCCTGCAGCGCTTTCGGGAGTGGATATTATTAAGTTGCTGTCAAGAGCAGAGAGTGTAATGTTGGAATGTCAGAATCCGAAATCAGAGGAGAATCCCGGAGTCTTGCTTGGTTCTGCAGCTGGCCTGCTCGCGAAGAAGAAGATGGACAAGCTTACATTTGTTTTTCCGAAACCAATTGCATCTTTCGGTTACTGGGTTGAACAGCTCATTGCAGAAAGTACGGGAAAGGAAAATACAGGAATCTTTCCCGTAGAGGGTGAATCCACGGGCAAGACCAGTTCATACAGCAATGACAGAGTGTTTGCTGATTTCACCTTAGGTAAACGCAAGAAGGAGGAAAAGAATATCCACAAGAGACTTGTTAAAAATTTTCCTGTGATTGAACTTGAATTGAAAGATAAGTATGACATCGCGTCACAATTTTACTTATGGGAATTTGCAACCGCTGTTATTGGATCAGTATTGGGAATCAATCCGTTTGATGAACCAAATGTAAAGGAGAGCAAAGACAATACTTTCAGAGTCCTTGATTATTTTTCTGCAAATAAAAAACTGCCTGAAAGAGTGCCAGTAGTTTCTGAAAACGGAATGAGGATTTATACTGATTTGAGCCTGACAGTGAAGAAAGCCGGCAAGAAAAGGAATGCCGAAAATATTTTTGATAAATTTCTGAAGACGCACAGAAAGGGTGATTACATTTCACTTATGGCATATCTTGAAATGAGGGATGAAACAATTCGCGAGTTGAACAAGATCAGAGAAATTCTTCGAAGCAGATTTAAGTCAGCTGTTACCCTTGGATTCGGTCCGCGGTTCCTCCATTCTACAGGACAATATCATAAAGGCGGTCCCAATAAAGGCGTATTCATTCAGATTGTTTCAGACGATTCGAAAGATTTAGAAATTCCGGGACGACCATACTCATTTAAAGTTCTGATGCAGTCGCAGGCAATCGGAGATTATGAATCGCTTGTGAAACACAAGAGAAGAGTTATGAGCTTTGATATCGGAAATGATGTTGATGAAGGATTAGATAAATTGTTCCGGCTGGTAAAAGACATTTAGTTTGTCCGGAACATACTAAGTAATTTTTTATAAATTTTAATCAGAGAAAAAAATGCAAATTGGATTTGTAGGTCTGGGAAAAATGGGATCGAACATGGTGCAAAGACTCATAAAGGACGGTCATGATACTATCGGATTCGATCTTAGCAAGGAAAATGTTGATGCGATTATTCAAAAAGGTTCGCGCGGCGCTTATGATCTGAAAGAACTTATAAAGATGCTCGATGCGCCGAAGAAGATATGGCTGATGGTTCCTGCGGGTGAAGTTGTGAAAAAAGTAATTGCGACAATTACGCCTCTGCTTTCTCCCGGAGACATTGTTATTGACGGAGGAAATACATATTACAAAGAATCAATAATCAGCTACAATGAATTGAAAAAATCAGGAATTGATTTTCTTGATGCAGGGACAAGCGGGGGAATATGGGGTCTTAAAGAAGGATATTGTATAATGGTTGGAGGAGAAAAAAAAATATTTGATGTTTGCGAGCCGCTATTCAAATCGCTTGCTCCTCCCGATGGTTACAGATACATAGGACCTGCAGGCTCCGGACATTATGTGAAGATGATTCACAACGGAATCGAGTATGGAATGATGCAGTCTTATGCGGAAGGATTTGAATTGATGAATGCTTCTGATTATAATCTGAATCTCGATGATATAGCTGATCTTTGGGATCATGGAAGCGTAGTCAGGTCGTGGCTGCTTGAATTATTGTATGACGCTCTGAAAAAAGACGGCAAACTTTCTGACTTCAAAGGATACGTAGCTGATTCAGGCGAAGGAAGATGGACTGTGCTCGACGGAATTGAAAAAGGAATACCGGTATATGTGATCGCTGATTCTTTGTTTGCAAGGTTCAGATCGCGTCAGGATGAATCATTCGGAGCAAAGATTCTCGCTGCATTGAGAAACGAATTCGGCGGGCATGCAGTAGAAAAGATCAGGAAATAGTTTTTTGTCAATCTGTATCGGTTTGGTATTCACATCAAATACCTTGAAGCTTTGACAAATGTTTGATTAATTGATTCGGTAATTCAGTGACTGAAGCGTTTTCATTTAGTAATCTAAAATTTATAACAGCATAAACTTGTTAATTGAAGATAAAGTAATTTCCTTTGACGAAATAAAGGAAAGCTCGACAATTCCGGAGTCGTGCATAATGGTTATATTTGGAGCAACGGGTGACTTAACCAGAAGGATGCTGATGCCTTCTCTGTTTCAGCTTTACGCAGCGGGATTGCTTTCAGATGAATTTACGGTCATTGGATTTTCGCGAAAGGAAATTGACCATTACAATTTCAGGAAATCCATGTCAGAAGGCATTCACGATTACGGTGATGCGGAAGCTTTCAAAGAGTCTATCTGGGATAAGTTTAAAGAAAGACTTTATTATATCAATGCCGAATTCGAAAATCTGGATTCGTTTTTGAAACTGAAACAAGAACTGCAAAAGCATGAGAAGGAAAGAAAGACAGGCGGAAACAGGCTGCTGTATATGGCTGTTCCTCCCGCAGTATTACCAAACATACTTGACAAACTAGGACAAAGCGGTTTAAATGAACCTGTCGGAGAAAAATCCTGGACGAGAATCATACTCGAGAAACCGTTTGGGCATGACCTTGAATCAGCTCTTGAACTAAATCAACAGGTAAGCAAATATTTTTCCGAAGAACAGATTTACCGTATAGATCACTATCTCGGAAAGGAATCGGTACAGAACATTCTGGTTACGAGATTTGCCAATGGTATTTTTGAGCCGCTCTGGAATAGAAACTATATTGACCACGTTGAGATCACATCTGCGGAAAGCATCGGAATTGAAAATCGCGGAAGCTACTATGACAAAGCGGGCGCGCTGCGTGATGT
>JBDHXH010000148.1:0-3828 GCA_039810605.1 Ignavibacteria bacterium | reverse complement strand
TCTATGGTAACATTAATTATGAGGCAACGACCTACATTTTTAATCCCTCACGGTAACATTAATTGTGAGGCAATGCGCACAACTATGCATTTTAATAAGTAAGTTTCATTGAATGCCGGCAATGATTAATTTAGAATAAAGAAAGTTTTCAACTTAAACCTGTTATGAAAAAAATTATCTTGGCAACTATGATTCTGTTTGTTTCGAAATATGCGATGTCTCAATCATTATCAGAATTATTTGATGCAGGGAAGTCGGCATTCCGCGCCGACAATTTCGAAGAAGCAAACAAATATTTTTCACAAATTCTACGGATGGAGTCCACGAATTTTGAAACATGTTTTTACAAAGCACTGACTTATGAATTAAATTTTGATAATGACAGAGCTATAACGGAGTTGACCAATGCCATAGCATTTGAACCGAAATCAGCCGAGGCATATTTTACGCGTGGGACAATTTATGACAAATTGCAGAAATATCCGGAAGCAATTAATGATTATACAAAAGTCATCAAACTTAGCAAATCCTATGCTGATGCTTACTTCAATCGTGCAACGGATTTTCAGGAGCTGAAACAATTTGATGATGCCATCCGGGATTATTCAAAAGCACTGGTGTTGAATCCTTCAGATGACATTTCATATTACAACAGAGGCAAGCTCTATATGGAGCTAAAAAACAATCAAGAGGCAATCAGCGATTTTGAACAGGCTATTGCAATTGATACAGCATGGGAACATGAATTGAGGCCGATCATTGAGCAATTGAAGAGCTCACAGGGCCAGTAGCTTTTAGGAATTCTTCTTTGAGGTATTTTGCGGTGAAAGAATTTTCCGAATGATATTCTACTAACTGTTCGGGAGTACCTTCTGCAATTATCATTCCACCTCCTTCTCCTCCTTCGGGACCCAGATCAATGATCCAGTCTGCAGATTTGATCACGTCAAGATTATGTTCAATCACAACAACAGTGTTTCCTTTATCCACAAGTTTGCCCAAAACATTAAGCAACATGCTGATGTCTTCGAAGTGGAGACCTGTCGTAGGTTCGTCCAGAATATACAAAGTCCTTCCTGTCTGAACTTTAGAAAGTTCTGTTGACAATTTTACTCTCTGTGCTTCGCCTCCGGAAAGGGTTGTCGCCTGTTGACCCAATCTTATATATCCAAGTCCCACATCGAAGAGAGTCTGAAGTTTTCTTTTCAGTGAAGGAACGGATTCAAAAAAATTCAATGCTTCTTCGACAGTCATATCGAGAACATCAGCAATTGATTTTCCTTTATACTTTACTTCAAGTGTCTCTCGGTTGTATCTTTTTCCGCTACACACATCACAGGTTACATAAACGTCGGGAAGAAAATTCATTTCGATTTTCTGAAGACCTGCACCTTCACATGCATCGCATCTTCCTCCTTTGACATTAAAAGAAAAGCGTCCGGGCTGATAACCGCGGATTTTTGATTCCGGAAGTGTTGAAAAAATATCCCGGATAAAAGTAAACAATCCTGTATAAGTAGCAGGATTGCTCCTTGGTGTTCTTCCGATTGGAGCCTGATCAATTTCAATAATCTTATCAACTATTTTTTCCCTGTACTTGGCTCCTTTCGCAGTCAGTCCATGTATTGACAAATAAGGAAGAGGCGGTTCGGGAGTTTTGAAAAACTTCTGCGAAAGGATTCGGAACAATGTTTCGTTTATAAGAGAAGACTTGCCTGAACCACTGACTCCCGTTACGCAAATAAATTTTCCGAGCGGAATTTTCAGGTCAACGTTTTTAAGGTTGTTACCTGTCGCTCCTTTCAGAGTAATCTGAAATCCATTTCCTTTCCTTCTCAAATGCGGAATTTCGATTTTCTTCTTTCCGGAAAGATATTCGGAAGTAATTGAATAACCGTTGAGACTCATCGGGGGACCCGATGCAACTACTTCGCCTCCATGCTCTCCCGCACGCGGACCAAGATCAACAACAAAATCAGAGGACTCTATCATTTCCTTGTCGTGCTCAACAACAATTACTGAATTTCCTATATCCCGAAGATTCTTTAATGAATCTATGAGTTTAATGTTATCTCTTTGGTGCAGCCCGATAGAAGGTTCATCTAAAATGTAGAGTACACCTGTCAGTTGTGATCCAATTTGAGTTGCAAGTCTGATTCTTTGTGCTTCACCTCCGGACAGACTTCTTGTTGATCTGTCAAGTGTAAGATAATTCAGTCCGACATTCAGCAGGAAGTCAAGACGTGACTTTATTTCTTTGATTATCTGGCGTGCAATTATCATTTTTCTTTCATCGAGATTCAGTGTCTCAAAGAATTCGCGGCAATGTGCAATGGACATCTTTGTGATTTCATAAATCGGCATGTCGTTTACTTTGACCCACAAAGAATCTTCTTTCAATCTCCCGCCGCTGCACGTTCTGCATTTTACCGTGGTCATAAAACTTTCAGCCCATTGCCTGATGCTTTCTGAAGAACTGTCATCGGCATAGCGTTTTATATAATTCAACAGACCTTCGAACCTGTACGAATATGTGCCGGAATTTCCTTTTGAATTTATATGACGGAATCTGATTCTTTGAGGTGTTCCTTCCATAATAATTTTTATTGCATCGGCAGAGAACTTTTTTAGCGGCGTATCAAAATTATAACCGAGGTTTTCAATCGCTCCCTGAAAGATCGAGTAAATCCACGTATTACGGGGCTTCCCGAGGGGAACTATCGCTCCTTCATTAATTGACAAAGTCTTATCGGGAATTATCTTTCCTATATCAATTTCCTTCTTTTCTCCCAGTCCAAAGCAATCTTTGCACCAGCCATAAGGAGAATTGAATGAGAATGAATTAGGAGCAGGTTCAGAAAAACTTCTTCCTGTTTTCGGATCGGAAAGCCGCTCATTGAAAAGTTTGTCTTCATTACCATCTGTTACAATCACAATGCCTTCACCGTGACGCAGTGCAGTTTCAATTGAATCGGAAATTCTAACGCGCGACTTTTCATTGACAGAAACACGATCTACCACGATTTCAATGTCATGAATTCTGAATCTCTCAACTTTCATTCCGGGAACGATTTCCATAATCTTGCCATCAATTCTTACTTTCGTGAACCCTTGAGAACTTATATCTTCAAACAATTCTCTGTAATGTCCCTTTCTTCCTTTTACAACAGGCGAAAGAATAGAAACTTTGGTTCCTTCCTTTAATTTGAAAACATTTCCAACGATCTGTTCAAGATTTTGCCTGGTCACTGCTTCGCCGGTATCAGGTGAATATTGTGTCCCGCAGCGGGCATAAAGCAGCCGCAGGAAATCATAAATCTCGGTTACTGTTCCGACAGTAGAGCGAGGATTATGAGAAATTGTTTTTTGTTCAATGGAGATTGAAGGCGACAGTCCCTCAATTTTATCTACGTCCGGCCTTTCGATTCCGCCAATGAATTGTCGCGCATAAGCAGAAAGCGTTTCCATAAACCGTCTCTGACCTTCCGCATAAATTGTATCGAATGCCAGTGATGACTTTCCGGAACCGGAGAGTCCCGTAAACACGACAAGACTATCGCGCGGAATTTCAATATCTATGTTCTTAAGATTATGAACTCTTGCGCCCTTGACAACGATTTTGTTGAGATGAGATGATGACATAATGCAAACTTCGAAGTTAATTCAGTGATTTTTTTATTACAATCCAAATCGGAGTCAATGTTGCTAATTCGGATCACATCCGTTCAAAACGATCTCCGAAAGTCAGATCAAGTTTTATGTCCGCTTTTCTTTTGAAAGATCAAAAGAAAAGCTTGGCAAAAGAAAAATCTCCCGCTGGTGAAAAAT
>JBDHXH010000147.1:0-3845 GCA_039810605.1 Ignavibacteria bacterium | reverse complement strand
TGAGTAATACATGAAACCTCCTTTTATTTCTTAAATATACTAATTTTTCTGGAGTTTCCTTTTTGGTAATATCAGAGTTGGACGTGATTTGATATAATTCCTTTATTGCCAAGAACAAAGTTAAACAAACAGAGCCGGAAATTTCGGACGGATATGATGACCGCGCTCTTTCATTTTCAGTGATTGTCAAATTGCCAAAACATTACGGTGGCCATGATTTCATTTCATCATAGCCACCGGTTCTTAAAATCAATTGTAACGTTAACGTCAAACTTTATGGGCGCACTCTGTAAGGCAGTCCAAGATATGTTGACGAGAACAATACCGGAGAGCTGTCAAACAAAGAACTCTTTGTGTTTGCACTGATGAAAGAATTCCTGACTCCCATGTCGTGCATTGAAAATACCTGGAATGTCTTTTCATAAGTTCTGTCGAAGTTGCCTCCGTTAGGTATCTGCGATGTCATTAAGAATTTCTCTCTGTGGAATCCAAAAGTATTTCTTGCCCAATGAAATGCAACAAGATCGGTATCGCTTTGATTGCTTGTCAGATATACTTTTGTCCTGACCATATCACCACGGCGGATTTCAAGTAAGTTGTTACCGCCAAAGAATCTGGATGTAAAAATATTTGAAGTAAAATCGGGACCGTTAAGAGTCAAAGCAAGATTATTGTTGACGTAAAACTCTACTTTGTTGACAACAATATTGTTCTTTCCAATCTCCGGTGTCTTGGTCTCGCCGTCAACAGCGGAGAACTTAAAAACTCTCCAATTGAATCTCGGTCTTGGACTTCTCGCAATCCTTTTGAAGACAATCAATCTCTTCTGTTCTTCAGTGTAAGGTTTAACAGTCGAATCCTGTGTCCCTCCGCTGAATCCGATAATTACGAAGTTGCCTGTAATAGTTCTGGTTACCGTTACGTTCTTAATTGTATCGCCGATCGAGGTAATGCTTGCATTCACCGCAACGTTGGTTACTCTTCTTCCCCACTTCAGAAGTGAATCATAAGGAGAATTGTAAACCGGTCCCTCATTGTAATCTGAAACTTCGTTTGCAAACAAATTATCTTCATCATCAGAATCTGTGCTGAATGAAGAGTTTATTGCCGCATTCTGCAGATATTCATCATCAGTTTGAGCTTCAGTGTCAATTGGATTATCGTTACACGAAGAAAAATAGAATGTTAGTATTGCCGAGGCAAATACAAGTGTAAGTAAGAAAAACTTTTTTAATGCGAGCATGATGCCCTCCTTTCAACAATTTTATTAAATTGAATTTCCGGAGTTAAGACATCATACAAACTGATTAAGTTTAAAACTTGATGAAAAAAATTTTACAAGCACAACATTTCGAACTCTACGAAATCTTTCCTTCAAAAATCTTTTCGGTCAGATGCGTTTCATTCTCGAAATCATTGTTCACTGAAATTCTCAATGCCTTCAGTCCCCGCACTCCCTGCATGTCTTCGAGTTCAAATGTTTCAACTTCGTCAGATATGTAATTTTTTGTTTTGAGAAAATTAAAATACTGTCTGTATTCTTCTGCCTCCGATTCACGGGAATAAATAATTGCAATCTTCCCGGGAGAAACTATCCTCTCTCCGGTTCCTTTAACTGCTGCTTTGTCAATTCTTTTCTTAACGATTTCATAACGCACATCATAAGAACCCGCAATATCAAATTTCTTTTCATCATAAAGAAATCTTATTGTAATCGGCGAGCCGGAAACATAAATCAAATGTGTCGTTCTTAAGGGGACACTCAATCTCGGTAAAAGCTCATTACACTTCTTTGCAATAATACACATTGTAACAAGCTGCCATAGCCGCAGGCTCTTGAAGTGCATTGGATTGAATTTCATATTGCAAGCCATTGATTCGCCTGCATACATATTGTATTCAACTCCGTCTGTCTTATATTTTTCAAAATAATGCGGAAAAATCTTCTGCGCCTTGTCCTGCTGAATCTCCAGTTCCATACTGATTGTTTCATTAATAAGTCCAAGACTCTCTTCAAACTCTTTTCTCCTCTTAAACAGAAACCCGAGTTCAGGATGAAGATTCTTCTTGTAATTGGTTACAAGTGCATTCATTTCGGGACTGATGTCCTTAATGAAATCAAGCGTGCTGACAATTTCATTTCTCACAAAATTGATGACTTCAATTTCGCTTGTAGAGCTTAATCCTTCTTTGAGAATCCCGATTTGATTTGAAATTCTGAATGACAATTCATCCAATATCGGTACTGTTGCCTGCTTTGAAGCTTTTGAAATTATTTTCTTTACTGCTTCAAGATTTTCAATCAGATCAGTCTGTATAGCCGAATTCCTGAAGACGGAAGAATCCTTTATGTCAGAACATCCGTAAAAAGGATTTACATTGTCAAAAACAATATCCTCCATTTCTTCCACAATATCGTTGCGAAGCTTATCCAGATATCTGACAGCCGCATCACGAAATCTCCATTCGACAGACGGATGAATTGCCGTGCATTTTTCTTTGATAACAGACTGGACAGACTTATTCAAATTATCAAGACACGACTCAATACAGATAGCAAACAGCGGATAAACTTCCTTTAACTTTAGAATGCTCAACTTGTTGAGGTCGCCCGGATTCGGAGATGCAACTTCCATTATTCCTATCAGTTGATCTTTATAAATAAGAGGAGCGATAAGCAAATTCCTTATGCCTGCATTAATAAATGCAGTCTCCACATTTATTGAACAACCGAAGTCCTTAATATCATAAATCATTCTTATCTGCTTGCTTTCTATTACATCAAGATAAAGTTTGCATTCAGGTACTATTTCTTTACTAACATATTTTTCGTTAAGTATCATACTATTTCCCATTTTGATTGCATCACTCATGCTCTTACTGTGATCTGGAAATGCAATCAGTCCAAGACTAATATTAGGTCTTCTAAGCAGGACGCGGAGTTTATGTTGAAGATTCTCAAACTTCCGCATTGACATCAATGATTCTTTGCCTATCAAATCAAACTTCATCGCTGAAATAGATTCGTGATCAGTGATTTCAGTTGCATTGAATACATAAAACCCTTCGAGAATAAAATTCTCCGGAGGAACAATCCCTGCCAGCACTTTCGGGTTATCAAGATTTTCAAAAATTATTCTCTTCTCATCTTCTGTCAGTTCTTTCAAAGGATTCTTCGTCTTAAGCCTGCAGAACCATGAAAAAATTCTCACTCTGTAATATCTCTCAATACCGGTACTTTCATCGCATGATGTATATATGAGCGGATATTCATAACTTACATTTAGCCTGTAATAATGACCAAGCATCCATGCATAACTTGAAATAAATCTTCCGTCAGGAGTCAGACAGCAATTTTCATTGAAGCAGTCACTCTTCATTTGATTCTCGAATAAGTGAAGCCTCTTGAATGCGGGAGTTTCAAAAAAACTTACCAGTCTGTCAGGAATGACAGCCGCGTAAGATTCGTTGTATATGCCGGGCGGAAGACAGATGCTAAGCAGTTCCTCGATAAGTTCCTTGTGCTTTTCCAGTATTGAAAAATCCGTAATGTTCTCAAAAAGCTCGGGTGCATTGTCAAGTTTGTTTCTGATGTATTCATAAGACGCTTTCACTACTTTATTTTCCTCGGCTTGTCTTTTCCAGAATTTTATCAGCGGTACAAAGCTAAGGATACATTCTACTGAATTGGTGTATGTTATGAATTTATTGATATTATTTTTCATAATTTTTTCGGACTTGTTTAAAAAATAAACTCATACCGCAGTTGTCAATACACAGTAAATAAAATGTCTTTCAATAACTCTTTGCTAAAAGCTAAAATTAGTATTAATCAATTGAAATGT
>JBDHXH010000146.1:0-3846 GCA_039810605.1 Ignavibacteria bacterium | reverse complement strand
GTCAGCATCGAATGCAAAATTCATTTCTTCTTTGAGACGAAGCGGCACGGCAGTCCCGCCTACAAATTTTATCATTGATTCATATATTGGGAATCCGGGATTCGGATAGATTACTTCATCGCCTTCATTTACAAGTGCCAGTATTGTAAAAAACATAATTGGCTTTGCTCCGGGAGTCATTACAACTTCATCCGGATGGACGTCAATACCTCTCGTCTTATTCATATACTTTGCAATTGCATTTCTCATTTCCGGAATTCCCGCAGAAGGAGTATAATGTGTATCTCCGGCTTTGATGGATTTTATCGCTGCCTCACAAATATTCTCCGGTGTTGGAAAATCCGGCTCTCCAATCTCGAGATGTATTATGCTCTTGCCTTCTGCTTCAAGTTTTTTTGCTTTTGCAAGAACTTCAAAAGCTGTCTCCGTTCCGAGATTTGACATTCTGTCTGCTAATTTCATGTCAGTATATTAGTTTAATAAAAAAATATTTTTTATAAAATTTGTAAGTTTACCTGCAATATGAAGTATCCGGGATTCATTCTCCAAGATATGCTTTTCTTACCTCTTCATTTTTGGCGAGGCTCTCGGCTTTCCCTTCAAGAATGATTTGTCCGGTTTCCATAACATAAGCATAATCAGCAATTGATAATGCAATGTTAGCATTTTGCTCAACAAGAAGTATAGTCAATCCGGTATCTTTGTTCAGAGCAACAATTTTTTCAAAAATTACTTTAACAAGAATTGGAGCAATACCCAAGGATGGTTCGTCGAGCAAAAGCAATTTAGGCTTTGACATTATTGCCCTTGAAATCGCCAGCATCTGCTGCTCTCCGCCGCTTAGAGTTCCGCCGGGTTGCTTTAATCTCTCTTTGATTCTCGGAAACAACACGTAAATAAATTCCAAATCATCTTTAATCTGCTGCTTATCTTTTCTAATGTAGGCTCCCATCTCGAGATTTTCCTTCACTGTCAGATTTGAGAATATCATTCTGCCTTCCGGAGCATGGGAAATCCCAAGCTGTACTATTTTATCAGGTGGTAGTTCATTAATATTTTCCCCAAGAAAATTTATTGAACCGGATTGGGGTTTGAGTAATGAAGAAATTGTCCTTAATAAAGTTGACTTACCAGCTCCGTTTGCCCCAATCAATGTGACAATTGATTTTTCTTTAACAGTAAGGCTTATACCTTTGAGCGCTTTGATAGCTCCATAGTTCACGTGGAGATCTTTAATATCAAGCATGCGTTTCCCCCAGATATGCTTCTATCACTTTGGGATTCCTTTTTATTTCTTCGGGCTTACCTTCGGCAATCTTCTGACCATGATCGAGAACAAAGATTCTTTCACACACTCCCATTACAACTTTCATATCATGCTCGATGAGCAAAATTGAAATATCGAACTTATCCTTTACCATCTTAATCAGATTCATAAGTTCAATTTTTTCAGTGGGGTTCATTCCTGCAGCGGGCTCATCAAGAAGAAGCAGTTTGGGAGATGTCGCAAGGGCGCGAACGATTTCAACTTTCCGCTGTTCTCCATAGGGAAGTGATTTTGCATACTCGTCGGCAACATCAATCAATCCAAAGATTTCCAGGAGTTCATTTATTTTTTCATCAAATTCTTTTTCTTCATTACTGAAATGCTTCAGTTGAATTATCGAATCAAAGAAACCTGCCTTAAGGCTTTTTATGAAAGAAATTCTGATATTATCTCTGACACTAAGACTTTGAAATAATCTTATGTTCTGAAATGTCCTGCTGATTCCGAGATCTGCAACCTGATATGGTTTAAACGGAACAACACTCTTCCCTGTAAATCTCACATCACCTTCAGTAGGATTATATACACCGGTAATGATGTTAAATACAGTTGTCTTTCCGGCTCCATTTGGACCGATCATGCCTACAAGTTCGCCACCGCTAACATGAGAATTTAACCTATCCACGCAAGTCAAGCCCCCGAAGCGCATCGTGCAATTGTCTATTTCAAGGAGTTTCATTTTATGGGAGTTGGTTTTTGTTTGCGAAGTTTAACTCCGAATAATCCCTGCGGTCTTGTCAGCATCATAATGATAAGCAGCAAAGCATAAATAATCATTCTGTATTCTGCAACGCCCCTTAACAACTCCGGTAAAATCGTAAGAATAACCGCAGCAATAATTACTCCTATCATGCTTCCCATTCCACCCAGAATTACCATTACAACAATTTCAACTGATTTCAAAAAATTAAAATCTTCAGGATTCAGATACAGATTGAAATGTCCGTACAAGGCTCCTGCAATCCCTGCGAAGAATGCTCCGCTCACAAACGCTATGACTTTAAACTTAGTTGTATTCACTCCCATTGACTCGGCAGCAACTTCATCATCTTTAACGGCTAAAAATCCTCTGCCATAAGTCGAGTTAATAAGATTGTGAATGAAATATATAATTATTGCAACAAACATAAATGTCCAGAAAAAATTTGTATACTTTGGAATGGAGTAAAATACATACGGCTCGTTGGATAATTCGGCAGGTATATCTGCAGCTTTCAATCCATTTGCAAATATATATGCACCTCTGAATCCCTGTGAAGCTCCGACGACATCAAGACTTTGTATTATAACCCTTATTATTTCCGCAAATCCTAAAGTTGTAATTGCAAGATAATCACCCTTCAAACGCAGAGACGGAACGCCGACAATCACGCCTGCAATTGCAGCTCCCAATCCGCCGATAATTAATACGATAATGAAAGATATTGAACTTCCAATTGCGCCCGTCCCGAAAGTATTGATAAAGAACGGAGCAAAGTAAGCAGATATGGCAATTGAAAGATAGCCTCCGATTGCCATAAATCCCGCATGGCCAAGTGAAAATTGACCTGTGTAACCGTTAATGAGATTGAGGCTTGTGGCAAGAATAATGTTAATGCCGATATAGATTATTATTGTATAATAATAAGGGTCAATGTTTTCAACAAAAAAATTCAGGAAGAAGATAACAACGAGTGATAAAAGGAATAGCAGCTTACTTTTCATCGGGACAAATTTTGCTTTACAAAATTCAATCGTGGTTATGCTTTAGAAGGAAAGAACTCCTTATGGATTGAGATTCCGGATGAAGAGGGAATCGAAAGTTTGTCGTAATTGTGGGCGATTAAGGACTCGAACCTCAAACCCCCTCGGTGTAAGCGAGGTGCTCTAGCCAATTGAGCTAATCGCCCTTTAATTTAAAGTCTCCAAAAATAAATTTTTATTGGTAGAATTTCAAACCAGAAAGGAAATTGGCAAAAGAAAAAAGAAAATTATCACAGTTGTTTAAAATAATTTACGGCAGCGATTCTTCTTAATTTGCGGGATGCAGAAAGGGATAGGGAGTTGATGAGCATTGATCTGTGAGTAATGGAAGGGTCAAAACCGTTTTAAACGGTTTTGACACGAAATGATTTCGAACAATGTCTCTTCTGCAATATTTATTTTTGACCAATCATTTATTGCATTACCTTCTCTTACTTGATAGCTGAAATGCAGGAAAAAATGAAAAAAGAAAATTATCACAGTTGTTTAAAATAATTTATGGCAGCGATTCTTCTTAATTTGCGGGATGCAGGAACGGATAGAGAGTTGATGGGCATTGGTCTGTGAGTAATGGAAGGGGCAAAACCGTTTTAAACGGTTTTGACACGAAATGATTTCGAACAATGTCTCTTCCGCAATATTTATTTTTGACCAATCATCTATTGCATTACCTTCTCTTACTTGATAGCCGAAAAGCAGCCAGTTGCCTCATAATTAAATGTTACCGTAGTAGTAGGAATCTTTTCTTTTCTTTTTTGCTTCTTTTTTCTTTTCTT
>JBDHXH010000145.1:0-4028 GCA_039810605.1 Ignavibacteria bacterium | reverse complement strand
CTTATCGGCAATTTTTCACAGGCGGGTTTGTTTTCAAAAAAATATTTTAGCTTCCGATTTTGATATACTTTCTAAGTGATTACTCGATTTCAAAACAAATTTGGACAGAAGTACTCTTTTTCTACCGGGTGACCAAAGAGAAATACGGAACAATATGCAAATGTCGGAATGGGGATTTTTGTATTTTGCACATGCTTAGTTGCTTTACAATGCAGTTTAATTAAAATTGAAATAAAACCTTATTAATGGTAATTTGAATGCTACAAGACAATGCTTGAAATCACTTATCACGGGCACTCATTTGTTGAAATTAAATCCGGTGAAGACCGCATTTACGTTGATCCCTTCATTGAAGGAAATCCCTTATGCGATATGAATACAGGTGATGCGAAATGTAATTACATTATTCTTACACACGGTCACAGTGATCATTTTGGCAGCACGATCGAAATTGCAAAAGCTAACGGGGCGTTGGTAATTGCGATGGTCGAGCTTACGGATTATCTTGACGGTTATGGAGTGAAGGTTCACGGAATGAATCTCGGAGGTTCCCGCAGGTTTTCATTCGGTAAAGTGAAACTCACGCTTGCGCATCATTCATCATCTCTTCCGGGCGGCATCTATACGGGAAACCCTGCCGGCGCATTGATTTTTACGGAAGGCAAAACAATTTATCATGCAGGCGATACAGCTCTTTTTTATGATATGAAACTCATAGGCGAAATGAATAAAATAGATCTGGCATTTCTGCCGATTGGAGACAACTTCACTATGGATGTTGATGATGCTGTCAAAGCTACGGAATTTCTCAATGCAGAAACAGTAGTGCCGATACATTACAACACTTTCGACATAATAAGAGCAGACGCAAACGATTTTAAAAGAAAAATAGAATCAATAGGGCGGAAGTGTATTGCAATGAAGAGCGGAGAGAAGTTAACCCTGTAATGATTGCGATGCAAAGTTATGAGACAAAAAAATCTGCAGTAATTTTGTGATATAAATTTAATTAAGATCAAAGTTTTCGAAACAGGACAGACTCATTGACTAAAATAATTTCAATATCGAATCAGAAGGGCGGAGTCGGCAAGACTACAACCGCAATTAATCTTTCGACTTCAATTGCAACAAGAGGAAAGAAAGTTCTTCTGATTGATGCCGATCCGCAAGCCAATGCAACTTCTGGGCTCGGGCTTGATGCAGCCATTGACGGGCTTTCTACTTATGAAATTTTTATTTCCAACCGGACAATCGGCGAGTGCATAAAGAAGACGCAGGTTACCAATCTTGATATCATTACTTCAAATATTAATCTCGTTGCGGCAGAACTTGAACTTGTCGAAATGAATTCTCGCGAGAGTATTCTAAGAAATAAGATAAGTAATTTTCTGAACGACAATCCGACGGGTGAAAAATACGATTTCATTTTTGTTGACTGCCCCCCTTCCCTGGGCTTGATCACTGTCAATGCGTTGACTGCCGCCCATTCGCTGCTTATTCCTGTTCAATGTGAATACTACGCGCTTGAAGGTCTATCGCAGCTTTTAAATACAATTAAGAACGTTAAGAATATTTTTAATCCGTCCTTAAACATAGAAGGATATCTTCTTACCATGTTCGATTCACGGCTGAAACTTTCCAATCAGATTGAATCTGAACTTAGGAAATTTTTTGGCGAAAAAGTTTTCAATACAAAGATTTTCCGCAACGTTAAAATCGGGGAGGCTCCGAGTTACGGAAAGCCTATAATCATTTACGATCCTGCCTCTACCGGTGCGCTTAATTACCTTGAGCTCGGAAAGGAATTCCTCGTAAGAAACGGAATGCCGGCGGAAAATGAGAATCCCGATCAGGGAGGTTATGTCAAATTCAATTAATCAGATGGAAAACAAATCGGTCCTTGGCAAAGGTCTCTCGGCAATTTTCTCCGAAAAAAATGTTGACCTGAAAATTGTAGAAGAAAATTTCCGTTCCGGAGCGTTGGAGATTGAAGTCGGAAAGATCAGGCACAACCCGCTTCAGCCGAGAGAAAATTTTGATGAGGAAAAATTAAAAGAGCTCGCCGATTCGATCAGGGAGATTGGACTGATCAATCCTATCTCTGTAAAGAAAACTGATGAAGGCTATCTTCTGGTTTCAGGAGAAAGAAGATTGAGAGCAGTTAAACTGCTCGGGCTTGAAAAGATTCAGGCTACGCTTTATGAAAAACTTTCCGAAACAGATGAGAATCTACTACTTCAACTCGCTCTCATAGAAAACATTCAGCGCGAAGACCTCAACCCTATGGAGCTTTCCGATTCCTATCAGAAACTGCTTTCCGATTTCAATCTCACACAGGAGCAAATCGCAGAAAAAGTAACGAAACAAAGAAGCACTGTTGCAAATTTTTTGAGGCTTCAGAAATTGCCTGTGGAAATAAAAATCTCATTGAGAAAAAATGAACTCACGGAAGCTCATGCAAGAATGCTCCTTAGAATTGATAGCATTGACGACCAGTTAGTCTTATGGAAGAGAATAATCAATGAAAACATATCCGTAAAAAATCTCGAAGAGATCACTAAACCCGCAGTAAAAAGACATCGCAAAAAGAGAATTAAGCTCGGAGAAATATATGATCCTTATCTTCAGGATATTGAAGACAAGCTCCGTAATTTTTTCGGAACAAAGGTTTCAATAAAGCGAAAATCAAAATTTTCAGGCGAAATCATAATAGAATATTTTTCAAATGATGACCTTGAAAGAATTGTGGATAAGATTTCCTGATCGTCGAACAATTTTATACAACAGAATTCAAATATGAAAAAAATAATCCATTCGGATAAAGCGCCACTGCCTATAGGACCATATTCCCAGGCAATTGAGTTTGCAAATCTGATTTTCACTTCAGGTCAGATCGCTCTCGATACGGAAGGAAAAATGGTCTCTGCCGAAATTGAAGAACAAACAAGGAAAGTCATTGCTAACATCAAAAACATCCTTGAAGATAATGGCTCCTCGCTGGATAATGTCATCCGATCGACGATATATCTTAAGGATATGATTGATTTCAATTCAGTGAATCAGATTTACGGAGAGTATTTCGGTTCGAATCCACCGGCGAGATCTACGGTCGAGGTTTCACGACTCCCAAAAGATGCGAGGGTCGAAATAGACGTCATCGCATTTAAAAAATAATTCACAATGAAAAATTATATTTTCAATCCGCTTCATGAACATTCATGCCCCGGCGATGTTCACTTCACGGTAGGAACTATGATCCGGTCTGACATTGAGACAGTCTGGGATAATGTTTGCAAAGCAGATAATGTGAAAAAATATTTTACGACTGATGCAAGAAGAGATTTGGATAAAGGCGGTGAAGTGCTTTGGGTATGGGGAGAGGAAGCAGCATTGATAAGCGTTATTGAAGTATATCCTAACGAAAAAATAATTTTTGAGTGGAACGGTTTTGAAGTTGACTACAGGGTAAGAGCCGAATTCAAATTTGAGAATGTAAACGGAAAAGTAAAATTACGAATTAAGGAAACAGGATGGGAGATGAATGAAAAGGGAGTGAAGAGCGCTTTTGCAGACTGCAGCGGATGGACAGAATTCCTGTCGGCGCTTCGAGTTTATACTGAAAACAAAATCACATACCTTAACAAATGAAAAAGCCCGCTGAAGCGGGCATTACCCGATGCATATCCGATTTACTTGGCTATCTTACTGACGTGCTTTGTAAGTTTCGATTTCTGATTGGCGGCTTTATTTCTGTGAATTATACCCTTCACTGCGGCTCTGTCAAGAACGGCAACAGTCTTTCGCAATTCAGTTTCAGCTTCTGCTTTATCTTTCTTATCGTAAACTTTCTTAACAGAACCTTTTATCAAGGCTTTGTATCTTTTGTTTCTTTCGGTTCTCTTAACTGTTTGTCGCGCTCTTTTTTGCGCAGATTTGTGTCTTAAAGGCATCTATGGTTATTAAAAATTGTTAAAGTTTATTTCTTAAAAATAATCAAACCCCTCCGCAAATGCAAAGTAGAATGCTTT
>JBDHXH010000144.1:0-4151 GCA_039810605.1 Ignavibacteria bacterium | reverse complement strand
TCTTTTCCTTTTCAAAATCAGTAAACAGTTTGAGGTTCTGCGGAAGTTCAGAGTTTCTGTCTATAACAATGCGGTAAGGCGTCCTTCCTCTCACTTCCCTTACCGTCAAAGAAGGATTGTCAAATTTAGCAGTATTTTTACCGATCATTACAACATCATATACACTCCTCAATTGATGTACAAATTTTCTTGACGACTCTCCCGTTATCCATTTGGATTTGTAATTGTTGAGGGCGATTTTGCCGTCAATGCTTTGTGCGACTTTAAGAGAGACATACGGAAGTTTTTTTGTTACAAATTTGATAAAGAATCTATTAAGGGTTGTGCATTCGTCCTTCAAAATTCCTGTAACTGTTTCAATGCCCGCTTTCTTTAGTAGCTTGATTCCGCGTCCGTTTACTTTTTCATAAGGATCTTTTATCCCGATGAATACTCTCGACACTTTTTCAGAAATGAGGAGATCCGCACAGGGAGGCGTTTTGCCGCTGTGAGCGCAGGGTTCCAGATTCACATAAACTTCGGAGCCTTCGGGAGAGAAACCATTTCTCTTTGCATTTGCTATTGCGTTAACTTCAGCATGAGCTTCGCCGAACTTTTTATGATAACCCTTTCCGATAATATTTCCATCTTTTAATATTATACATCCGACAAGAGGATTGGGTGATACAAATCCTTCTCCTCTTTTTGCAAGCTCAATGCATTGCATCATGATTTTTTCTTCAGTAGTCATTTCAGTTCGGAGAACGATTTCATTTTATTGGTAATGCTTTCCGGATTGTCCCTGTGATAAATATAATCTGCGGAATCAAACTTCACAGTCTTAAATTTTGATGATGCTCTTGAGAGGAAATCCGAATCATGAGAATAAACATCGCTGAAGCCGCCAAGTTCTTCAAACACGTTTCTTCTTCCGAAAAAGGTGCCTCCGATTATGCAGTCATTTATATGAATGAGCCTGGTAACGTCATTCGCATCCGGAACGTAGAAATTTTTTTCATCACCGACAAGACGGGCAGGCGAATACAATAAATCTGTCTCCGGGTAATCCAGAAAAAAGTTCATTCGCTTCTTGAGGAAGTCGGCTTCATATTCGTCATCAGAATCTATGAAAGAGATAAACGATCCGGAAGAAACCTTAATACCGGTATTCAAAGAAAGAGGATGTTTTCTGTTCGGGTGCCTTACATACTTTATGAAATTACATTTCTTCAGAATAGGAAACAGCGAGACTTCAATCCCATCTGTGCTTCCGTCATCAACGATCAAGATTTCATAATCTGCAAATGACTGATTCAGTATGGAATTCAGCGCGCGCATATAAAATTCTTTGCTGTTGAATAATGTGAGGATTACGGAAACCCCGAATTGTTTTGTTTCTATCTGCATAATTTATACAAGGGAACAATTTTATTGACAGAAGAAAAAATCCCGCTACTTACCAATTTATTTTTCTCGCACTCTTCGGAATCTTTAGCTTGAATGTAAGTTTATCCCCGTTGAATTTTTCTCTGGAATAGGTCAGCCAGATATTCTGATTTTCCTTTGGTCGGTTGATTGTAATTTTCTTCGGAAAGAAAATATCATCGCTTTGATAAAAATTTTCATAAACAATTTCCAGTTTTGTACCTCCGCTCCTATCATACGTTCCGAGTTTTGTAACATAAAAGTTATCGGCATTGATCCAGTACTTTTTCATTTCGTTTGGAGTGTTTATGGTTACAAGATAATTGTCATCAGCCTTTTCAATTTTTGCGTTGCCAAGTGTGTCGTCATCGAAAGTAAATTTTCCGGAGAACGCATTGAGTACATCGTCAAAATCCATTTTAACGCGCATTATAATTCCGAGATTCCTTTGAGTGGAAGGACCTGTTATGACTTTGTTATCCATTACATTGTAGTAAATGAAGTTATTCCTTGTTATCAGTACGTTTGCGACGTCAACACCAAAAGGACCTTCGAGTTTTGTAAAAACGCTGTCCGGCTTTCGGATGCTCACAGTGATCGTTCCCGAGTTGCTTATGTTAGGCGATTCAATTGAAATGTCCCCGTCGGCGTCAAGCGAATGCAGTTTTTTAGAATTTTCATTCACGAGCTTTTTTAACTGCCCGAATGTAATGTCAGACTCTGTAATATTCACATTTGATGATGTGCACGAATAGAACGTCACGGAAAATGCGAAGGCTAATATGGACAAAATGAAACTTCTGCGTAACAGGTCAGACATTCTGTAATTTTACTTTGGAAATTTCTTCAATGAATCTTTCAATAATATTTTTTGAAACAGGGTTTTTGAAATCCGCAAATCGTTCAGGATGCCATTGTATGCCTATCAGAAAAGATTTGTCTGTCTTATCTGCAAATTCAATTGACTCTATGATACCGTCTTCAGATCTTGAACTTGCTATCAAACCTTCTCCGAGACGGTCAACAGCCTGATGATGAGAGCTGTTAACTTCCGCGTGTTCAAGACCAAGTATTTCATGAAGCATTGTTCCGCCATAGATGTTAATGTAATGAAGTCTGTCCTGTGTCGGTGCAACTTTTCTATGATTTGTTCCGCGCATTTCTTCCAGGTCAAATATCAGGCTGCCCCGATAGAATACATTAAGCAGTTGCATTCCTCTGCAAATGCAAAGCATGGGAATCTTCCTCTCGAATGCTTTGCCCATCAACTTTAACTCGTACCCGTCACGCTCCGGATTATACGTCCCTTTTGTCTCCGGCGTATCCCAGTCGCAATATAATTCGGGATAGATATCAACTCCTCCCGTGAAAATTATCCCGGAACACTCTTCAAGTTTCCCAATACCGTCTCCGCTTTCGGAATGGTCCAGTACTTCGAAACTTAGTCCGAAATTTTCAAGCCAACCCGTGTATCGGTCGAATTTCGATTCAGATTTGACAATTGCCGTTTTCATCCCAAAAATTTATTTAACATATTGAAGAATATATCTTCATTTTTTTCAAACTCAATTCGCAATTTCAGATAATAGACCGGATATTTGTTTATGAAATCTTTGAACTCCCGGATTTTCACAAAGTCTTTTTCGGTAGTTATGAAAATATTGTCTCCCGAAAATGTTTTCGTCAATTGTTCAATGTCACGATCAGTATAGACATGGTGATCTGCAAATCTAACATTCTTTTCTATCGTGATTCCTTCTGCATTAATCAGAGCCGTTAGAGAAGCGGGTTCGGCAATGCCCGAAAATACAATTGCTTTCTTACTATCACGATTTTGCAAAATATCATTTTTGAAATCCATAATATACTCTGTTTTGTATCCGATGATGCAGGAAGATTTCTTGTTCATCCCGATAGAAGCAATACAGTCATACTTTTCCGTCTTGTTGTTTTGGATCATTAAACCGGCGCGGTGAAGTCCGGAGATGCTTTCACGGAGTTTGCCGGAGGGAATTGTGTATTTAGTTGACGATGAATTGTGCGAGAAGTCTGATGCGTCTATCATTACTAAGTCAATGTCGCGCTTGATTTTTCGATGCTGAAAAGCGTCATCAAGCAGTATTATGTCCGGCTTATACATCTCAATAAGAATCTCTGCTGCTTTTACCCTGTTTGCTGCTGCGGCAATGTAAAATCTGTTGCCATGATTATTTCTCATTTCCTCAAACAACATCGTAAGCTCGTCCCCAAACAATTCTGTATTCGGCTCCTTCTTATTTGAGGCAGACAATGTCTGAATATCTTTAGATTCTCGCTTATAACCTCTTGCAATTACTGCAACTTTCATTCCTTGCTTCAAGAAATGTTTAGCTATAAAAGAAATCATGGGAGTCTTGCCAGTTCCTCCGGTTGTTATGTTTCCCACAGAGATGACAGGAACGGAAACAGTATGAGTTTTCAGGATGCCGGAGTCATACAATTTATTTCTGACTGTCATTGCAAACTCATAGGCGAGCGACACAGGAATCAATATGATCTTTAAAATTTTCAGTAGTGCGGATTATAAAGTTTTTCTTTGGAATAATTGATTTCGTGATTTATGACATTTGGGTTGCAATCTGTTGCTTGAAATTCTGCAATTCATCATTCTCGAGCAATTTTTCATAATAGAATTTGTCGCCGAATGTAATTTTGCAAAGACTGAACGGAAGCGGAATCTGAAATCTGTCCCAGCTTCTTTTCAAAGT
>JBDHXH010000143.1:0-4171 GCA_039810605.1 Ignavibacteria bacterium | reverse complement strand
ATGAGAACGGGAAGCGGCGCAGTGTTTCTCGGACATCCATCTTCTCTGGGAGACGTGTTTGAAATGAAACTGACGGAAGTGATGAAACTGCCGTTACCGGAAACCGGAGATCAAAGTCTTTCACTTGAGAGCCTCGGACAGATGAAAGAGAAGCTTGAATGGGCTGACGCGGTTTTGCTCGGTCCGGGATTATCCCGCAATCCGGAAACAATGCAGGTTGTGAGGAAAATTTTGAAAGACAACAATCTCAATTTTGTCATTGATGCAGACGCACTTCGTGCATTAAAGAATAATTTAAGTGTTTTAAAAAACAGGAAAGTAATTTTGACTCCTCATATCGGCGAATTTGCTGATTTGCTGAATGTGGATACCGAAGAAGTCAAAAATAATTTTTATGAATATGCTTTTGAATTTGCGAAGCAGCATAAAATTGTTTTGCTGCTGAAGAATGCACCGTCAGTTATCACCGACGGCAATGAATTTTACATTAACTCCACGGGTCATCAGAATCTTGCAACGGCGGGTTCGGGTGACGTGCTTTCGGGAATTACAGTAAGTCTTCTTTCACAGGGTATGAGTCTGATGGACAGCGCAATTGCAGGCGCGTATATTCACGGAAGATGCGGAGACAATTTATTTTATGAATACGGGACGAATTCGACAATTGCCGGTGATCTAATTCCGATGATTCCTGTTGTGAAGAAAAGTTTAAGCGCAGTTTGAAAATTAAACCTCAAATTTATCACTCTGCACTGGTCATTTACTGCATATTAATATTCATCCTTTCCTCCATCCCCGGAGATAATTTTCCTAAAGTTGAGTTTGATTTAAGCGACAAAATAGTTCACGCGGTAATTTATGCTGTAATGTTCGCTCTATTTTTTTATTCCTTAAAATATCAGAGCAAATATATTACATTGCACAAATATTCATTGGAGTTTGCGCTTCTATTTACGGCTTTGTATGGAGCCACTGATGAGATTCATCAGTATTTTGTTCCATTGAGGAGTTGTGAATTCGCCGACTGGGCGGCAGATGTAATTGGTGCATTGATAATTTTTGCATTTTACAAATTTAGGGTTTTGCAAATGAGAAACATAGCTCCCGTGATATTGTTGCTTTTCTTTGCAGGTTGTTCTGCATCGAATAATGCGAATGTGAGAAAGGATATGACTGTAAGGATTACAGGAGCCGAGGCATGGCTTGACCTGATGCCGGGAGGGGGAGAGAATTCAAATGTATTCAGGTTCTACATTAACCTGACAACCGAGAAGAAAAATTCAAATGACAAATTTGAAGTAAACAATTTCAAGATATTAACGGATACAGATACACTATTGGGAAAAAAAATTAAGACCGAGCAAACGGAAGTAAATCAGGGAATAGTGAACATCAGCATTTATCCGTCTGAAGACGAAATGTATGTCAGCAAATCCGAAACTGCACCTTCTCAAGCAGAATTTTCATTCGAGCTTTTGCGCGGTGACGGAGCAAAAGTGAAAATTACAACTTCAAAATTAACTATAAATAAAGTTTATTAATTAATGATACAGCTCAAAGAATTTAATGATGTAATACCAATTCTGATAATTGCTTCTGCGGCAACTCTGGTGTTACTGTTAGAAGTCATATTCAAGAAGAGTGAAACCATAATCTTTGGCTTCAGCATTTTGTCGCTGCTTTCAGCAATCGTTACTTCTTTCAGTCATCTGAATAGGGAAATAGTTGTTTTCAATCAATACCTGCGCATTACCAACTCTGCGATCATGTTCAGCGTGATTATTCTGACAGGAATACTGATAACTGTCATTGCATCAAAGCAGTACATAGAAAAGGAGAAGATCAACTTCGGTGAATATTATTCGCTCATACTTTTTTCACTGCTGGGAATGCTGCTCATGATTTTTGCAAATGATATCTTGATTATATTTATCGGACTGGAACTGATGTCAATCTGTTTTTATGTCCTTGCCGGATTCTTGAGGTTGAGGCAGAAATCAAATGAGAGCGCGCTTAAATACTTTCTGCTCGGAGCTTTCATGACAGGATTTATATTATACGGAATAGCGCTTATATACGGGTGTACCGGGACAACGAATCTTACTTTGATATACAACAATCCGAAAATCTTCGGAAATTATGTATTCCTAATTGGACTTTCACTATTCTTAATCGGGTTCCTGTTTAAGATTGGCATTTTTCCTTTTCACATGTGGATTCCCGACGTGTATGACGGAGCACCTACCGTTATATCGGGAATGCTCTCAACCGCAGGAAAGATAGCAGCAGTTGCAACAATACTTCCTGTAATTTTGACAGTCAAGGTCCCAAACTTCAAAGTAATATTCTCAATTGCATCAGTAGCGACTATGCTTTATGGAAATGTCATTGCTCTTGCACAGACTAACATTAAGCGGCTTCTTGCTTATTCTTCTATTGCGAGCGCGGGATATATTTTTGTCGGTGTGGCTGCAATGAATGAATTTGCACTGAAGGGCATCGCATATTATCTTATTGCATACACCTTCATGCAGCTTGGAGCATTTGTCGTAGCATCAATTCTCGAGAAGAGAGATGACGGCTCAAGAGACTATAAGAATATTGATCTCGAGTTTTACAAAGGTCTGGGGAAAAGAAATCCGGTGATCGCATCTTACATGACTCTTTTTCTGTTTTCACTTGCTGGCATTCCGCCATTTGCTGGTTTCTGGGGAAAGTATTATTTATTCTACGCAGCGATAGAAGCAAATTTGATATGGCTTGCTATAGTCGGTATTTTATTGAGCCTGGTCGGTGTTTACTATTATCTGAAGGTGATAGTATATATGTGGCTTGAGCCTTCTCAAGGAATCGTTGCCGAAGAGAAAATCTCTTTCTCGAATTCCGGAGTGGCTGCAACAGTGCTGGCTGTAATCGGAACAATAGTTTTCGGAATTTATCCGACGATGTTTTTCAAGATGTTTAATATGATAGTCGGATAAGCTGAAATTATTCATAAAATAATTTTTCGGAAAACGATTTAATGCAAATGCTTCACATCCAATATTCGAAATGGCGTCCTGATTCAATGACCGATGAAAAGCGGCTTGAGAATCTTGTATCAATATTCAGTTATATTTTGCTGCAGACAAACGGAGATGTTGATGAAGCCCTCGAATGGCTTGAACAACTTGACCGTGAATATCAGCTCTTTGATAAAGATCTTTCATTCGATGATTTTGTCAACGAACTTAAAAAGCAGGGATACATTGCCGAGAAAGAAGGAATTAAAGTTCTCACATCGAAAGGTTCGCAGAAAATCCGCAGTGATTCCCTGAAGAAAATATTTTCGGGAATGAAGCCTGATACAACCGGGTTTCACGAGACGAATAAGACCGGCAGGGGAGTCGAGAAATTGAGCGAGATAAAGAAGTATGAATTCGGAGATCAAATTACAAACATTGATCTTACATCAACAATAAAAAATGCGTTTGTCAAATCTGATATTGACAACTTCAGACTTACAGAGGAAGATATAGATGTATATGAAACGGAACATCTGGCAAGCTGTGCGACTGTTCTTATGATTGACATTTCACACAGCATGATACTCTATGGCGAAGACAGGATTACACCCGCAAAGGAAGTTGCGATGGCACTGTCTGAACTGATTCTTACAAAATTTCCCAAGGACAAGCTCAACATAGTCGTATTCGGCGATGATGCAAAAGAAGTAAGCGTCAGAGATTTGCCTTTTCTTAACGTCGGACCATTTCACACAAATACAAAAGCCGGTTTGAGGATGGCGAGGCAAATACTGAAGAAGAAAGGAAATGCCAATAAACAAATCTTCATGATTACTGATGGAAAACCTTCAGCCCTTTTCACGGACGACGGAAGAATATATAAGAATTCGTTTGGCCTGGATCCGCGGATTGTGAATAAGACTCTCGATGAAGCGGTGGCCTGCAGAAGGGATAAAATTAAGATTACTACATTCATGATTGCGCAGGATTATTATCTTGTTAACTTCGTTGAAGAATTTACAAGAGCAAATAACGGTAAAGCATATTACTCTGATCTTGACAAACTTGGTCAGCATATTTTTGTTGATTATCTGAAGAACAGAAAAAGGTACAATTAAAACTTGCGAAAGATAATTTTTCTGTTTCTGCTTTTACTCTCTTCACTT
>JBDHXH010000142.1:0-4291 GCA_039810605.1 Ignavibacteria bacterium | reverse complement strand
AATCCCAATACGGGAGTTATATCCGTGACGTGCGAAGACTGCACAAAGGGATATTGGAGCGGGTTGAGGAATCTGCCGGATGATGATGAACTTTATAATTCACTCTATGATAAAAATGTAAATACTGACATAATGCTTGTTGATAAATATCCTGTCTACGACAGCGAACCAATTCCGCATAATCTCTCACTGCCGGACTCCGATATTTATGCAGGTACTGTTCATTACCAAAAGGCGTCGAATGCAGGGTCTTACAACCAGTCATTGAATAGCAGTCTGATAAGCAGAAACATCATAAGTCAGTATAAAAATGTATCGGATTTTTCGAAAGATAAGAATATTGTTTTTTCATTTGCTACTCAAATACACAATTTTGAACATCCTTTTGTAAATGATCCGGGACTTCAATATCCAACACTTAGAGAACCAACAAATGAAGAGATAAGTCTTCAGTGCTACCTTGCATTAACATACGGAGCTAAACATATTTTCCATTTTGCCTACAACAGCGAGAAAAAAGTAAATACTACATCGGGAGATTCTCTTTTCCTGTGGGGAATGCTTCAATCTAATTTTTATGATCCAAGATATAACAATTATTATAATCAAAATAAATGGAATGGAATAAAAAGCCTTGACAGTTCACTTATAAAAATAGGAAAATACATTTATGACGAGAATGGTCTTGTTCATGATGATAACAGAACCGTAGATGTTGATGGATTGCCTTTCAAGTATATAAAGGATTTGAAAAGTATATACCGTGATCCGAAATCACCATACAATTATGTTTCTATTAACCTTGACGAGACAAAATACTGGGAGTTTGGATTTTTTAATCCCGATTTGAGCATTGAACCTTTGGAGAAAAGTAGATACTTCGTAGCTATAAATAAAAGATGCACACCAGAGGATACACCTGCAAATGGCGATCTACGATATCTTCAAATCAAATTTGATTCTTTGCAACTTTCAGGATTCAACAATTGGAAAGTAATTGAAGCTAAGACAGATAGTGTAATAAGGACATTTGATAAAGATTCTAATATTTATATTAGCATGGGAGAATTTCTTCCCGGTGAAGGCAAACTCTATAAGCTCGCACCCGTCATGCAGGAAGGCGGAACGCTCGTCGCTGATGAAAACTGCGGCGGATTCTCTTTTGACTGCAAAGCCGGAGTATATAATAACGGGAAAGATATTAGAATAAAACCGGGCACAACCATCAACTTCACAAATGACTCTGCAAGAATCGTAATGAATGACGGTTCATTCGTGAGCGGAACTCTTCCTTTAATCGAAACTGCTCCTGTCTTTCTCAAAGGAAAAGACGGTACACTCTGGCATGGAATTTTACTCGAAGGCTGCGACAGTGTTTACATTGCACAGACTTATTTTGAAAATATCTCGCCCTATCCCGTTGACAGCACTTATGCCGCAGATATTATTAATTGTCCGCTTATTTGTGTTCTTCACAGCAGTTTCACTGCCGAGCTCGATATCAAGACAGGAGGATTGAGAGTCGGTTATACTTCGGTTTCAAGAACGCCTGAAGTTTACATCAGCTATAATCATTTCATAATGGATGCCGGCGAGATGCCTGCAGTTTCGATAATCTCTACGGGAGCTGCTACATTCCCTCTGTTGATAGAATATAATGTGTTCGAATCATATACGGATAACAGTTCACAGGCAATACTTCTTTCGGGAGTTACAGGCGGAGCAATTAAAGAAAATGAAATCACGGGATATAAAACAGGAGTGATACAGATTGAGTCAGCAATTGATCTCTTTGGCAATGTAATTGACGGAGGAAATGAAGATTCAAAAGGACTGCTGCTGTATGCCTCATCAAGTGCTAATCTGTCTCCTGATTTTGGATATTATACGGGTGGTTTAAATCACATCTCGACCGAAGGTGAAAACACTTCCTGTATTGAGCTTGATAATTCATTCTTTTATGCAGACAAGGGATATAACAGTTTTGATCTGAAGAATTATGAACCCGGTGATGCCAATCATTATTTTGGAACCGTACCTGATGAGGTTTATGAAGAATTCGGCGGAAAGGCAGATTCAAGACTTAACTGCTACAGAATTTCAGAACTGGATACTGCTGCCGTTTACAATGTTGTTTCAATGAATCAGGATATCTTTGACTTTGAATTTACACCTTATTATTGCGCTGACTATGTTCCACCGGAAATAATAGCTTTTGATTTAGGCAACGGGATATATGATTCTGTATATTCGGAATCATCGGGAAGCGGAGGAGGTTTTTCCAATGATCAATCATCAATTATTAATGATCAATTGGAAGTTGAAGTAGTTTCAAGTCAATCAATTCTTGATTCATTGTCTTTAAATTTACGGAAGAGGAAGTATGAAAGTGTCTCCGCTATTTGTAAAAATCTACTAACCCATCACTTCGATAGTTTGAGTGATGTAAGTGTTTTAAACAAGCTTTACTTGTCGGAGTCAATCTTAGATGTGAATGCAACCCGAATTGCGAATCTTAAAGAATTTCTCGAGGAGTTCATAATTTATCATTCGGAAGAAGAAAATTTTGTAAAGCAGGCATTCTATCTCGTTCAGAAGTGCAAGATCTCACTTGGAATGTATGAGTCGGCGATGAACGGGCTTCAGGAGATCATTAATCAAAATCCTTTCAGCTATGAAGCACTTGCTGCAAGCTGGGACTATGCAGCGGCGAGTTTGCTGCTGAATGGACAGGGAGGAGGCGCTTCAAATTATCAATTATCAATTATCGGTAATCAGTCAGAAGGCGACGGGATTGAGAATTCAACTGTTTCCTTAAATGAATTTTTCAATGATGATCCTAAGGACATTTACGATAAGACAAAATTCACGCAGGGGGATCGAAAGAGAATAAAGGAAAATGCTATTAATTCATATTTGAAATCCGGTAGGAAAGACATCTCCGGAGTAATTGAACTTGAGCGAAAGCTCAAAGAAGGAGTTGCGACTCGCAGAGAAAAAGATGAACTCAATACAAGAAGAGCGCTCAAAGATATAGCTAAAACCTTCAAGCCCTCAACAAATATTGAGCATATACGCAACATCAGCGACAACATCAAAACGATATTCGGTAGGAAAGGTAATACAGATGGAGAGAAAGTCTTAAATCTGATACCGGCAGAATACTCCCTCTCACAAAATTATCCAAATCCGTTTAACCCTGTTACAAGAATAAATTTCGAGCTTCCCGAAGACGGAAAAGTGAAACTGATTGTCTATGACATCCTCGGAAGAGAAATATCAAGACTTGTAAACAATGAATTCAAAACAGCAGGAAAATATACGGTTGAATTCAGAGGAAATAATCTTGCAAGCGGAATTTACTTTTATCGCTTGGAAGCAAATAAATTTGTTCAGACAAAACCAATGGTGCTGATAAAGTGACATCAGATGTTTTATCTGCAAAAAGTCTTATAGCAATTGCTTTGATTGATGATTATTAATAATTCTTCATGTTGATACATAATGATTCATAATGATAAATCTGTCCTTATTGCATTTCTTCACTTCCTCGTGAAGAGTAGCTTGCAGCAAATTCATTCAGGGGAATTACATTCATGAAGACTCTCCTTCAAAAAGTTGCTTCAATTTTTTCAAATGTAGTTTTCTACATCAGTATTTTCATATTCATCATCGCCTTCAACTTCGCGCACAATCCTCCGGGAGGATGGTATCAACAGTTTCTGCCGGATTTGAACGGCAGACATATAACAGATATTACTTTCATAGATAGTCTGATAGGCTTTGCTTCAACAGATAATTTGTCTCCTGGTGACACAGGCTACATTTTGAAGACCACGAATGGTGGAGATAACTGGAATTTTACATTAGTTGTAGATAAAGGATTCACATCAATGGATTTTGTGAATGAAAGTATAGGATATGCTTGCGGTGGTAGTGGGGGAGGAACGACATACTTATGCAAAACTACAAATCAAGGCTTGAACTGGTTAACTGTAAACTCACCGTCAGCTGCAAAATTGAAAGACCTCAGCGTTTTGAATAATGATACTATTTGGGTAGTAGATGATGAGGGTTTTGACGGCGGTGTTTTCCGCACAACAAACGGCGGAGCAAACTGGATACAACAGTTAAATTTGGGAAGCGATAATCCGGATAAGATATATATGTTTAACAGCAGGATTGGCTTTATTACGCAGGATGGCAACTACATCAGAAAAACTACCGACGGAGGTCAAAGCTGGTTTGTTGTTTTAAGTGGCTCCTTTACAGATATGTTTTTTGCTGACAG
>JBDHXH010000141.1:0-4313 GCA_039810605.1 Ignavibacteria bacterium | reverse complement strand
TATAACGGCAACGGAGAATTTCTTTTTGCAAATTTCGTTTCGTACAGCAGTGATCCTTCTTCATACGGATATTTTAAATATGAATTCACGGCAAGAGACAATTCAAATATTTTCAGCGCACCGGTTAAAGACAGCATAAAATTTGTTCAGCCGACTAATCCATAATTATTCAATGCGAAAGTATTTATTCATATTATCGTTACTAATTGCAAATGCCGGCTTCTCTCAAAGTCTGCGCGAGAATATTGATTTCAATATCATTCCGTCTCTGCTGAAAAATTCTCCGCAGGAATCAAAGAGAAACGGCGCGAATACTTTCATGACATTGGTTACTCCCAATGTTTCAAAAACTCCGATAAGCAATTTCATAACCGACATTCTGCTAAACGGAGATACAGTATGGATTGCAACAGGTAACGGTTTAATGAGGACAATTGATAATTTTAACAGCTTCCAGTACTACACAGGACTTGACCCTTTTGGAGAGGACGATATTGCCGGATTTAATCTGAACAGAAATGTTATTGCCGTTGCCACCGCTGTCAGTCAGGAAATAAATGGCGAGTCTATTCCGGTCGGAACAGGAATTAAAATATCAACGGATTACGGTCTTAACTGGAGCGCTTATCCGCAGCCTGTAGATACTCAAGCCGATTCGACAATTGTTTACGGAGCCAATACTCTTTATGCTTTGCCCGTAGTTGTAAGACAGCAAAATCTTTCTTATGACATTGCAGTTACAAGGACACAAAATGACTTATCAAATTATACCATTTGGATTTGCTCATTCGCAGGAGGGTTGAGGAAAACCACAGACTATGGCGCAACCTGGCACCGTGTGCTTCTGCCTCCGGATAATCTCGACAGTATAAATGTGAATGTTACCGGATATAATTTTTCCCTTAACCCCAGAGACAACCTCAATCACAGAGTCTTTACCATTACATCGCCAAATGATTCAACTCTTTATGTAGGAACAGCAGATGGAATTAATAAATCAACAAACTGGGGCGTTAACTGGCGCAAGTATAATTTTCAGAATACCGATTCACTTGGAACAGGCAACGGCATTTCAGGAAACTTTGTAGTCAGCCTCGACGTGCAAAGATTCAATAACAAAGTAGTTATCTGGGGAGCGACGCGTCAGGCCGAAGCCACTGCTGAATATGATGCTCTTAGCTATTCTTCAAACGGCGGCGTAAACTGGTTCAGCACCCTTAGTGACATTAAGCCAAACGGAATGTCTTTCAAAGATTCAATTGTCTATGGATTTACCGATGCAGGAATCTGGAGAAGTCTTTTCGGAGTATTCAACTGGGCAAAGCCCGGAATAATTTACGATGAAAGAACGAAAGATCAATTAAGAACAAATTCTTTTTATGCGGGGAATCATACCGGCGATACGCTTTATTTCGGAAGCGCCGACGGACTGCTGCAGACAACGGAACTGGGTCAGCCATGGATTGGCAAATGGAGAATTTACAGGGAAATTACTCCGATAGATCTTTCATCTGATTTGAAAACTTACGCCGCGCCGAATCCTTTTTCTCCCGATGACGAAGTAACCAGGATTTTTTATAAGACGAATAAACAGACTGCAAAAATTACAATTAAGATTTTTGATTTCGGAATGAATCCCGTGAGAACGGTTATCCAAAACGCAACGCGAACAGGTGCCGATGAACTTTTCACCGCATGGGATGGAAAAAATGATAACGGCTCAAGAGTAGCGAACGGAGTATATTTCTATAGAGTAGAGGTTGATGATGATGATGTCGTTTGGGGAAAGATTCTGCTCCTGCAGTGAGAAAGAAAGAGTTACCGGTTTATAGATTTGTAAAAGATAAAGTTTTTTATTTATAAAACACGATTGAAGAGATTTGTTTTAATATCATTGTTAATTATTTCCGTGACGGGCACAAGCAATGCGCAGCTTGGCAGCTATGCGGGAGCGTTTTCGCGAATGGGTTTCGGCGCACGCGGAATATCTATGAGCAATGCGATGGTCTCTGATATCTTCGGCGATATTAACGGAATATATAATCCCTCGCTTGCCTCGTTTCAGGAAAACGGTATTGTCAATCTCGGTTATACTTTCTTATCTCTCGACAGGAAATTAAATTTTGTCGGATTTACCAGGAAGTTCAAACTTCCCAAACAGCAGGACGGCGGAGCGGGGATAACGCTCGCATGGATTAATGCCGGCGTAAATGACATTGACGGGAGAGATAACGATACCAAACAGATAGGCATGTTCTCTACTTTTGAAAATGAGTTTTATCTTGGAACAAGTTTTCTATTGAGCGAAAAATTTTCGGCAGGTATAGGATTTAAATTATATTATGCAAAACTTTTCTCCGACATTACGGCGACCTCGTTTGCAATTGATCTCGGCGCGGTGTATAAAGCAAATGACAAGCTTGCATTCGGACTTGCGATAAGAGATCTTGGAGCAAAATACGAATGGCAAACATCATCATTATACGGCTCTCTTGGAAATACCACCAAAGATAAATTCCCGCGCATTGCTGATTTGGGAGCAACTTATCTCCTTCCAAAAAATTTAGGACTGGTAACTCTGGCTTTGCAGCAATATTTTAATCCTGAAAGTGAACCGGATACAAATGGTGTCGTTCCAGATCATAAAAATAATTCAGTGATTCGATTCGGTGTGGAAATTAATGTAATCAGCCAGGTGAAATTCAGAGCGGGCCTTGACAGGATAGATTTTTCCGCAGATGATTTCACCGGAAACCTGAAACCTTCTTTTGGAATCGGGCTGAACAAAAATATTTCTAAAACAATTAACCTGGGTCTGGACTATTCTTTCCAGATTGAACCATACACGCATGACCCGATTCAGAATATCGGTGTTGCATTCAAATTTAAATGACATGAAAAGCAGAATTCTCATATCGGTAATTTTTGTCATAGCTAACTATTCCGTTTCGTTTTCACAAAATGACGGAGCTGCAAATACGGGGCTTGCTTTTCTGAAATTCGGAGCAGGCGCAAGAGCAATTGCCATGGGCGAGGCATACTCCGCTGTTTCTAATGACGCGACAGCATTTATTTACAATCCTGCAAGATTGAGTTTCGGAATGAAAAGCAATCTGGTTTTGATGCATAACGTTCAGGTTCAGGATATGAATACTGACTTTGCCGCGGTCAAGTTTCCGCTTAGTGAAAAAATTACTATGGGCATCGGATTGATTACGACAAGCATTAACGACATCGAAGTTCGAAACATTCCAGGAGCAGCAATTGAAAAATTTGACTCGAGAAATCTTTCCACCGGCGTTTCATTCGGATACAAACTTAATCCCAACCTTTCAATCGGTATCACGGGAAAATTTTTGTTTGAAAAAATTTATGTTGACGAAGCATCGGGACTTGGCTTTGATTTCGGAACAAGTTATTCTAAAGATAATTATTCGCTTGCATTCGCAGTTTCAAATATCGGCTCTGTAAATGAATTGAAGAATCAGAGTTCAAAACTTCCTGCACTCGTGAGGCTTGGCGGAGGATATGGCTTTACGAAGAAAAAATTTACTTTCAATTTTGCTCTCGACGGATTTAAAGTTCTTGACGGAGGTTCATTTCATGTCCACGCCGGAGGAGAAGCAGGTTTCAATAATATATTTTATCTCCGGCTCGGTTATCAGACCGAGTATGACAATCGCGGATTAACTACCGGTATTGGTTTCAAATACAAGGCATTCGATGTTGATTATGCATTTGTTCCTTACAAAGATGAATTCGGAACAAGCAACACTTTCTCACTCGGAATAAATTTCTGATGAGCAATGTATGCAGCTTTACAACAGTTTACAGAATTACATTGACAACCGGAAAAATTTTTACAAGCTCTATTTTTTCCTTGTTGTTTTTTTGTGTATCGTAAAGCTTCCATCTCTTTTCACTTCGGACATCCAGCCGTGGGATGAAGGTATGTATGCAACCCGCGTCCTTTCAATTCAGCATTTCGGAGATTTTGCAGATCAGAGTTCTCATTCAGTCGGCGGCTTCTATTCAGCTTCTCACCCTCCGCTGCTAATCTGGACTGCGTATTTTGTAAGTCTCTTGTTTGGCTCGGGCAGTATAGTCCTGAAACTCATAATCTTCTCTTTCTCTCTTGGATGCATTCTTCTCATCATGAAACTGGGACAGATTCTGTTTAATGTCTCTGCTGGGTTCTATGCGGCTTTGATTTTTGTATCTAATATTATCTTCACTGTTTTTTCGCAGCGCTTCCAGTTGGATATGCCGTACACTTTTTTCATACTGGCAAGTTTTTATTTCTTCTTCAAATA
>JBDHXH010000140.1:0-4440 GCA_039810605.1 Ignavibacteria bacterium | reverse complement strand
AACCCTTCACGTAAGGCACTCAACGTTTGGATATTAATTCAAAAAACATTAAGTTTAAATAAATAAAGTAATAATTCTGAGAACAGTGTTATCTCAACGTGCTTTCATGCACTCTGTAAATTCTGCATAGAAGACTTACAAATCAGAAAGCTATTCTATAGACACCTGCCAATAACTTTCTCTTGCTTGTTTGATTATTGAATTTTTGAATTGTCTTTGGAAGACAAGTTTGAAAATTCAAAGAAATCATTTTCAGGAGTACAACTGCTCGATTCCCCGTCAGATAGTTACCTTCAAAATAATTATTTAATCTTAAGACGGAGAAAAGCCATGAAAAGCTTAGTGACATTTTTAACTGCAATTTTCTTTTTCTATTTTTTCATCAATGTTTATGCACATGTTACAGATTATACGTTTAGTAACGTGTCGGGTACCTATTCCGAAATTACGGGTGATACTATTGTAGCTGAAGCAACAGTTTATGATCCTATGGATGGAGTTGCTTATCCCGACAATTCGATTCCATTCCCATTTTTCTTTAATGGAATACCTTACACGAATTTTAAAATAAGTTCAAACGGATTTATTACGTTTGGCGATGAGCCAATTGCTTTTATGGAATCTAGTCCCATTCAATTTAACAATGCTTATGACGGAGTTATAGCATGCTTTGCCCGAGAACTTGTCGGCTACAGAGTGGTACTTGCTTCGTTGAGAACCGGAAGCAACATTCTAAGTTATATCCGCCCTTATGAATTTGTAGGACTTGAAGTAGGTAAGGTCATTACGGGTGATGGCATCAATCCGGGGACAACCATTACCGCATTAGATCAAAGTGCAGGAACCATTACCATGTCCGGTCCTGCCACCATTTCAACAATTTATGATGAACCATGTCAAATTTACAGCGGAAGTATTGTTAGGGGTACTTCAGGGTCGCCGGGGAGCAGGGTACATACGATACAGTTCAAAAATGTTAAATCCAAATCAAATTATTTACCAGATGTAAACTTCGTTAACTTTCAGATAAAACTCTATGAAGGTTCTAACAAGATAGAACTTGTTTATGGAACATGTTACTATGAATACCCACCTGCCTTTGGAGAAGTTGGCTTGAGGGGAACTGATAATTCTGACTTTAACAACTTGTCGAATGCGACAAGTGATTGGGCATCAGTAACTAATCCCGGATCAAATAACTATCAAGACTTGGAGATGTCTGATACCATTGTTCCCAGTTTGGGCAGGACTTTTATCTTTAGACTTGACACAAACATACTCTCGGTTGAACTTTCATCATTCACGTCTTCAGTTAGCGGAAATGACGTTTCACTATATTGGTCAACAAATTCCGAACAAAATAACAGCCGCTTCGAAATTGAAAGGTCTTTTGAAAAAGGTAACTGGAGTAAAGTTGGAAGTATTGCAGGAAGTGGTACTTCAACCGATCCTCATAACTATGCATATAAAGACAGAAATCTTGCAACAGGAAAATACAGCTACAGGCTGAAACAGATTGATTACAATGGAGAGTTCGAATACAATAATCTTGATAAGGAAGTAATCATCGGAATTCCGGAAAAGTACAAACTGTCGCAAAACTATCCGAATCCGTTTAATCCTACAACAAAGATTAATTTCGATCTTCCTTACGAAAGCAAAGTAACATTGAATCTATTTGACATGGCAGGTCGGGAAATATCAAGGCTTGTAGATGAGACAAAAGCTGCAGGTTATTATACGGTAATGCTTGACGGTACAAATTTATCCAGCGGTATTTATTTTTACAGTATCAGTGCAGAGAATGGGAGAGGGAGAAACTTTATTGCTGCAAGAAAGATGGTCCTGATCAAATAGCGACATTTGTCGCCTCAAAAGGTTTAGCGAAACGCATTTGTTGGTGTCACAAGAAGTTCTGATATACTATGCTACATTGTCATAGTTTATTACAAATCTTTGGACACTTACAACTGAATCTACAACCGTCAATAATTATCAATCTGTGCTCTCTGAAGCTTACCCGAATAGTCGACATAAACGGCTTTCCATTCAGTGTAAAAATCATAAACAGTCCATCCGCCTTCGCGGTGTCCGTTGCCTGTCTGTTTTACTCCGCCGAAAGGCATGTGCGCTTCCGCTCCGATTGTTGCGCCGTTTACATAAGTTATCCCTGCTTTGATATCTCGTATCGCAGTGAAGGCATCATTCACATTGTCCGTAAAGATGCTTGACGACAGTCCGTATTTTGTGTCATTGAGAATGTCAATGGCTTCAGTAAGATTGCTGCATTTGATTACAGAAAGTACGGGACCGAAAATTTCTTCCTGTTCGATTCTCATCCCCGGCTTTACGTCAATAAAAATCGTCGGCTGGTAGAACCATCCTTTTCCAAGTTCACCTTCCTTTGCATAATCTCCGCCTGCTATCAACTTTGCCTTGTCTTCATTCTTCCCAATGTTAACATAGGAGTTAACTGTTTCTCTCTGCGATTCGCTTACGCAAGGTCCGACATCTATGCCGGGATTGTTGCCGTATCCAAGTCTTAACTTTTTGACTCTGTCTGCAAGTTTCTTTATGAACTCGTCATAAATGTCTTCATGCAGTATAAGCCTTGATGTTGCAGTGCATCGTTGTCCGGTCGTTCCGAAGGCTCCCCAGAGAACTGCATCTAGCGCGAGTTCCTGATTCGCATCATTCATCACAATCTGCGCATTCTTTCCTCCGAGTTCGAGCGAGACTCTCTTTAAACTTCCTCCTGCAACTTCATTAATTCGCATTCCTACTTTTGTCGAGCCTGTGAATGAAATTAAATCAACGTCAGGATGTGAAATAATTGCTTCGCCGACTATTGAACCCTTTCCGTGAACAATGTTTATCACTCCAGGAATATAATCTTTTCCCAGAACTTCGCGCATCGAGCTGTCAATTATCTCGACCAATGTTGCGGCAGTTTTGGGTGTGAGCTCTGCGGGCTTGAACACACAAGTATTTCCGCAGACAAGTGCTGGAAACAATTTCCATGTTGGTATTGCCATCGGAAAATTCCAGGGAGTGATAAATCCGCCAACTCCAATTGGAACTCTGAAACTCATGTTCATCTTGTTCGGAAGTTCGCTCGGCACATTGTATCCGAATAGCCTTCTTCCTTCCGACGCTGCATAATAAGCAGTATCAATACCTTCCTGAACATCGCCTTTTGTTTCGGCAATTACTTTGCCCATCTCTCGTGTCATCTCATGTGCAATCTGATCTTTCCTGTCATTCATTTTGTCGCCTACAACTTTAAGGATGTCGCCTCTTTTTGGTGCAGGAATCAGCCGCCATTTTTCAAAGGCTTTCTTCGCAGCAGCAACTGCCTCATCAACATCCTCTTTAACAGAAGACGGGAAGATTCCGATTTCATCTTCCTCCCACATTGCAGGGTTTCTATTTACAAACGTCTGCCCGCCCTTTGAGTCTTTCCATTCTCCGTTGATCAGATTTTTAAATACTTCAGACAATTTTATCTAAGTTAAATTTTTGAAATTAAAATTTGAAAATCATGGCATAACACTTCGCTAATCAGATTCCGACACCAATGCCTACGTCAAAGAAAGGTGTAAAGTCTTCAAACGGTGAATTCTGATTATTGAGGACATCAACTTTTATTCCTGCGTTAAAATATAAGTTGTTGTTTACATGTCGCGTATAACCGAGTCCGAGAAAAAGGAAAGGAACGTTTACGCTTTCAGTCAGATTTTGTGTGGTTGAAGTCTTGTAAACCTGATATGAAAATTCGGTTTTAAGATATGCGTCTCTTATCGGATAATATTGAATGAACGCACTGCCGCCGATTGAATTAGACTGAATGGTAGATTCGATTGCAGTGTTTTGATTCAGAATCTTGTCCCATGAATGTCTGTAAACAAATTCAACCGCGCCGAATACCTGCGGAGAAAACATATATCCGATCATCGGAGCAATTCTCACTTCAGTATAGTCTCCGAAAGTTACTCCGATATCGCCTCCAACAAATACCTTCTTGCTCTTCGCTCCGGTTGCTGTTTCTCCCGATCCAACCGGTTCCGACTTATCATCAGACTTCGCAAAATTTGTAAAGATAAAAATTATGAGAATTGGTATTAATTTTTTCATTCTGCCGAATTTTAATTTTTTTAATATTTATCTGTAAACTAATTACCTTCCGCTTAATTTACTATTCAAGAATTTCGGATAATGATTCATTGGATTCATTTGATTCATTTTGATTCACGCAAAGGAATCAGGGGCAGTCCAAAGAAGAGAATGGATTTCTTTCAAGCACAGAAATAATAATGACGAAAAATAATTTGATATGGAACAGATTATAAACTTAGTAGAAAATTTATTTTTTGTATATTGTGTTAAGAAAATTCAAATTATTTCACAGAACTTTATATGAAAAAATTTAGCTTATTTAAA
>JBDHXH010000139.1:0-4512 GCA_039810605.1 Ignavibacteria bacterium | reverse complement strand
GAAGAAACCTATACGACCTGAATCACATGAAAGAGCTTGGATTTTATTACAGCAGCATTGGAAGAAAGTTGATTGACGCTCTTGATTGAATGCCGTGACATTGCATAGTCTTTACGATTCAGACATTTTACAAAAACTCTAAATAAATTTACTCTTAATAATAATTATGAAGGTTCCACTGCTTGATTTAAAAGCGCAATACAAAACAATTAAACCGGAAATTGATGCTGCACTGATACGAATGGCAGAATCTCAAAATCTGATTCTCGGACCTGAAGTTGAACTTCTTGAAAAAAATCTTTGCGAATATCTGGAAGCAAAACACGCCATAGGTGTTTCATCGGGAACGGATGCTTTGCTCATAGCTTTGATGGGAATAGACATTAAGCCGGATGACGAAGTAATAATTCCTACTTATTCTTTTTTTGCGACAGCAGGAGTGGTAAGCAGACTGAATGCAAAACCGGTTTTCATAGACTGCGATCCTGTTACGTTTAATATTGATCCTGACAAGATCAAATCACTCATCACGAAGAAGACAAAGGCGATCGTTCCTGTACATCTTTATGGACAAAGCGCCGAGATGGATGCGATAATGAAAACAGCCGACGAATTCGGATTAAAAGTAATCGAGGACGCTGCACAGTCAATCGGAACTCAATACAAAGACGGAAGAAAAGCCGGCACCATCGGAACTATTGGCTGCTTTTCATTCTATCCCAGCAAGAATCTCGGATGCTTTGGCGACGGAGGTCTTGTAACAACAAATGATGACGAACTTGCCGCGAAGCTAAGGATACTGCGCGTTCACGGGGGCAAGCCGAAATATTACCATAAAATAATCGGAGGCAATTTCAGGATTGATGCATTGCAGGCTGCCGTCCTTAACGTTAAACTCCCGCATCTTGATTCATGGACAAAGAGACGCCAGGAAAATGCAGACCTTTACACAAAACTTTTCATTGAAAAGGGACTTTCGGAGTCAGAAGGGAAATTAGAATTTGATGAGAAGAACAAAGTTCTGCTGCCTGATCCTGTTTACAAAAAATATAATCTGAAGTACTATCACATTTACAATCAATATGTGATTCGGGTGGCGAACAGAGATGAAGTAAGGAAGCGTCTGACTGAAAAGGAAATTGGTACGGAAATCTATTACCCTGTTCCGTTTCACATGCAGGAATGCTTTGCATATCTCGGATATAAGAAAGGAGACTTTCCTGTTTCCGAAATGTGTGCTGCGTCTTCAATCGCCCTGCCGATTTATCCTGAACTTACGAGTGAGCAAATTGAGTATGTAGTTGATTCGATAAGCGCGATGTAATTTAGCATCATGATTTTTGCAGGATGCAACGTGAAAAAAAGAATTTAAATCCGAAATTTATTAAACTAATTTTACTTTATTTAATTTGATGAAGAAGGCTCTAATCTCTGGAATTACCGGACAGGATGGGAGTTACCTGACGGAGTTGTTGCTGGACAAAGGCTATGAAGTACATGGCATAATCAGAAGAAGCAGTTCGTTCAACACCAAGCGCATAGATCATCTTTATGCTAATGAAAAGATTCTAAACAATAAATTATTTCTGCACTTCGGTGATCTTGTTGATACGAGCAGTCTCAACCGTCTGCTTGAGAAAATCGAGCCGGATGAGATATACAACCTTGCGGCACAGAGTCATGTAAAAGTTTCATTTGAAGTTCCTGATTACACTGCGCAGGTTGATGCGCTGGGAACGTTGAGATTCCTTGACGCGATACGCGAGACAGGTTTGCGTAAAGTAAAATTTTATCAGGCATCAACGAGTGAATTATACGGAAAGGTTCAGGAAGTCCCGCAGACAGAGAAGACGCCATTTTATCCGCGCAGTCCTTACGGAGTAGCGAAGATATATGGTTACTGGATTGTAGTTAATTACAGGGAAGCATATAATATTTTCGCATGCAACGGAATCCTGTTCAATCACGAATCTCCCCGCAGAGGTGAAACATTTGTTACAAGAAAAATAACACGGGCAGTAGCGCGGATTAAGAACGGCATTCAAAGCAGTTTGTCAATGGGCAACCTCGATGCAAAACGCGACTGGGGTTATGCTCCGGAATACTGTGAGGGAATGTGGAGAATGCTTCAGCAGGAAGAACCTGATGACTTCGTGCTTGCAACAGGGCAGACTCATTCCGTCAGAGAATTCATTGAGCTTGCTTTTAAGGAAATAGGAATCAACATTGAATGGAAAGGTAAAGATGAGAACGAAACGGGAAGAAATTCTGCAACAGGTGATGTGCTTGTTGAAGTTGATAAGAGTTATTTCAGACCAACTGAAGTTGATTTACTTATTGGAGACCCGGGCAAGGCAGAGCAAAAGCTTGGATGGAAGCCTAAGGTTACATTTGAAGAACTTGTGAAGATCATGATGAAAGCAGACTGTGAAATGGTACAAAAGAAAGGATATTGATTGGCGATAACAGTCTCTAAAACAAATCTTGATGAAGTACTCCTTATCACACCATCCATTTTCAGAGATCACCGTGGTACATTTACGGAAATTTTTAACCTGGATGAATATCTTAAGAATAGTGTGAAGATTCAGTTTATCAGAGATGACATTTCAACTTCTACCAAGAATGTCCTTAGAGGTCTTCACTATGATGACAAGACATGGAAGTTGATACAATGCATGCAAGGCGAATTTTTTTTTGTTGTTTGCGATATGAGAAAAAATTCGGTGCAATATTTAAAATGGCAATCATTCATTCTATCCGACGAAAGCCGTCAGCAAGTACTTGTTCCTCCCGGATTTGCGAACGGTCATTATGTAATGAGCAGCAGTTGCATTTTTCATTATAAAATGTCTGAATATTATGAACCGGGTAATGAAAAGATTGTGAGATGGGATGATCCGAAGCTCAATATTCCGTGGCCCGGAAAATCTCCTATACTTTCCGAAAAAGATTCAGCCGCTGAATTCTTATAGAATAATTTTTTGAAGTAGTTCACTACGTCCTTTATTAAGTTAACATTTCAATTTGAAAATCAGGGACACATTTCTTTCAATGGCAATTCCTGACATCACTGATCTCGAGCGTTCTGAAGTTCTCGATGCGCTGGATTCAGGATGGATCAGCTCGGGACCAAAAGTAAAGGAATTCGAAAAGCAGTTCGCCGAATATCATGATGTGAAACACGCTATAGCATTGAGCTCCTGTACAGCCGCATTGTTCATTGCGGCAAAGTCGCTCGGCATCGGCAGAGATGATTTCGTTATAATTCCCACAATCTCATGGCAGTCAACTGCAAACATTGTTGAACAACTTGAGGCAACTCCGCTTTTCTGCGATGTCGAAAGAGACAGTTTGAATATCCGGAAGGAAGACGTTGAAAATTATCTGAATAAGTTCGGGAAAAAAGTCAAAGCGATTATTCCGGTTCATCATTCGGGACTTCCTGCGGACATAGACTGGTTCAGTGAAATTTCAAACAGATACAATATCCCGATTATCTATGATGCGGCACATGCGGTGTTTTCGAAATATAAGAACAAGCCTGTTGGAAAATTTGGCGACATGTCATGCTTCAGTTTTTATGCAACGAAAAATCTCACAACAGGCGACGGCGGAATCATTACCACAAACAATGATGAACTTGCGGAGACCTGCAGGGTTTGGTCATATCATGGTTTACCGAAAGATTCATGGAAAAGATATTCCGCAGAAAATTCCAGTCCGCATGTTCAATGCATAGTGCCGGGATTCAAATTCAATTTGACTGATATTCAGGCAGCGATAGGTCTTGCACAGTTGAGCAGAAAGAATGAGCTTCTCGAAAAGAGAAATTCTCTCGTTGAATATTACAATGATCTGTTATCTGATTTCGGATGGATTGAGCGACCTTTGTTTAAAACTGAAAGCGGCAAGTGGGGAAATCATGTCTATGTAATCAAGATCATTGACGAAGATATTGACAGAGATAAACTAATGATGGAGTTGAGGAAATTTAACATCGGAACGAATCTGCACTTCTATCCGATTCACAAGAATATTTTCTACGAGAAAAAATATCCCGGAGTGAAACTTCCGGTTGCTGAATGGCTTGGCGAAAGAATACTGTCACTCCCCCTTTGCACCAAGTATTCAAAAGACGATATTAAATATGTCTGCGATTGTCTAAATTATATTTACGAAAATAAGACAGCAAACAAATCATCATTAGTTAACTGCTGATTCCATTTTGTCAAAAATTCTGATTACAGGCGGAGCAGGCAACATCGGCTCATTCATCACTGACCAATGTCTTGAACTCGATCACCAGGTGATTGTAGTTGATAATTTTTACAATGGAAAGTATGCGAACATCGCAGAGCATCTTTCCAAAAAAAGAATTTCTCTCGAAACCATTGACATTGCGAGCAATGAAATGGTCAATTATGTCTTTGAAAAACACAAGCCCGATTATGTCTCCCATCAGGCATCTTTGATGATTCTCGACTCAAACAAGTTTCCTCACAAGGCAAT
>JBDHXH010000138.1:0-4512 GCA_039810605.1 Ignavibacteria bacterium | reverse complement strand
TTGAATCGTGAATCGTTGAATCGTGAATCGTTGAATCGTGAATCGTTGAATCGTGAATCGTTGAATCGTGAATCGTTAATTGTCAATGGTCAATCGTGAATCGTCAGTGATTAATTTTCAGTAAGCAGTGGATTTGCCAAGGCTTCTCTTGTCTGAATGTAATTCTCTGTTTTGTATCTCATTGCAACAAACACAAATGCAATTGCAGTTATAAACATCAGCCCGGCAAAGAACCAAAAGTATTCCGAGCCTGTGAGCTTATATGTTCCGTCCTCATTTACAATAAGCATGTTAATCACTGCCGTTACTCCGTTTCCGAGTGAAACGCCAAGCAGCCAGAGTCCCATTACAAATGACTTCATGCTGTTCGGAGACTGTGTGTATGAAAACTCCAAACCGGTAATTGAAACCATGACTTCTGCAGCAGAGAGAATTAAGTATGCTGCGAATTGCCATAAAATACTGGGTCGCCCTCCGGCGGTAATGGAAGTTTCAGCAACAGCTATTATTGCAAATGAAAACGATGCTATGAACATACCGATGGAAATCTTTCTTAATGCAGTCAGAGGAAAGACTTTGCTTATCAGCGGATACAAACCATAAGTGAACAATGGTATGAAAATCAATATGAGTAACGGATTGATCGCCTGTATCTGCGACGCAAGCAAATCAAATTTCACAAATCCCAGATTTACGACTTTATCCATCTTCTCTGCCTGCAGCACCCACGACGAACCCTGCTGATCAAACAGTGACCAGAATATGGAAACAAACAAATACATTATACTTAAATTGTAAATCGCCTTCTTCCCCTGCGGACTGAATATGTCCTTTTTATAAGTCTTCCATCCGACCGGAGGTATTGCAATGAAAACTTTTCTTCCCATAAAGAAAACTATAGTCGCAAATAACATCAGCAATCCCGGAACGCCGAATGCAACATGAGGACCGTACCTTTCAAGCAGTACCGGAATCAGAATGGTTGAAATTGCCGCGCCAAAATTTATTGAAAAATAAAAATAGCTGAAAATTTTTTCCAGCAGTAACTTATTTTTGTCAGTGAACTGATCACCGACATGAGCAGATACACATGGCTTTATTCCTCCCGATCCTATCGCGATCAGCGTCAGGCCAATTGACAATCCGATCCTTGATTCATCAATCGCAAGAGCAAGATGACCGAGAACATAAACAATCGAAAGCCAGATGATAGTCTTATACTTACCCCAAAACACATCCGAAACAATTGCTCCTATGATAGGGAAAAAATAATTTGCCATCGAAAAAATATGATACCACGTCGTTGCTTCATTCTCATTCATCGGATCAGCCTTGCTTCCCGACATAAGGTACTGCGTCATGAAGACAACCAGTATAGCACGCATACCATAATAACTGAATCTCTCCGCGAGCTCATTGCCGATAATGTAAGGTATCCCTTTTGGATACTTACTGCTCATCTTTGTGCTTGCATCTTCTGTCATTTCTCAACCCGAAATTAATTTCTAAAATATTGAAATTAAGTGAAACGTGAAACACAAGATGCCTGATTCGGGATGTTTGATTTCAAACACCGAAGATCAGACATCTTCAATCATGCTTGTAATTTTATGTTGTTTATTTCCAGCAGTTTCTGCACTGCGGCGATTATTTTTTCTTTTGAAAGTTCTGTCATGCAAATATTTCCAATAGGGCACTCCAGCAGATTGCAATAAAGACAATCAAGGTCTTCTTTGACAATCCACAGATTTTTTTCTCCGTAAGGTCCCTGAAGCTTAGGATTTGTAGGTCCGTAAATTCCGAGTGTCGGAACTCCCATTGCCACTGCAATGTGCAGCGGTCCCGAATCATTTCCGATTACAATGTCGCAGTGCTTTATTATCGCACCGAGATATCTGATAGGACTGTCCGGAATCACAAATACATTATTCTTCTTGATTCTATCCCGAATGTAATCGCAATCGGATCTTTCTTTCTTATTTCCCCAGAACAAAATAAAGTTAACATCATAAACTTCGTTGAGCAAGTTGATCAACTCAATGTAATCATCAGCTTTGTATCTCTTGGACTCCCATCCGCCCGTTTTAGAAATCCCAATTATTTTTTTTGAATCAATGTTGTTAACGCGGATGAAATTATCCGCAAACTCTTTATGGACGATGTTGATCGGCAAATACAACTCTCTTGAAACAATCGGAATATCCAGCGCGCGAAGTGAATCGAGATTGAACTCGACATTATGAACAATACCTCCTCTCCCTTTCACTTTAATATTGTAAGCGTAGTTTCTTCCTCTGAAATCAAAACCGAATCGGTATCTCGCACCGCTAAGGAAAGTTATCAATGCGGTTCTTGGATTTCCAAAAAGGTCAATGACCAGATCATATTTCTGACTTCGTATATTTTTAATGAGACACCATGACTTGTCTTCACTCGGGTCATAAGTAAATGCCCGGCTAAGGTAAGGGTTATCAATCAAAATGTCCCGTGAATGTCTTAACGTCAGAAAATTTATTGTTGATTCCGGAAAATAATTTTTAAGATTCGGCAGGACAGGCGTTGAAAGCAAAATGTCTCCAATGCCTCCGAATTTAATTACAAGTATCCGGTTAACCTTATTTTTATCTATTTTCAATTTTTGCTTTCTCCGGTATTGCACAATTGAAAAGCACCGGCGATAATTATTAGTCCTGTATCAAATGCTCTCAAGTATGATGAAATTATTTTCTTTAATATCACTACAATGCTTTTTGCGGAATAACTTCCTTTCCTTATATATGCAGATATCATACAAGAAGCAAACCGAACATAACGGATTCTTCGCTCTGCAGATATTCCTGCCGAACTTAATGAGATTTGAATGTAGCTCAAACTTCTTTCCTCTCGGCGCGAGTTCATTGATTTTTCTAAATGTCTTGTCCGGTGTCATGGTCTTTACGATTCCCAGCCGGTTGAGAATCCTGTGAACATGCGTATCAACAGGAATCGCGTCCCTTCCGAGTCCGAACGCAATAACACACGTGATTGTCTTTATTCCGATTCCCTTGTAGCTCAAAAACTCTTCGTATATCTTTTCGTCTTCATAATTTCGGACAAATGAAAAATCCAGACTGCCATGGCGGACAATCATCTCTTGGAGCATTTCCTTTATGTCCTTTGCTTTTGTATTTGAAAGTCCGCAGATCTTTATGAGTTTCTTAATTTCTTCAATGGAAGCATTTGCTGCAGCCTCCCAATTAGGGAATCTGTTCTTAAGATTCTTAAATGCCGCATAAGATGACTTGTCAGTTGTATTTTGCGACAGCTTTGTTGCAATGAGAATGTCCAGAATATCTGTCTCGCCGTGATTCCTGAAAGTTGCTTTCCCGAAATGTTTTGATAACCTTGATATGACAATTCTGATTTTTTCTTCGACTCTCAATGCTGTTTCAATTTTTTCAACAAGATCTTAACGATTCTATCTGCTGCTTTGCCGTCCCACAACTTCGGCACCTTGCCTCTTCTTAATTTTCCGCCTTCTATTTTTTTTATGCGCTCAAGTATTCGATCCGCATCAAGACCGCAGATTAAATTCGTACCAAGTTCGGAAGTTACAGGTCGCTCCGTATTCTCCCGCATTGTAAGACACGGAATATTTAAAAATGTAGTCTCTTCCTGAATACCCCCGGAATCAGTCAGTACGAATTTTGCGTTGCTCAACAGTTTGAGAAAATCAATATATCCAAGCGGTTCTGTTATGATTAGGTTCTTAACGGATTCAAATTGGTTGCGTAATTTAAATGAATCAATCATCTTGACTGTTCGGGGATGAACCGGAAATACAATATCGAGCTCCGGATTTATTTTGTTTATCGCTTTGAAGATCCCGAATATCTTTTTCAGATTATTTTTGCTGTCAACATTTGATGGCCTGTGCAGTGTAACAAGAGTATAATTTTTTTCCGAAAGACAAAGTTCATTTAAAATTTTCGAACTATTAATTTTCTTCAGATAAAATTTCAGCGAATCAATCATCGTGTTACCTACAAAAAAAATCTTTTCTCTTTCTGTTCCCTCATTAAGAAGATTTCTCATCCCGCTTGGCTCGGTTACGAAAAGTATTTCCGAAAGCACATCGGTAACAATCCGGTTAATTTCTTCCGGCATTGTTCTGTCGAAACTCCTTAGTCCGGATTCAACGTGAGCAATCGGAATCGGCACGCCTCTTGAGTTTAATATCTTCGCGCTGACAAGCGATGCCGCTGTTGTGGAATTGACATCGCCGTAAACCAGCACCAGATCAGGCTTCTCACGGATCACTACTTTCTCGAATGCAACCATTATATCTGCTTTCTGAACGGCATGGGACTTTGACCCGACGCCGAGATAGATATCGGGCTTCGGAAGTTCAAGTTCTTTGAAGAAAACATCCGACATTTTTCTGTCATAATGCTGACCTGTATGAACAATGATATGAGTTACTTTTGATTTGTGCTTGAGAAGTTCCTTATGAACCGGAGCCATCTTCATGAA
>JBDHXH010000137.1:0-4547 GCA_039810605.1 Ignavibacteria bacterium | reverse complement strand
CGGCAAGCGACAAATTTTAGTCATACTATTTTGTCGAATAATGTTTATGTTATGTCAGCATTCAATATGCTACACAAAGAAATACAGGAAGAACTCGCATCCCGATACTTTGCTTATGTACCCCCAAAAGTTGTACGTGATATTTTAAATACAAACTGAACGGACTAAAATAGGATTTATTTAAACTTTAAACAAATAAATCATGCCGATAATATCAGTTGGAAATTTCAATCAGGTAGACCTAAAACTGAAGGAAGGAGGTACAGTAAGAAAAATCTCCACAAAGAAAAAAGGCAAAGACACAGAACTGAAATTCCCCAAAGTATTTAACGCAGAAGTTTTAAAAGACATCTCATCAGACATACTTCCCCCGAAAGTTGATCTGCTCGAATCAGATAAGAAGTGGAGCCTCTACATCAAAAATATTTTGCTGAAGGAAGGATTTGAAGGAATATTCGGCAACACATTAGGAGAAAGCAACGAAATATATTTTGTAAGCGTATGCTGGGATTACAGCGGCAGCATACCGTTTGTGTATCCACCTGTTAAGGAAGGTGATGCATCAAGATTTCTTAATTCGGTAAAACCGGGAGTGATACGGGAGTTTATCGGAGACGGAATTCAGATCTGGCCATCGCAAAAAGTCAAAGGCGGATTGAACATCATAATTTTTGTTTATGAATGCGACCAGGATGTAAGAGATCTCGGCAAGATACTTAAGTCAGTCCATAACACTGTTTCAAACAGCAAACTGACGTCACTTATCGGAGCAATATCTGTCAGTCCTGCCTTAGCAACGGGTGTTGCTGTCACCGAAGCAGTGAACGAACTGGTTGGTATCATCGGGAGCATACTTGAAGAAAATCAGGACGATTATGTTGACCTGTTTCAGGGAACTTACGGTACCGAAAAAGTGCAAACATCCGGAGCAAAAAAATATGAGCACGAAGTTGTTTCAGTTACACTTGATTTCAATATTGCAGGGTGATTGATGCCGAAAGTAAGGTGAACGTTTGCTTGGAAGTATCATAACTTTCAGTTGTACTCTTATATGGACAAGGACAAGAAAAAAATATCCCGTATAACAAGAAAGACACCCGCATCTGTCCGCAATTCAAAATCGAAGCTGACCGATAAAGTTTTTTCCTATTCACTTGACGCAAGACCTGACACAGTTGATTTCCGCGACTTGATGTTTATCCCTACGCTTAAAGAGGTTCCGCGACGTATCACCATAAACGATTATAGAAGTAAAGTAAAGAATATTGAAATTCTCGATCAGGGAACCGAAGGTTCATGCACCGGATATGCTCTTGCCAATGTTGCAAATTTCCTTTTGAGTACAAGAGGAGATGAGATGGGAAGCAGTTATGTAAGCGCAAAAATGATTTACGAATTCGCAAAGAAGTACGACGAGTGGCCCGGTGAAAAATATTCAGGATCAAGTGTTAGAGGAGCAATTAAAGCCTGGCATAAGCATGGTGTGTGCTCGGAAGAAGTTTGGAAGAAAATTCAAAAGACGAGAAATACAAAGCTGAAGTATGAAATGCTGATGAATGATTCCCGAGCTCGACCTCTCGGGGCATACTTCAGAGTGAATCATAAAGATCTTGTCGCGATGCACAGCGCTATGGCAGAAGTGGGTATTCTTTATGCATCGGCTAACGTGCATGAAAACTGGAAGAATCCGCTGAAGAAGAAAGTCCTGAATACAAATTTGGGGAAAGAAGAATTTGAATTTGTAATTCCCTTCAATGCAGATGAATACCGCGTCATTGGCGGTCATGCATTTTCTATTGTTGCTTATGACAGCGACGGATTCTGGATTCAAAATTCCTGGGGGAAGAAATGGGGAGACGAAGGCTTTGCGAAAATGTTTTATGATGACTGGCTGCTTAACGGCACAGATGTGTGGGTAGCAAGACTCGGTGTTCCGGTTAACATATTCAGCAGCGATGCAAAATCTTCTGCTTTTTCAATCAGCTCGACTGCGAAAAATGAATCATCATTTTATGAATTCCGGCCGCATATCGTAAGTATAGGCAATGACGGGAAATTAAAGGCAGACGGTACTTATGGAAACACAGAAGAAGGGCTGCGGAATATCATTGCGGCAATGGATACAGTGATTAAGGAATTCGAAGATAAGAATAATAAAATATGGACGAAGCGGAAAATATTACTGTATGCACACGGCGGGCTGGTGCCGGAAGAATCGGTGCTGCAAAGACTTTCAGATTACAGAGAGACAATGCTAAACAATGAAGTCTATCCTGTCTTTTTCATGTGGCACTCTGATCTGTGGAGTACTCTGAAAAATATTCTTACCGAATCGTTAAGCAAGACAAAGACAGAAGATATTTTAGGAGGCATTAAAGATTTTATGCTTGACAGGATTGATGATGCGCTTGAATTTATTTCAAGAGGTGCAGGAAGAGCGTTGTGGGAGGAAATGAAAGAAAACGCACTCAGAGCGACTGTTCAGCAGGATGGCGGAGCGAGGAAGTTCATTACAATGATTTCGGATATGATAAGGAAGGACAAGAAGAACGAATATGAAATTCATTTGATAGGACACAGCGCCGGAAGTATTCTCCTTGCACCGCTGATTGAGTTACTTGCAGGTAAAGGGAAAATAAACGTTGGGTTGATGAAGGGAAGCCGCGGACTTGAGATGAAAATTGATACCTGCACTCTGTGGGCACCTGCATGCACTGTAGAGTTGTTCCTTGAATCTTATGCTCCTCACATTGCCGATAGTACATTGAGAAATTTTGAACTATACACATTGACAGATTTTTCGGAGCGTGAAGACAATTGCGCTAAAATCTACAACAAGTCATTGCTATACCTTGTTTCAAATGCGTTTGAAAAGGATCCAAGAATTCCTTTGACACTTCCATACGGAACTCCCGTATTCGGAATGGAAAAATTCCTGAATCCCCGATTCTGGAATGAAGATGAAGAGAGGAAAATTAATAACAAGAAGATGAAGTCAATGTTCGTTCGGAATAAATCAAATGCAAACGTAATGAAAGATTTATTTGAGAAATATAAAATTGAATGGGTAAAATCTCCGGATGATTCGGGCAAGAGCAGTTCGCAGACGCATGGCGGATTTGATGATGACAGAAAGTGTGTCGAATCAACTTTCAAAAGGATTGCAAAGTATTCGGCTAAGGATTTAAAAGAAGAAGGGGAGTTAATTCAGATTGACATTAAGCCGTCATCTGTTAGCATTAAGGAAAGGATTCGGGGACTTGCAGGCCGTATGAAATCGGTTTAACGAAGAAAATCTATTTCCAAAAATTTAATATTGCAATCATGTCAAAAAGATATTCATTGCTTGTGGGACTCGACAAAGTCAATCCTCTTGCTTATGACGGCAAATGGGACGGAGCTCTTCCTTGCTGCGAGAAAGATGCAGAGGATGTGCATTCGCTGGTGAAGTCACTCGGATTCAATAAGAATATTCTGTTAAAGACAAAGAAGGCAACAAGGACTGCTGTGCTGAATGGATTCAAATCGGCAGCGAAAGAACTAAAGAGCGGAGACTTGTTCGTGATTTATTATTCAGGACATGGCGGGCAGGTGCCGGATGTCAATCAAGACGAGGATGATTCGTTTGACGAGACGTGGTGTCTTTATGACGGGGAACTGATAGATGATGAGATGTATTATGCTTTTTCAAGTTTTCGGGAAGGCGTCAGAATATTCATGCTCTCGGACAGTTGCCACAGCGGAACTGTTTCAAAAGTCGCAATGATGAACTCCGGGAATTTTGAATCAAAGAATGAAAACAAAATTTATAAAATGATGCCTGCTGAAGTTGCCGGTAAAGCTTATTTGAAAAAAAGAAAAATGTATGACAAAATTCAGAATGATGATATTATGAAAATCTCAAATCCAAAGAACAAAGATTTTGCATTTAACATAAGAGCTTCCGTAAAACTGTTGTCCGGCTGTCAGGATAATCAACTGTCTGCGGCAGGCGCGTTCAACAGCTTGTTCACATCTATGCTGAAGAAAGTTTGGAACAACGGGAAGTTCAAAGGCAATTACAGAAAATTTCATAAGAAGATTGTGGAACTTATGCCTTCGGATCAAACGCCGAAACTTTATGATGTTGGTAAGAAGAATATTGATTTCAACTCATCTGCTCCGTTTACCTCATCAAAATAGTTTTTGTAATTAAGATAAAATGTAATACCGGGTCGAATCAAGTCTTAATAACCTTAAGGTTATTACAGAAGTTGCAAAGAGTTGATTGGTTGAAATGACTTCAAAAGGAGAGACAGCAAAATATTAAATTAAAAAATAATATTATGGGAAAGAAGTTTTCATTAAGCATCGGGCTCAATAAGGTTGATCCGCAGTCTTATGACGGCGAGTGGGATGGCGAACTTGCATGCTGCGAGAAAGACGCGCGTGATATTGACGCAGTTGCAGAATCGCTCTCGTATGACAAGCGGGAATTGTTTCTTACGAGCAATGCGACCCGTGAGAATGTAATTCAGCGATTGAATGATTATTCGAGGGAATTGCGT
>JBDHXH010000136.1:0-4575 GCA_039810605.1 Ignavibacteria bacterium | reverse complement strand
TTTTAATAACAATAGCTGGATTTTGGAAAAAGCAAATGAAATGCTGTCTAAAGATAGGTTGAAAATGAAGAGTTGAAAATCATGCGATTAATATACTCTGTTATCGTTAAGTATATTTACCAGACTCCCGCCCCCACTTCAAAAATATAATTCAATTTGTTGATTTCCGGAAATCCTCTGTTTTTGATTCCCATTCTTACACCCCAGAACGGCGAGATGAAGCTCAAAAATTTCAGAAATGAATAAGTTATATTTGCTCTGAACTTGATCCCGGTTTCGAGTACGGGATATACTTTGGACAATTTTGAAACTGAATCCTTTCTCGAAATATCCAACTCAACACCGGCAGCAAAATAAGGGTCGAAAAATCTTGAAGCAGAGGGTGTTATAAGAAGACTGTAATTTATATCCCTGAAATTAGTATCGCCCAAGGAAATTCTGTTTACTATCCACCCCCCGGTCAGCGGCATTTCCACATTCTTAACAATCAAAAGCGGAAAGCAAACACTTAGCCCGAAAGATTCATCATAACGCGCAGCAACAGCAACAGAATTGATGAACAAATCGTCCTTCAGCCAGTCAAAAACATTTGAACTTGCAACGTTCATGCTGTGTATCAGATAGTACGACTCCATATCCTCTCTCAAATGTTTGTTCTTTGCTTTATAGGGATCCGGAAATGGACGCAATTCGTAAACTGCATTTCCTTTTGCGTATACACTGTCCTTCATATACCATTTGCGCAGCGGACTGTCGTGAGGAAGCGGCGGAAATACTTTATACTCATCAAATCTTGGCTTAGCGAGATAACTCTCAAAGCCGGACGTAAAGAGATTACCGGTTCTGATGACATCCCTTAAGCCCCACGCGTCATTTATCCTGACATTCACATCATATCCGGGAGTATATGTTCCATCGGCATTCATATCCGTGCAGCTCGCATGTTTGCCTTCTTCGACGAGAATGTGCACAGGCAGGACTGTCTCAATAGAATTTGTATCAACTTTCCAGATATTATCATACCATTCAAGTGCGTGAGCCTTTGCAGTTACCTGAATCAATACTATTTCATAAATGGGCGGACTTCCTTTAATATTCTTTCTTCTAACGGCAAATTTGAACTGTGCCTGTTCCGTGTCATATTTGTGTCCTCCGAGACCTGCTTCGTTGTTGTAAAAGTGCGAATAATTTATGTTGAAAGCTTTTACCAATGAAATGTCAATTTCAGAAGCTCCAATATTTCCATAATTTGCTTTAACCGGTCTTCCGGATTCTATCCTTGGAAAAATATCCGCAATCTGATAATAGACAACAGGAGAATCACACTTTCTGTCAAATGGAAAATAAGTAGGGATTCTTATATCTTCCTTCCATTTGTTGTTAAGCTCCGGTTCGTCCGAGGAGAACCAGAAAACGGGAGCACAATAGGATGCGAGTTCCTGTGCAGTCATGACGGCATTTGATCCCGACCATATTACGAATGGGATATCAGCTTTAATGCTGTCACTGCAAAAAGAATATTTTGCTGAAAGTGAAATTATCAGATACAAAAAAATTGAAGATAAAATTCTTCGCAAATCAGGATGGACAATTAATTTAGAAAGAGTCCGGTGAAATTAAACATAAGCGATCTATATATCAATTAAGAATCAGGATTGACATTAACTGATTTTGATCAAGAACAGGTTATCTTGTGAATTCTAATTTGAGCAACAAACCGATATTGGAATTAGTCTTCACATTAACTAATTTATTTTTTGAAAAAATGAACTCACTGCAGGAAATTATCTTAAGGGCACTCCTATACTATGATATTTTCAAGTATCCGCTGCGGGGATTGTTAATGGAAAAGAATAAATAATGATTCTAAAAAACCTTGTTATAAGGAACAACAAGCGGGTGAATCTGGAAATCAGAGATAATGTGTTCTTGCGCATTTGGGAAAGCGGTGATAAACAAGACGAAATTGAAAATGAAATTAATTTAGCCGGTTGCATCGGGTTCCCGGGCTTATTTAATTCCCATGATCATCTGGAATCCAATTTGTATCGGAGGCTCGGTCACAGGGTTTATGAGGATTATGTCGAATGGGGAAATGACATTCATGAAAAAGATAAAGCCATGATTGACGAGATACAGTCAGTTCCTTTCGCAGAAAGAGTGAAGGCCGGAATATTGAAAAATCTGATTTCGGGTGTTACGCATGTTGCCCATCACGGAAATGTCTATCTACCGCAAAGCTCTCCGATAGAAATTCTTCAGGATTGTACAAACATACATTCAGTGAGGCTCGAAAAGAAGTGGAAGATGGAAATTATTTATCCGACGAATCTTGAACCTTACGTATTTCATATAGGGGAAGGAACAAATGAAAAGTCACACAAAGAAATTGATGAACTAATTAAATGGAATGTATTCAGAAGAAAATTATTCGGAGTTCATGCAATAGCCATGGACTCTGACCAAAGCAAAAACTTTGAATCCATAATATGGTGTCCTGAAGCAAATTATTTCTTATTCAAAAAGACAGCAGATATCAAAAATCTGAAATTGAATACCAAGATCCTTTTCGGAACTGATTCAACGCTTACTTCGGGGTGGAACATCTTCGATCAAATCCGTTTTGCAAGAGAATCAGGACAATTGACGGACGATGAGCTTATGGATTCATTAACTTGCAGCGCTGCAGATATCTGGAAGGTAAATTCCGGAGCAATAGAAATTAACAAGTTTGCAGATCTTGTGGTTGCGCCGCACATTGCCAATAGTTATAATGATTCTTTTTTCGCAGTGAATGCGGGAAATATACTGTTAATTTTAAATAGCGGGAGTGTTGTTCTTTTCGACGAGAGTTTAGAGGGAAAATTTAAGGATGTTGATTTAAGTACAATGGGATTTAATACAATTGAAATCGGAACAAGAAAAAAATTTATAAGACTTGATATAGGAAGGACAATTGATTTAATAAAAAAGTATAATCAAATATTCTGAAAAATTCTCATCTGGCGGAAACATTGCACAGACACAGGAATCTTAACGTTAACAAGAACGGCATCCATCAATGGATGCCGTTTTCATAGCTTAATTCTTGTAATTTGTGCTTCAACACATACGAACTTATTTAATTAGCATCATTCGCTTAGTCTCGGTAAAATTATTTCCGCTGCTTTGCGCCGAAATTGTATAGAAATATACTCCGCTTGATAAGTTTGCACCGTTGAAGTTAACAGTATAATATCCGGCTGTCTTGACTTCATTCACCAGCGTTGCAACTTCTTTTCCTGACAGGTCAAACAATCTTACGCTGACTTTGCTTTCATAAGGCAGATCGAAACTAATTTTCGTTGAAGGATTAAACGGGTTCGGATAATTTTGTGATAAAGCATATTTTTCCGGAATTCCGATTTTCACTTCACTATTAAGATTGAAGTAATTGTAGTTACCATTGAAATCTATCTGCTTCAATCTGTAACTATAATTTCCGGTATTAAGATTTCTATCTGTAAAGCTATAATTTTTTTGTTCCGAAGTAGTACCGTTACCTGCAACGTAACCGACTTTCGACCACAAAGAATTTGCAGAAGATCTTTCAATATCGAATCCGGAATTGTTCAACTCTGAAGATGTTGACCAATTCAAAGTAACATCGGTTCTGTTAATTACAGATGAAAATGATGCGAGTTCGACAGGGAGGACATTATCGTTAAATGAATTTGAAAGATATCCGCCGTCGAGTCTTAGATATGGTGAAGAAGACGCTGATCCTTGTCTGATAGGTACTCTTCCGATGTCAGGAAGATCTGAACCTGTACCTCCGATTGGTCCTACAGTTGGAGCAGGTTCAGTTACCGGAGCTATATTGTCAAATACAAACAGGCTGACTGAATCGTTGTTTGTTCCGGCGTTGAAATCATATTTGAGAACAAGCAAATAAGTTACTCCGGTTGAATAAACCGAATCGCTATAAAAAATTCCACCTGCTCCTGCAGTTGTTTTGCTTAAACCAAACGCAAGATTTCCGTTTGCCGCAAGTTTCACGTATACTCTGCCGGTATAGTTAGAAGTGCTTGTACTGCTTAGAAAAGCCGTGAAATAATCACCTGTCTTAGCTGTATCAACACTTGTCATGAAAGACAAGTAAACAAGTCCGGTGTCAACTGCAACAGGAAGAGGAATGTAAGCATCTTGTCCGGTGCTTGCAACCGTCGTAGCATTTCCTATTCCGGTGCCTGCATAATAAGGAAAGGTAAGTCCCGGGGCTGTAACAAGCAGTCTGTTTGTAGCTCCTCCGCTGAATGATGTCCAGCCGTGTGCGCCAAGCGAATCACCGGCAGGGTAATCGAAATTTTCAGACAGGAACTGTGAATGAGCCTGTGTAGCGAAAAGAACAATGAAAAAAATAAGAAATGTAAGTTTCTTCATTTTGAATTTGTTTAAGGTTTATAAAAAAATGTGTTTACTATGATTTAAGGTAACTGTTAAAGATGATTTTTTTGAACGCATTGCCTCACAATTAATGTTACCGTGAGGGATTAAAAATGTAGGTCGTTGCCTCATAATTAATGTTACCATAGA
>JBDHXH010000135.1:0-4769 GCA_039810605.1 Ignavibacteria bacterium | reverse complement strand
GAAGTTTTCAAGCCGGAAAACGAAAAATCATAGCGGCTGTTTCTAATAACCGGAAGTGGGAATTTGTGAAACGAGCTGTTTCCTGTTTTCGCAAGTTCGTCAATCAAATGACCTCCTGGATATCCCAGTCCCAAAAGTTTTGCCCCCTTGTCGAATGCTTCTCCTGCTGCATCATCAATTGTGCTTCCGAGTATCTCATGATCAAAGAAATTTTTTACCAACGCAAGAATAGTATGTCCGCCTGACACAATTAATCCCATGAATGGAAATTCATCCTTCTTCTGACCTTCAAGAAAGCATGAATACAAATGTGCCTCGATATGATTCACAGGAACAAATGGAACATCAATTGTCATTGAAACTGATTTGGCAAAGTTTAATCCTACAAGTAAAGCTCCAATAAGTCCCGGCTCTGATGTTGCTGCGACAAGTTCTATATCCTGTAACCCGACACCCGCAATCTTAAGAGCTTCATCAGTTACCGATACTATTTTTTTCAAATGCTCTCTTGAAGCAACTTCGGGAACAACGCCTCCGTAGCTTGAATGAAACATCTGCGAATGAATGATGTTTGAAATGACTTTCGTGTCATCGAGGACGGCTGCCGATGTCTCATCGCAGGAAGTTTCTATTGCAAGTGTAATCAAAGTATACTGTAAACTTTTTTAGAAGAAAATGAATTAACATAATCGTTGGAAAAGCATTGAAGCACAGTTTCGAAAATTGCTTTTCATAATCATTGAACTGCGTTGATTAAACTCATTGAGAAAACTAATTTACACCATGCATAATAACAGAATTAAACTCATCATTATACTCTTATTTTCCTTCCTCACTTCCGTGAATATTTATTCACAGGTAAAACTTCTGATCCCGATGGAGAATGAGCAAACAAACCATCTTAAAGCGTATGGAATTGCTTACAGACATTTGCTGAACAATAAAGAACTCGACTGGCTCCTTAATTACAGAGGAGGTTCGTTCATGTTTAATTATTCAACCAAGCTTGAAGATGAATGTAAACAGAAAGGAGTTTATTATGAATTGCTTAATGGAACACAGACTGCTCAAGTATATGCAGATGTAAAAGACGAAAAACATAACATGGATGTAGTTAGGCTTGAGAAAGTTGCAAAGATAGCAGTGTATGTTCCGCCGAATGCTCTGCCGTGGGATGATGCCGTTCAGCTTGTGCTTGAGTATGCGGAAATACCTTATGATAAATTGTGGGATGAAGAAGTCCTCGCAGGAAAACTGAAAGGTTATGACTGGCTGCATCTTCATCACGAAGATTTTACGGGTCAATACGGAAAATTCTTTGCAACGTATGGTACTTCTAACTGGTATCTTGATCAGAAGGATATTAATGAAGCAATGGCAAGCAAGCTTGGTTACAAGAAAGTCTCGCAGCTTAAGCTTGCTGTTGTAAAGAAGCTTAAAGAATATGTTTCAAACGGAGGATTCCTTTTTACGATGTGCTCTGCAACAGATACTTATGATATTGCGTTAGCCGCACAGCACACTGATATATGCGAGGCAATGTATGACGGAGATCCTGCCGATCCCAATGCAAACAATAAGCTCGATTATTCGGAATGTCTCGCGTTTGAAAATTTCCACATTGACATGAATCCGTATATGTATGAATATTCCGACATTGATGTGACTAATGAATTGGTAATGCATGGTCAGACGAATGACTATTTTAAACTCGTGGATTTCTCTGCAAAGTTCGATCCCGTGCCTACAATGCTTACCCAGTGTCAGACGTCGCTAATAAACGGATTCCTCGGGCAGACGAGCGGGTTCAAGAAAGAGTTCTTAAAAAAGAATGTAACTATCCTTGCAATGAATGAAGGAACGGATATAGTGAAATACATTCACGGAAATTATGGCAGGGGCACATTCACTTTTTACGGAGGACATGATCCAGAAGATTATCAGCATGCTGTCGGTGACCCGAAAACGGAACTTGAAAAATATCCGCATTCTCCCGGATACAGACTTATACTGAATAACGTGCTTTTCCCCGCTGCCAAGAAGAAGAAACTGAAAACTTAGTTGAATGAAGTTGATTGTTGTCGTTTGCCTGCCGGTTGTTTAAGACTTTAAAGATTTCAAATATTGTCCGGAAATAATTGTCAATCAAAGTATGATGATAAAATTAATTAGGGGTGTAAATTCGATTCACAATTTAGGATAAATTAATTCGATCACAATTACGAACTTTCAAAAAAACTCACCGATTTTATCTCGCATCATAGTTATTCTGTTTATTTTTTCATTGCTGATAATTTCAGTCTCCTGTTCAAAGAATGAGCACAAGACGTCATCTCTGTTTAAAGTAAGAGATGATCTTGGTGATGAAATTGTTTTTGAAAGACACCCAAAGAGGATTATTTCGCTTGCGCCTAATATAACGGAGACACTGTTTGCAATCGGAGCGGATTCGCTTGTTGTCGGCGTAACCGATTTTTGTGATTATCCTCCGGAGGCAAAGAAAAAGCCTTCGACAGGAAGTTACCTTAGTCCGGATTTTGAAAAAATAGTTTCATTGAATCCTGATCTTGTGATTATGAATGTTGAGAACAAATCCGGAACCACGTATCAGGCTCTGAAAAATCTGGGGTTGAAAATATTTGTGAGCAATGCAAAAACTTTCGAAGGAATCGTTTCGATGATAAAGCAATTCGGGACCATAACGGGAAGGACTGTTCAGTCTGATTCAATTGCGAATTACTTGAGTTCTGAAAGAAAAAGATTGTTGGCTTCGAGCGGTGTAATCGAAGACACGGTGTTTGTATTGGTTTCAGTCAATCCGCTAATGACGACCAACGGTAGAACATTTATCAATGACATAATGCAGATGTCAGGAGTCAAAAATATTTATGGTTCCATAAGCCCTGACTATCCGGAAGTGAGTTTCGAAGACGTTACAAAAAAGAATCCGAAGTATATCTTATTTCCGACAGATACAAATGATGTGGAGAAATCGCAACGCTTCATTGATCAGATAGATCACCAGCTTCCTGTTGTCCGTGCAGTAAAAGGAAAAAATTTTATTCTTATTGATGATGATCTCATGTTCAGACCCGGACCGAGAGTAATTGATGCAGCAATTTTATTAAGGAAGAAACTGGATAAGAGATGAAATAAAGTGTAATGTTTTAAGTGTTGACTTCCGAATCATATTAAAAAACCTTCCCAAAGCATTATGCTTGGGAAGGTCATTTATAAGTTGCTGAATTTGAATTTCTTATTTCAATAAGGTCAGTTTCTTTGTTTGAGTGAAACTGCCTGCGGTAAGAGTGTAATAATAAATACCCGAAGCAAAATCAGAAGCATTGAATTCATAAGAATAATTTCCGGTATTCTTGAACTCATTCACCAACGTACTTACTTCTCTACCCATCGCATCATATACTTTCAGTGAAACGTTTGAAGCAGATGAAATGGAAAAATTAATGTTTGTGGTTGGATTAAAAGGGTTCGGATAGTTTTGTTCAAGTTTATATCCTGAAGGAACCTCATTATTTGCAAGATTGATTCCTGAAGGATTGCCATACCTGAAGAACGAACCTGCATTGCCGCCTGCAAATCCTAAAGTTGAGCTAATGAATTCAACATGCTGCAACCCATTTGCCGTACCTTGAGATGGAAGAGTTTCCTGTGTCCAGCTTGTTCCGTTGTTTGTAGTCTTGAAAATATAATTGCTTGTACCATCATTAACGCTTACTCTGATAGTATTTGATCCGTCTTTGAGACCATTCATATTTATTGCAGCGAACAAAGATACACCAGGAAGCGCCGCAGCATTTGACCATGTAGCCCCGCCATCTGATGTTTTCTTCAAGTCAGAACCGTTTGATCCCGCGATTCCGTTATTTGCATCGGTGAATGCAATTGCCTGGTAGTAAAGTCCGTCAGCTCCGCCTGTTCCCGGAACGGTAGCAGATGACCAGACTCCGCCCTGGAAGCCGACGGTGGTTCTATAGATCTTTGCTGTTGTTGCATTTGCCACTGTGTTTGCAGATCCTATCCATACTCTTGAAGTATCAATCCAGTCCCATGCGTTGATCACACCGAATTCACTTGTCGCAATCGGAGCGTTGGGTGAGAGATTCCAGTTAGTACCTCCGTTTGTAGTGAATCGTAATTGATACGGCTGACCCGAACCTGTAGGATCACCATAATAGATTCCGTAATTTTGATTGAACATTTTAATGCCGTCGGAGAAACTTCCTGCAAGAGAAAACTGCAGTGTCCAGTTGTATCCTCCGTTTGTTGTTTTATAAATGCTTCCATTGACCGTTCCAACCCAGCATGTAGAGGTATCGAGCGCAGAGATACCGTAACAATTTCCCGCCGGAATCCCTGTGTTGCGCAGAAGCCAGTTTGCACCACCGTTAGTTGATTTTAAAACTTGCGCGTTATCTCCGCAGACCCAGATTACACTCTGATTAACCACAGAGATTGTGTTTATGTTTGGACTGCCTGTGATAGTGCTCACGTATACCCACTGTGATTTTGCATTGATTGCAAACATCAACAATAAAACCGTAAATAACTTTTTCATGATAGATTATTTTATTTATTTAATGCTTTCAAATATAAAGAAATTAAAATCTACAATTAATGTGTAAATGTGTGAATTCGGAAATCATATCCGGTTTGTTCTAACTGTTCTAACCAGATTCAAAAAATTATATCGCTAAACAATTTAAAACTTATTTCGTATTTTCAAAAAAAAATCATGCATGAAAACAATT
>JBDHXH010000134.1:0-4944 GCA_039810605.1 Ignavibacteria bacterium | reverse complement strand
GCAACAGGAAATAAATTCCGGTATCCGTTGTCTTCGTAAACTAAAATTCTCATACCAATAATAAATTTTACGGAAAACAAAAAAGCCAATATGAATATTGGCTTTGGCTTAGTTCAAAGTTAATTGAACTAAATATTATGACGTTGTTTCTGCTTTTTTGGATTTTGCGTAGCGCTTGTTGAACTTCTCTACTCTTCCCGCAGTATCAACAATCTTCTGGGTTCCGGTAAAGAACGGATGACATTGAGAGCAGATTTCAACTTTGATTTCAGGAACAGTGGATCTGGTAGTAAACAAAACACCTCTGTTTTCTCCACAATTGCAGATTACATTACATTTATAATACTTCGGATGAAAGTTCTTTTTCATTTTAGCACTTTTTATTATGCTTTTAAAATATCAATTTACGCCTTGAGTTTCAAGAGAAATGATGTAACCTGATACCGGAGATTTTGAGATTACGATGAATTGAAACAGGTGCAACATATAAGAATTCAATACGTCAAATGAGAATCCCTTATTGACCATAATGAAAGTTTTCTTACGTTCATTTATACTAATATTCATTCATCATCAGGCAATATTTTCACAGACGAAAATTGATACTGCAGAAACAAGATTTGCTCCCAATGTCAGGCCTGAACTCAATCTCCCCAAATACAGCGGAAGCAAAATCAAAATTGACGGAAAGATTGATGAGAAGGAATGGGACAGTGCGGCTATTGCAGACAATTTCACCGAAATAAGTCCCGGTGACAATGTGAAGCCCGAAGTAAATACCGTAGTGAAAATTTTTTATGATGATGACAATATTTACTTCGCTTACACTTGTTATGAAAATGATATGAAGAGTGTCCGCGCATCTGTCTCCGACAGAGACAGAATGTATTCTGATGACTGGGTAGGTCCATTCATAAACACTTACGGAGATTTGAAGTCAGCCTTCGAAGCGTATGTTAATCCGAAAGGCATTCAGGGAGATCTTTTGTGGACGAAGGATAATGAGGATTCAAACTTCGATTTAATTTATGAATCGGAAGCGCAAATGTACAAAGACAAGTGGACCGCCGAAATAAAAATTCCTTTTAAGAGCCTGCGGTTTCCGGATAAGAAGGAACAGGTTTGGAGAGTTCATTTATTGAGAAACCGCCCTCGCGGAGCAAGACAGGAAATTTACTGGGCATCGGTTTCAAGAGACGATCCGAATTTTTTCGGCCAGTCAGGATTTTTCAAGGGCATAAAAAACATAAAGCGGGGTAAAGACATCCAGATACTTCCTTATGTACTGGGAATGCAAAATGGAACTCTTGAAGACAGTAATCCTGACAAGGAATTTACAAATGACAAACCCAATGCTGAAGTGGGGCTGGGATTGAAATACGGCATCAGCTCTACACTGACGCTCGATGCAACTTACAATCCTGATTTCAGTCAGGTGGAAGCCGACGCACCTCAAATCAATGTCAATAATCCCTTCGCTTTGTTTTATCCGGAGAAGAGACCGTTTTTTCTCGAAGGAATTGATAAGTTTTCATCTCCGATAAATGTCGCCTATACTAGATCAATCAACAATCCGATTTTCGCAGGCAAAGTTACCGGTAAGATAAATAATCTTAACATAGGATTGCTCTCGGCTTATGATGAGAATACTCCGTTCATAGTACCGCTGACCGAAAGAAGTTTCTTTCTATCGAGTGACAAAAAGTCATTGTCAAATATTTTGCGGCTCAAATATGACATTGGAGGAGAAGATTATATCGGCGCAATATTCTCCGACAGAGAGCATACCGGAAAAGATAACAAGTCGTTTGAATTCGACGGCTTCAACAGGAACTTCGGACTTGACGGTTATCTAAGTTTTGCCTCTTATTATTATTTTACGTTTCAGATTCTGCAAAACAACACCAAAGAATTTAATGATACAAGTTTCTATTACAACACTCTGAAGAATTATAAATTTGACAACGGAAAATATACTGCTTTGTTTGACGGAGAAAGTTACAACGGAGGAAGTGCACTTGCTTCCTTCAGCAGGAACGCCAGAGGCTGGAGTTTTTACACGGAGTATTTCTTTCAGGATGCAAAGGTGAGAAGAGATAATGGTTTTATCCAACGGAATAATTTTCAGTATTTGTTCATGCTTCAGGAATATAATTTTTATCCGGAGACAAAAGTATTTAACAGAATTGATCCGGAAATCAGCGGTGAAATTCAGTATGATACAGATGGAAGATTGATAGATCAGTTTCTCGATTTAAATGTGGTTACAGACTGGACTAACGGACTTTATACTTCATTTGGTTATAATCTTATCAACAACGAATCTTACGGCGGAATATTTCACAGGAATTTAAACCGTTTTCATTTCGCCGTCGAAGCAAATAACTTGAGCAAAGTCTTTACAGGAGGTATAAACGGCGATGTGGGAAATTATATTGTGCGTTTTGAAAATCCATCTTATGTAGGCAACGGATTCAACATGAATTTTTACGGAACGTTGAGACCTTTTGACAGATTGCGAAATGATATAGAATATAGTTATTCAGAACTTTCAAAGCCATCAGGAGAAAAATTATATGCAGGCTACACAATCAGCGATAAGATTTCGTACCAATTTTCAAAGCAGTTTTTTCTTCGCGTTCTTCTCCAGTATGACCTTTTTTCAAAAAGCCTCGGCATTGATCCGCTGTTCAGCTATAAGTGGAATCCGTACACAACATTCTTCCTTGGCTCGTCGCACAATTTGAATGAGCTGCAGAATTCAAATGGACAATCAAAATATTATGAAACTGCAAGACAGTTCTTTCTGAAGTTTCAGTATTTGTGGAGTCTGTAGAATGTTGCGCTAAAATTATTAATGAAGAAAATTCAATCCGAAAGTCAACTGAAGTCCGCCGACATTTGAGATTGTATTTGTACGAAGGCTTTGGATACCACCGTTAATGAGAGGGAGATAATAATAATTGAATGCAATGTTCAGAGATATATCTTCGCTTTGCCTGAAGCTGATTCCCGCGCCTGCATATCCGCCGATTGCATAATGAACCTGTGTATAGCCGAGTGCCTCGAAGAAACCTTTTTCATAAGGATTTGCAAATACCATAGCAGGTGCAATCCCTAAGTTTACTATCGGCACAAAATTTCCTTCAATATCATTTCTGAACATCTCGTGTCTTATTCCGATGCTTAGCGGCATTAGAAAAAGACGGTTTATCTTTTCGGGAACAACGGCATTTCCATACATATCATATCTTGTCATTTCTCTTGAGTCGCTAATTCCTGAAAACGAAAGGCTTGCATTGAAGTCTGTTGACTTTCCAATTGGAGCAAAGATACTGACAAAGGGACCAAAACCGTTTTCGCCGTAATTCAATCCAAGGCTCCAACTGTTACGAGGCTCTTTGATTTTATGATTCGATTTCTTTTGAGAATATGAATTTGAAGTTATAAGGAAAGTGAAAATCAGAATTATGAAAAGCATGAACATCCATACGATACGGTGACGATTACTTTTTGCATACATAGTCGTATTTGTTAATTGTATAAAGAAACTTAAATAATTAATTTTTGAATTAAAACTCCAAATAAGTTTGACTCCCGAGAGAACTGCGAAACTCAATGATGTTGTAACACGAAGGCAGAAATTTTTGACAATTGTTCTTGAAAACGTGCATGACCCTCATAACGTGAGTGCAATTCTCCGAAGCGCAGATGCGGTTGGAATTGACAGGATATGTCTGATATATAATTCAAACAAGTTTCCGAGAATAGGCAAAACTTCATCGGCAAGCGCAAAAAAATGGGTCAGCCTTATAAAATATGATTCTGCAAAAGATTGCTTTGAATTTTTGAAGAAAGAAAGATTCAGAATCTTCTCAACTGTTCTTGAAGGTAATGGAAAGAGCAAATCGCTTTATGACATTGATCTGACAAGGAGAACGGCACTTGTATTTGGAAACGAACATGAAGGAGTTTCAGGAGAAGCGGCAAGATTGAGTGATGCAAATTTCAGGATTCCGATGTATGGAATGGTTCAATCGTTGAATGTCTCTGTGGCAGCCGCAATCTGCATGTATGAGGCTTTGAGGCAGAGGCAGCTCAAAGGAATGTACGTGAAGTCGCTTTATTCAAGAAAAGAACTCAAAGAAAAATTTCAGGAATACGGAATTAAATAATAAAGATGCTCCCGAAGTATTTGTCAAAAGAACTTAAACTTTTTAACTTAAGAAATTTCCTGTTGATTTCAGGTCCGTGTGTAGTCGAATCCAAAGACATTACATTCAGAACCTGTGAAGCATTGAAGAAAATCACTTCAAAACTGAAGCTGCCTTTCATTTTCAAATCTTCATACACAAAAGCTAACAGGACATCATCCCGTTCATTCAGAACAATCGGCATAGACAAGGCGCTTTCAATACTTAGCGATGTCAAAAAAGAATTTGACGTTCCCATACTGACTGACATCCATTCTGAAATAGAAGTGGAGATTGCAGCCGAAGTCGCAGATGTTCTTCAGATTCCGGCATTTCTTTCGAGGCAGACGGAACTGCTGGAAGCTGCGGGAGAAACGGGAAAGATAGTCAACATAAAGAAGGGACAATTTCTTGCGCCGGAAGACATGAAGTATCAGGCAGAAAAAGTAGCAGCTACAGGTAACAGAAAAATTTTTCTGACGGAAAGAGGAACTACATTCGGGTATAACAATCTTGTAGTAGATATGAGAGGACTTGTAATAATGAGAAAGTTCGGCTATCCTGTGATATACGACGCTACCCATTCTATTCAGATGCCTTCAAAGGACGACGGAGTCAGCGGAGGAGAGCCTGAATTTATTCCGCCTCTTGCTTGCGCGGCGGCTGCTGCGGGTGTTGACGGATTTTTTATAGAGACGCATCCGAATCCGGCGAAGGCTCTTAGCGATGCCAGGAGCATGATGAAACTTGA
>JBDHXH010000133.1:0-4960 GCA_039810605.1 Ignavibacteria bacterium | reverse complement strand
TTGATGTTGCAATCGTTTAGAGAACCTCCCACCCAAACCCCAGTTTGGGTGGCTTGTTTCAGGAAGCGCAAAAAATTATTTGATAGCAATTCAAAAATTAAAACATATAAATCAAATTGAAAAACGCTTTGGACAGCAAATTGATTAAATGTGTAAATGTGTATCTAGGTTTGGATCACACCTACATTAAACTTTGCCATATCGGGGTTGTTATTGGCAATGCCGATGCAGGTTGAAATGATTTTACGGGTTTCTTTGGGGTCAATGATCTCGTCAACCCAGAGTCTCGATGCTGCATAAAGGGGATTGGTTGTCTCTTCATATCTCGAACTGATTTCATCAAGGAATTTCTTCTTTTCACTTTCGCTAATTTCTTTTCCTTCTTTCTTTAGTTGTCCGATTTTTATATCTAGCAGTACATTGCTTGCTTGTGCTCCGCCCATTACGGCGATCTGTGCATTGGGATATGCGAATATGAATCTCGGATCGTAAGCCTTACCGCACATTGCATAATTACCGGCTCCATAACTGTTGCCTGTAATAATTGTAATTTTCGGCACGACAGAATTGGCAACGGCATTTACCATTTTTGCTCCGTCCTTTATGATTCCCCCGTGTTCCGATCTTGAGCCAACCATAAATCCAGTAACGTCCTGCAAAAAAACAATTGGAATTTTTCTTTGATTGCAGTTCATTATGAATCGGGCAGCTTTATCTGCGCTGTCTGAATAAATGACACCACCAAACTGAAGTTCCCCTTTAGCGTTTTTAACGACACTCCTTTGGTTTGCCACAATGCCTACAGCCCAGCCGTCAATTCGCGCATAGCCGGTAATGATGGTCTTTCCAAAACTTGGCTTATATTCATCCAAATCTCCGTTGTCAATAATTCTGTTAATCAGTTCGTAAGCATCATAAGGTTTTGATGACTCTTCAGGAATGATACCGTAGATTTCACTTTCAGGATGAATTGTTTTCTTGCTTTCAATTCTGTCAAACCCTGCACTATGAGAGTGGCCGAGTTTACTTACGAGCTCACGGATTTTTTCAATGCATTCTTCATCGCTTTTCATTTTATCATCAGTGATACCGGAGACTTCGGTTGTTACTCTTGCACCCCCGAGATCTTCATTTTCAATTTTTTCTCCGATGGCAGCCTTTACGAGATGTGAACCTGCGAGGAATATGCTGCCTGTTCCTTCGACTATCAGAGCCTCGTCGCTCATGATAGGAAGGTATGCTCCTCCGGCTACACACGGACCCATTATTGCTGCAATTTGCGGAATTCCCATTGAACTCATGACTGCATTATTGCGGAACACTCTACCGAAGTGTTCCTTGTCAGGAAAAATTTCATCCTGAAGGGGAAGAAAGACTCCTGCTGAATCCACGAGATAAATTATGGGAATTTTGTTTTCCATCGAGATCTCCTGTGCGCGGAGATTTTTCTTACAGGTAATCGGGAACCACGCGCCGGCTTTGACAGTGGCATCATTGGCAACGATGACGCAGTCTCTTCCATGAATTTTCCCGATGCCCATGATCGTTCCTGACGAAGGCGCACCGCCGTATTGCTCATACATACCATATCCGGCGAAAAGCCCGAGCTCAAGAAAGTAAGAGTGCTTGTCTATCAGGAGTGCTATTCTTTCCCGGCAATGAAGTTTGTTTTTTTTATGAAGTTTTTCAATCGCGTTCTTTCCTCCGCCTTGTAAGAGTTGATCTCTTATGGCGGAAAGCTTACGAAGGAGATTCTTATTGAAATCTTCCCTTACGTTGAAATTTTTTTCTGTGCTTATTGAGGATTTGAGTTTTGACAAATGCCGGAATTATTAACTAACAAATTGCAAATGATAAATTATAAATGATTAGTGTAATCATTTGTAATTCAAAATTTAGCAATTAAAATTATCAAGCAATGATTTTTCTGTTATCACTAAGGTAAACCGGATCTTTCTTTTCGGTGATTACTTCTTTTGTGATGATGCAGTTTGATATATTTTCTTTGGAAGGAATCTTATACATGATGTCAAGCATGATATTTTCAAGAATTGAGCGAAGAGCTCTTGCGCCGGTCTTTCTGACTAAAGCCATGTCAACAACCGATTCAAGCGCATCCTCTGTAAATTCAAGATCGACACCTTCCATTCTGAAAAGTTTCTGGTATTGTTTTGTGATGGCGTTCTTTGGTTCGGTAAGAATTGACAGCATTGTTCTTTTATCAAGGCTGTTTAGAGTAGTAACAACCGGCAGTCTCCCGATCAATTCCGGTATGAGACCGTAGTGAATGAGATCATCCGGTTCGACCTGCGCCATTGTAAAGTCTGTGTCAATGTCGTTTTTGGAATATAGTTCCGAACCAAATCCCATTGAGCTCTTGGCAACTCTTTTTTCAATAATTTTCTCAAGACCGTCGAATGCTCCTCCGCAGATGAACAGAATATTTTTTGTGTTAATGTTAATCAAAGCCTGTTCCGGATGCTTGCGACCACCTTTGGGCGGAACGCCTGCGATTGTTCCTTCGAGCAATTTCAGCAGAGCTTGCTGAACTCCTTCACCGGAAACATCACGTGTGATGGAAGTGCTGTCGCTCTTTCTGGAAATTTTATCAATCTCATCAAGATAGATAATTCCTCTTTCGGCTTTGGTAAGATCAAAATTTGCATTCTGCAGCAGATGAACCAGGATTGATTCAACATCGTCTCCCACATATCCTGCCTCTGTCAGAGTTGTCGCATCGGCAATTGCAAAGGGAACATCAAGGAGCCGCGCCAGAGTCTGTGCGAGAAAAGTTTTCCCCGTTCCCGTCGGACCAATGAGAAGAATGTTACTCTTTTCGATTTCAACATCGTCAATATAATTAAAATCCAGAGAGTCAATTCTCTTGTAATGGTTATATACAGCGACAGCAAGTGATTTTTTCGCTCGATCCTGTCCGATAACAAATTCATCAAGGAATTTCTTGATAGACTGCGGTGTAAGATTTGAACGGACTTTGTTAATTGATTTAGTAGAAGTGTATAGTGTATTCTTCTTGATAATCTGCATTGCATTTCCTACACAAATCTCGCAGATGAAGACTTCCTTACCGTTATGGTCGGATGGTCCTTTGATCATATTGGTTACTTTATCTGCATTCCTTCCGCAGAAGGAGCATCTTGCATTTGCATTCTTTGTACCGGTTTTAGTACTCATCTTATTAAATTATCAGTTAACTTAATTAAGGATGTATCCAGAAATTCACGATTGCCGATTGCCGATTCACGATTGCCGACTCACGATTCACGATTGCCGATTCACGTAAAAACAAAGTGCGTGATGAGGGAGTCGAACCCCCACGCCTTGCGGCGCTAGATCCTAAGTCTAGTGCGTCTGCCAGTTCCGCCAATCACGCGTTGGCAATTGAATACAAAAATATGAAAAAAGTATGCTAATAACAATAAAATGCGTGGATAGAGCTGCATCTGCCATCATAAATTGCAAGCAGGAAGGAATGAAAAATTTTGATTGTCGTAATCTTTGAGTATTTGCGGGTCGAAACCGTTTTAAACGGTTTTGACCCGCCGCCATGTTCAATTTACTCATCTATGCATTTACTCATTTATTCATTTCTCCATTTTGAGTAAATTCAATCAACAAATTTTTTGGCAACACTAAATTATTCAAGTTATGAATACACTTCAGGAAACTGACACAATTACGGAAGACAGCAAGACAACACAAGATTTTCTTCCCTTAAAGAGAATTGATTATCTCGAATTTTATTCGGGCAACGCAAAGCAGTCTGCATTCTTTTATCAGTATGTGATGGGATTCAGACTCACCGGATATGCCGGACTTGAAACAGGCAACAGGGAAAAGACTTCGTACCTGCTTGAGCAGGGGAAAATCAGATTTGTCCTGTCATCTCCTTTGAGCGACGACTCATTCATTGCGGAGCATCACAAGAAGCATGGCGATGGAGTAAGAGACATCGCATTTGAAGTTGATGATGCGGAAAAGTCCTACCTTGAAACTACAAACCGCGGAGCAAAGGGAGTCTTGAAACCAACTGAATTCAAGGATGAAAACGGATCAATAATTAAATCGGCGATTCAGACTTACGGAGATACGATTCATACTTTTGTTGAAAGAAAAAATTATAAAGGATTATTCGTTCCAGGATTTATGAACGCGGAGAACAGAGCCGTAAAAGGAATTAAGGACACGGGTTTGAAAGCTGTTGATCACATTGTCGGAAATGTTGAACTCGGAAAGATGAATGATTGGGTAAAATTCTATGCTCACACAATGGGATTTAATCAGCTTATCTCATTTGATGATAAAGATATTTCAACCGATTATACCGCTTTGATGAGCAAGGTGATGCAGAACGGTTCGGGCAAAATTAAATTTCCGATTAATGAACCTGCCAAAGGAAAGAAGAGATCACAGATTGATGAGTATCTTGACTTTTATAAGGGAGCAGGAGCACAGCATATTGCAATGTCAACCGCTAACATACTTGATACAGTCAATGAATTGAAAAACAGAGGTCTGGAATTTCTGACTGTCCCAACGACATATTATACCGAACTTGAGAGCAGAGTCGGAAAAATCGATGAAAATATTTCCGAACTTGAGAAACTCGGAGTTCTCGTTGACCGCGATGATGATGGTTACTTGCTTCAGATTTTTACAAAGCCCATTGAGGACCGACCAACAGTTTTCTTTGAAATAATTCAGCGCAAAGGCGCAAGAAGTTTTGGCAAAGGCAATTTCAAAGCTTTATTTGAAGCAATTGAAAGAGAACAAGCACTTCGAGGAACTCTGTAACCAAGATTTGGATAATAAAAATCACAAAAACAATAATTCGGGCTCATCAAAAGCCCGATTCTTTTTGAATTCACGATTGACGATTCACGATTGACGATTCACGATTGACGATTCACGATTGACGATTCACGATTGACGATTCACG
>JBDHXH010000132.1:0-4975 GCA_039810605.1 Ignavibacteria bacterium | reverse complement strand
GGTTACATCGGGAAGAGAGATTCCCTTAAAATTATATTCGACGGTCTGAAAAGGCTTGAGTATCGGGGATATGATTCGGCAGGTATTGCAATTTTTAATGAAGATAACGACATCAGTTTTTTCAAGAAAGCCGGCAAAGTTAAAGAACTTGAAGAAACATTTAATAGCGAGATTGTAGATGGCAATATCGGCATAGGCCATACAAGATGGGCAACTCACGGTGAGCCAAATGACAATAATGCTCATCCTCATTTTGACATGAGCAAAAACATTACAATTGTTCACAACGGAATAATCGAAAATTTTAAGACGCTAAAAAAGAAATTGTCTGCTGCCGGATTTACTTTCAGCACTGATACTGACACGGAAGTCTTAGCCAATCTCATTGAATACTACTACAGGGAAAAGAAAAGTTTTGAAATTGCAGTCCGCCTGGCGCTGACGGAAGTTGAAGGAACTTATGGCATTGCGGTATTATGCAAAAACGAACCGGATAAAATTGTAATTGCAAGAATGGGAAGCCCGCTGATGTTCGGTTTGGGGAAAGATGAAATCATTGTTTCATCGGATGCAGCTGCGATCATCAATCATACAAAAAATGTTATCTACCTGGAAGACGGAGAAATGGCTGTTCTGAAGAAGGATGATTTCCAGATCAAGACAATTAAGGATGAAGATATTTTCAGAGAAGTTCAGAAAATTGAATATGATCTTGAACAGATTGAAAAGGGCGGATATGAACACTTTATGTTAAAGGAAATTTGCGAACAGCCTGAAGCAATTCAGAATACATACAGAGGAAGGATGAATTTCAATACAGGCGAAGTCAAACTTGGCGGTCTTGAGCCTGTAAAGGAAAAATTGTTCAATGCGAAAAGAATAATTATTACTGCCTGCGGAACCGCGTGGCATGCCGGTCTCGTCGGGGAATATATGATTGAATCGTACTGCAGAATTCCTACCGAAGTTGAATATGCCTCTGAATTCCGCTACAGAAATCCAATCATCGGAAAAGATGATGTAGTAATACTAATCAGTCAAAGTGGTGAAACAGCAGATACACTCGCTGCACTGAAGGAAGCGAGGAAGCGCGGAGCTACAACTGTTGGAATAGTTAATGTAGTAGGAAGCACTATCGCCCGGGAAGTTGATGCAGGAACTTATATCCACGCAGGTCCCGAGATCGGTGTTGCATCCACAAAGGCATTCACATGTCAGCTCATGTCTCTTGCATTGATAACTCTGATGATTGCGCAGAACAGAGGAACCATGACACAGGAAGAATTAAAGGAAATTGCAGATGAGCTTAAGGTTTTGCCTGACAAGATGCGACAAATAATTGAGAAGAGGAAGGATTATGAATTCATCGCGGAAGAATTCAAGGATGTTAAGAATTTTCTTTATCTCGGAAGAGGATTTAACTTTCCTGTAGCGCTTGAGGGTGCATTGAAGCTTAAGGAAATTTCCTATATTCACGCTGAAGGATATCCTGCCGCAGAAATGAAGCACGGACCGATTGCCCTAATTGATGAAAACATGCCGGTGGTCTTTATCGCACCAAAAGATAAGACTTACGAAAAGATCATTACAAACATCGAAGAAATAAAAGCAAGAAAAGGAAAGATCATCACCATTGCCACTGAAGATGATACTGAAATGAGCAACTACTCTGATTATATTTTGAGGGTGCCAAATACTTTACCTCTGTTTGCTCCGATCCTGAACATTATTCCGTTACAGTTTCTTTCATATTACATTGCAACCGCCAGAGGATGCAATGTTGATCAACCGAGAAATCTCGCTAAGAGCGTTACGGTTGAATAATCTTTTTCAAAGACCCGAAGAGAATTGACTTCGGGTCTTCTAGTTTTGTTTTGGAAACATTCCTGTTAGTTCAGACTTTGGTTTCTAAAATCGCTTTCTGCCTTCCGGTAATTTGTTGTATTCAATTTACTTCAATCATTCCAATTACTCTCAATGAATTTTAAGGACAATTTCTTTATAAAAGTATAATTATTATTTTAAGGAGGATATAGGATTTTATGAATTTAAGAATGGCAACCTATGTATTTTACGAAGAGCGAGTTGAGAGTAATATTGTTTCTGACAGTTGTCCTTGCGGGGGGACTTGCGGTGAAATATTTCAGATACATATCAGACAGCAGGCCGCCTTTCGATTATTCCGCGACCGATGAAGAATTCCGGAAGAAGTCATTGGCTTTGAGGCATGGTGAAGATACTTTAGATTATTCAATTCAGAATGCCGGAAGTCTGAATGATTCAATAAGACTGAAGTCAGGCAGCGGAGAAACTGATCCGGAAGAAATTGAAATAGATATTAACAAAGCAACAAAAGAAGAATTGATGGATCTCCCGGGAATCGGCGAATCAATTGCACTCCGCATTATTGAATACAGAGAGAAGCAAGGAATGATAAAGAGCACTGATGAACTGATGAACGTCAGCGGTATCGGCAGAAAGAAATTCGGTGTTATTAAAAATCATATCAAAGTTCAGAACCATAACTAATTGAATTCACTTACGATATCCATTGCCGACGGCTATATCAAGTTATTGAGCATTGATGAGTCAGGTAACGTATTTCAAAAGGAATCCCGGTTCGATTTTGATTTTGGTAATAATCCTTCCGTGAAAATCATTGAAGAGGCAGCGCGCAATCTCTCGGAAATAATTGATCAGACCGATGGAATAGAAAAAAACGGAGAGCTAAGTACCGGAATACTTATCGGTACCGATCAGACATTTTTAAGTGTCTTCCCGGTTGACTTCGATGATGAAAAAGCTAATATAGATTCGCACATTCTCTGGGAATTGTCAAATTATTTTCCATCGACATATAAGAAGTTTAACATAAGATATTACAGGTTGAACAGTTATTCATCCGGACCTGTGGATGACATATTGATTGTTGCCATTGAAAGAAGTAAGATCGAAACTCTTAAATTGCTGTGTGATTACGCGAATGTAAGGATACGAAATATTGAAGTTGATCACTTTACGGTAGAGAAGTATCTGATGAAAAAACATCCAAACGAAATCAGTGCGAACAAACTTATGATCATCGGCTGCAGAAAGCACAGGCTTGATTTCAGCGTTATGGAAAGGGGTGCTTTGAGAATTTATGACTTTGATATGCTTGATCAGTTGACTTATGAAAATTCAGTCATAAATCAAATCAACTATGCGCAGTCGGTCGTGGGAAGTTTAGATAGTGTCTATGTTTACGGAGATGCAAATTCGGAAAGAGTCAGATCTTTTCTTCAGGGTTTGTTTCCGGAAATCAGGATACTCGATGAATCTCCTGACAACAGTAAGTTTTCTCCGTTGCACGGGCTCGCTATGAAAAACATATAATTTCCATTTGAGAATAATTTCCGGAATCTACAGAAGCCGAAAGTTAAAGCCGCCATCTTCGGAAAAAATCAGGCCGACGTCGGACAGAGCGAAGGAAACCCTGTTTAATTTGTTGTCGAACGAAATTGAATTTCCCGGGATCGAGTGCATGGATTTGTTTTGCGGCAGCGGCGCGCTTGGACTGGAATGTGTTTCAAGAGGCTCTGCAAAATGTTACTTTGTGGATAGGGACACCTCACTTGTACGAGTAAACATTGACTCATTGAACATCAGCGATAAATGTGAAGTAATTGAAAATGATGTAATCCGGTTTCTCGGTGGTTTTGGTTCGGATGAAATGAAAAAGGTGAAACTGGTATTATGCGACCCGCCTTATGATTACAAAGAATATGATGAGTTAATTGAAAGAGTAGCTCGGATAAATTCTATTTTAGTATTGGAGCATTCTGAAGAGTTTGACTCCGGGAAAAAGTTTAATTCATACTTGTATAATCAGAAAAAGGTCGGAACAGTAAACTTCTCTTTTTTTAACTTCAGTTCTTATAAATGAAAAAAAATATTGCAATTTATCCCGGAACATTTGATCCTGTTACAAACGGACATTTGGATATTATTGAACGTGCTTCGGAATTATTCGAGAAAGTGATTGTAACGATTGCCGTTAATTCATCGAAGAAACCTTTGTTCAGAGAAGCCGAGAGACTGGATATGATAAGAAAAGTTACGGGGCATTTGAAGAACGTTGAAGCAGGTAGCTTCAGAGGTCTGCTTGTAAATTATGCTTCACGGAAAAATGCAGGTGTCATAATTCGAGGATTGAGAGCGATATCAGATTTCGAATATGAGTTTCAAATGTCACTGACAAACAGGAAACTCAATCCCGCAATCACTACCATCTTTCTGATGCCAAACGAAAAGTATTCATATTTGAATTCGTCCCTGATCAGGGAACTTGCATCATTCGGATCTTATGTTGAAGAATTTTTACCTGACTATGTGCTCAAAAAACTTAGAGCAAAATTTGACAAGCGTAAATGAATGACTTAGTTCTTGAACACTGTTGAGATATCAATATCATAATTGCCCTGCATAAAGTAATTCAGGACTTCTCCAAAATCATTCTCGCCAATAAATCCGGAAAGGCTGCTGACCATTTCGCCGTTATACTTAAATTTAACAATGCTTCCGTCCGGGTTCATGACAACAAAAGTCGGATAACCTGTTCCTCCGAACTGCTTTGCAAGCTCGGCGGCGGAGTATGATTTGTTTCCGTAATTATATTTCTCCGTTCCTTCAGCATTCAACTTCACAAAAACAAAATTTGAAAGCTCATTCTGAATTTTTTTGGAAGAGAAAATGTCAGAGTCCATCTTCTTGCTCCAACTGTCTGAAGGCGAATATATGTCTACAAAAATTTTCTTGCCGCCTGACTTGGCAGCTTTTAATCCTTCATCGAATGTATAGGCTGTCTGACTTTGTGCTACAGTGGCAAGGAAAAACATTAACAACATCAGGAAAATCCGTGCTTGTTTCATTGTAGTATGTTTGATTTAAAATCAGCAGAATCATTAACAATGTAAAGTGCAATATGATTCTTCAA
>JBDHXH010000131.1:0-5031 GCA_039810605.1 Ignavibacteria bacterium | reverse complement strand
CAGGTTGGGAATTATGAAGTTGAATTCAACGCAGTCAATCTCTCGAGCGGAGCCTATTTCTACAGACTCGAGTCAGGTGAATTTAAGGACATAAAGAGAATGATAGTTATCAAATAAAAAACACAAATACACGTTTCAAATTTTTAGAGTTACAGACTGCAAAGTTTGTAACTCTTTTTTTCGTATCGGGACTGTTTCTGAATATTGATCGCAATTGATCGCTCACACATTTACGCATTTGTTTATAGCTTAAAAAAATTACAAATTTTATATTGCATGTTTGTATACAAAAATTAATTTGAAATAATGCAGGACTTACTACCGTTATTGAAGGAAATGGCTAGCAATCTCTACTGGTCATGGAATAAAAATGCAGTTGAGATTTTCAATGAGATTAATCCGGACTTCTGGGACTGGTCAGGTCACAATCCTATAAAACTTCTCAATGAAATAAATCAAAGTTATCTTGAATACACTATTGAAAATAAAAACCTGGGTGGCAGAATACTCACAATGTATTCTGAATTCAAATACTACCTTACAAAGAAAACTTTTTTCGAAGAGAGATTTTTCAAACCCGAATCTCCAATCATTGCCTATTTCTCCGCTGAATACGGTCTTACGGAATGTCTTAAGATCTATTCGGGAGGTCTTGGGATTCTGTCGGGTGATCATCTGAAAACATCGTCGGATCTTGGAATTCCAATCATCGGAATCGGACTGGCATATCATTACGGATTTTTTACGCAGATCATTAATCGCGACGGCTGGCAAACCGAAGATTATGAACTCAATGACTTCAAGAACCTTCCAATCTTCCTGCTTCGTGACGAGAATTATCTTCCCGTGAAACTGACCGTGAATTTTCCCGGAAGAGCGATACAAATTCAGGTGTGGGTTGTACAGGTCGGGAGAGTGAAGTTATTTCTCCTCGATACATTTATTCCCGAGAATTCAGTTGATGACAGACGAATTACAGACATTTTATACGGCGGCGATAATGAAAAAAGAATTACCCAGGAAATCATACTCGGGATCGGCGGCATAAGGTTAGTCAATAAACTCGGATTTAACATAAGTGCCTTTCATCTTAACGAGGGACATTCCGCATTCCTTTGCTTTGAACGGATAAAAAATTATATGAAAAAACACAATACCGGTTACGATGAAGCAAAGGAAAAATGTTATTATTCAAATATATTCACCACACACACTCCTGTGCCTGCAGGAATTGACATTTTCTCAAAAGATCTTTTCGCCAAATATTTTAAGCCTTATGCCGAGAATGAAATAGGAGTGAGCGTTGACAAACTTTTTGCAGAAGGTGAATTGAAGAAAGAAGACGCAAGCAACGGACAGTTTAATATGGCATATCTTGCAATCAACAATTCAAATTTCATAAACGGTGTAAGCAAGCTGCATTGTGAAGTTGCAAGAAAAATGTGGCACCTTCCTCAAACCCGCAGTCAGATTGATTATATCACAAACGGGGTTCATACGCCAAGTTATGTGTCAACTTTTACAAACTCGCTTCTCACAAATCATTTTACAGACAAATGGATTTATGATGAAGATATCTGGAAAAGAATTGATGAAATTTCTGATGAGGAATTGTGGGCTTTGAGATTGACGAATAAATATAGCCTCATTGAGTTTTGCAGAAGCAGTATACGTGATAAGTGGATTTATCTTGGAGCCGATAAGGAAAAGTTGAAAGAAGCAGACAGTGTGCTTAGAGCTGAATCTCTCACAATTGGCTTTGCGCGGCGATTTGCTACATACAAAAGAGGAACATTGATATTTTCTGATATCGCCAGGCTGAAAGAAATTGTTAAGAATCAATCAATGCCTGTTCAATTTATTTTTTCGGGAAAAGCTCATCCAAAAGATCAAGGCGGTAAGAACTTCATCTCTGAAATTATTTCCTTTACGCGTGACGAAGACCTGAAGCATAAAATTGTTTTTCTTGATAATTATAACATTGATATCGCAAGACACCTCGTCGAAGGCTGCGACCTCTGGCTCAATAATCCAAGACGTCCGCTTGAAGCGTCGGGAACCAGCGGCATGAAAGTCATAGCCAACGGAGGATTGAACTTCAGCATCCTCGATGGCTGGTGGTACGAGGGTTACTCACCCGAATACGGATGGAAAATAGACAGCTACATTGACGATAAGCTTTCACTCGAGCAGCGTGATGCATTCGAAGCAAAAAGTCTCTATGACACACTCGAAAAGGAAATCATTCCAAAGTTCTACAATCGGAACAAAAAGGGAATTCCGGAAGATTGGGTAAAGATGATACGCGCATCAATAAAAAATCTTGCAGGTCATTTCAGCACTAACAGGATGGTGAGAGAGTATTGCGAGAAATTCTATATGCATACAAAGTAAACTTCGGTGACAGCAAAAAATGCATTACGTGTCACCGGCTAATGTTCTCCCATAACTCTGATAACTACTGATAACTTATGTTTGTCCGTAAGTATTTATTTTGTTTAAAATAAACTTTATCTTGAAAGCACATTCAGAAAGGGAAATCTTTAAAGTTATTTTTATAAATTTTAATTTATTGAAAATGAAAATTGTTACTTGCAAAGTCAAAGTTGCAATGTTTGCAGTCATTTTGATTTTGACAATTGCATCACCCAAAATTTTTGCACAGATTAATTCCGGAGGACTGCCAATGAGTTCAATGATGGATCTCGGCACGGGCTTCGCAAGAGTTGACATGCCTGCTATTGATGTACAGAAGTTAATGGAGGAAGACAAAGCAGTAGAATCATTATCTGATATGCCGTTCAGATTCGGATATAATTTTGATGTGAATTATGATTTGGTAAATTCGGGAACGTGGCAGACTTTACCTGACGGAAGCCGCGTATGGAGACTCGCAATCCGTTCTGCCGGAGCAGTATCAATTAATCTTGCATATAAAAACTTTCATATACCAAATGGCGCGACTTTCTTTGTTTACAATTCTGACAAAAGTTATATGTATGGTTCATTCACAGAGCTGAACAATACTCCTGACAAACAATTTGCGACTACTCCGACTTATGGCAGCACGATTATTCTTGAATATTATGAACCTGTTTACTCAAAGGGAAAAGGAAGTTTGACTGTAGCAAAAGTTACGCATGCATATAAAGACATTTTCGGATATAACAGTGTACTTGAAGAGCCCTGTAACATTAATATAAATTGTCCGATAGGAGCCCCGTGGGTTGAACAGAAAAGATCAGTCACGAGAATTACATTTGCGCAAGGTTCCGGCTCATATCTTTGTTCCGGAGCATTGATGAATAACACATTGAACAACAGGGTTCCATTATACCTCACGGCAGAGCACTGCGCTACAGATAATTATTCAACGATGACGTTTTATTACAATTATGAAAATCCTACTTGTGAAGGTACGCAGGGAAGTCTTGCACAAACTATGGTGGGCGCAACTCTGAAGGCATCCAATTTTGATACCGATTTCAGATTGATTCAATTGAATCAGGCGGTTCCTGCTGCTTTCAATGCTTACTTTAACGGATGGGATAAGTCCGGGGCAACCTTACTCAATGAAACGGCAATTCATCATCCGGGAGGAGCTGTAAAGAAAATTTCGGTTGATGATAATCCTGCAGCGACAGTTACAGGTTTCGGCGGAAGGCTTGTTAACGGATTCTGGCTTGTGGTGTGGGATCACGGAATGACTGAAGGTGGTTCATCCGGTTGCCCGCTCTATGATCAGAATAAAAGAGTCATTGGGCAAAATCTTGGCGGCACTGCTGCAAACTGCAACAACCCACAGTCAGTTCAAAAATATTTCGGAAAATTATCTGAATCATGGGCACACGGCGGAAGTTCAACCAACCAATTGAAAGACTGGCTCGATCCTAATAATTCCGGTGTTTCAACACTTGACGGCATTGATGATGTAACCGGAGTTGCTCCGGTTGCAAACTTCACTTCAAGTATTCAGGTGCTCCCCCTCGGAGGAGGAAATGTTGATTTCTTTGATCTTTCCACTAACAATGCAACAAGCTGGAGCTGGAGTTTCCCGGGAGGAAATCCTTCAACATCAAATGTTCAGAATCCATCAGGAATAAGTTATACGGCAACAGGAAATTATACTGTATCATTGACAGCAACAAATTCGTTTGGCTCAAATCAGAAGACAGTTGTTGCTTACATAAAAGTTCAGGGAGTGCCGCTTAGCCTCTTCAATTTGCAGTCACCGGTTTCCGGCGCAAGGGTTGAAGTTTCTCCGCAGGACCCTACACTGGTTCAATTTAAATGGGGTACTGCAAATCCTTCACCGACAGTAACTTACAGATTCAAATTCAAGAAAGTCGGAAACAATCCTGAACAATTGTATTTGAGCGACAACAACGGACTTGATTCCGTGAAGAGTCTTAGGAAAAGTTTTCTTGACAGCCTTGTTTCTCAATTCGGAACAAACGGTGATTCCGCGACCTGGGCATGGAGAATTACCGCACTCAACGGAGCTGATTCAGTTACATCAAATTCAAACCTGCTCACCATAAGAAGAATGCCTGTCGGTATAAACATGATTTCGTCCATCGTTCCCGAAGCATTCAACTTGTATGCAAATTATCCGAATCCGTTTAATCCGAAGACAATAATAAAATTTGATGTCGCGAAAAATCAGCATGTGTCTCTGAAAGTTTACAATTTGCTCGGAGAAGAAATTATGACACTTGTAAATGAGAATCTTGCAGCAGGAAGTTATAATGTAGATTTCGACGCAAGTACTTTTGCCAGCGGTTTGTATTTTTACAGATTAGAAACCGGAGGTTTTGCAAAAACGATGAGAATGATGCTGGTCAAATAAGAATTTCAATTAGTCTGTTTCCATAATTCAGCCCGTGAATATTTTTTCGCGGGCTTTTTTGTTATCCCATCTTCCGCCCCTTCCGATTAACACGAAAAACTAATGCTGATATTACCAAAAAGGAAACTCCAGAAAAATTAGTATATTTAAGAAATAAAAGGAGGTTTCATGTATTACTCAGG
>JBDHXH010000130.1:0-5052 GCA_039810605.1 Ignavibacteria bacterium | reverse complement strand
CCTGCGCACTCTATTTGGCTTAAGGCTATAAACTGGAAAATGAAATTGTACAACAAGAAAAAGCTCCTGAAATTATTCAGAGATAATGGCGTCAGTATGATATTGAGCGGGCATACGCATGTTAACGAGATTTATAATATGAATGGTGTTACGATTGTGAACAGTTCTTCAAGCATAATGCCGCTTAATGATGATCAGACATTGTATTACAATATTATTGCAATTCCCGGAGCAGATGATATTGATTCTTCGATAAAAGTCGAGACGATTTCCTTTTGAAGAGAATTTTTTTCACGAGTCGGCAAGTCAAAACCGTTTTAAACGGTTTTGACCGATGGTGATGCAATGTTAAGTTGCTTTCTTGATTGAATCTCATCAGACCGTTTGGACGGATGTGAATTAATTTTTGTCGGAGATGAGAGGGAAGTGCTTCAAAATATTCTTGCCTGATATTTTAATTACCTGAACATATCAATTCACAAATGAAAATAGCTGTAACAAGTCCGGTGCTTGTTGAACTCGGAAATCTTGCTGACAGTAATGATTTTGAAATCTTTGTGGTTGGCGGTTATGTAAGAGACTCAATTCTCGGAATTGATGATAAGGACATTGATATAATGGTGGCAGGAGATGGCATCAGATTTGCGGAAATGGCAGCAAAGTATTTTCAAAAGCAACTTGATGCAGTTTATAGAAAATTTCAGACTGCGCTGTTAAGTGTTAATGATTTAAAAATTGAATTTGCTTCAGCGAGAAAGGAGAGCTATGCGCGAGGTTCAAGGAAGCCGGAAGTAGAGAGAGCCGGTATAGTGGAGGATTTATCAAGGAGAGATTTCACAATCAATGCGATGGCAGTCGGATTGAATAAAGTTAATCGCGGTGAACTAATGGATATCTTCGGTGGAATAAATGATATCGGAAAGAAGATTATCCGCACACCGCTTGATCCGGCAAAGACATTTGATGATGACCCGTTGAGAATTCTGCGTGCCATAAGATTTGCAACGTCATTAGGATTCTCGATTGAAGAAAAGACATTTGAAGCGATAAAGGAAATGAAAGGAAGACTTAGAGAACAAGGAGTGGTTTCACAGGAAAGAATAACAAATGAATTCCTGCTTATACTGAATTCTGCAAAGCCATCAATTGGACTTGAACTGCTTCACAAGAGCGGTGTGATGGAAGTCATCTTTCCGGAGATATCAAAACTTGACGGGGTGGAACAAAGAGATGATTATCATCACAAGAATGTTTTCTATCACACGCTAAAAGTTGTTGATAATATTTCAATAAAAACCAATAACATTTGGCTAAGGTTTTCGGCATTGGTCCATGATATAGCAAAACCAAAGACAAAGAAATTTGTGGAAGGAACAGGCTGGACTTTTCATGGACATGAAGAGCTTGGAGCAAGGATGATGAAGAATATTTTCATGCGATTGCGACTTCCCATGCAAAAGCTTCCGTATGTTGAAAAGCTTGTAAGAATGCATTTGAGACCAATACCGATTGCAAAGGAAGAAGTAACGGATTCCGCAGTCAGAAGACTTGCAGCGGAGGCAGGGGAAGAGCTTGAAGATTTGCTTACACTTTGCAGAGCGGACATCACTTCAAAGAATCCAGAAAAGATCAGCAAGATCATGGAGAACTATGAAATTGTTGAAAAGAAAATCCTTGAAGTGCAGGAGAAGGACAGGTTACGAAATTTTCAATCGCCTGTAAGGGGAGAGGAGATAATGGAAATTTGCGGGCTGAAGCCTTCGCGTGAAGTCGGCATCATAAAGAGCAAGATTGAGGAAGCAATTCTTGACGGTGAGATTCCAAATGAATATGAAGCGGCGAAGGAATATTTACTGAAGATAAAGGACGACGTTCTTAACAAGAATTGAAAATTCATTTCCGAAAAAAAGAAGAAAGAATTTAATAAACGGAGAAATCTTTATATTTGTTTTCAAAGGGAAGTTCATCAACTGCTATTGAAGTAACGTTTGATTTTTGAGGACCGATTTTCAGATCGTGAATGAAATCGTTCATTAATCCCGCTTCGCCTTCTGCTTCAATCTCCACGTCGCCAGTGAATAAGTTTTTAGCATAACCTTTCACACCATACTCCATTGCAGTGCGATATGCAAAGTATCTATAACCCACACCCTGCACCAAACCGCTTACCGTAATACGCCTGCTTATTTTCATTTTAATAGTTTGATTTTTATGAAGCCATAAAATTCCGAAATGAGAAGACCTGTGAACATTATCACTGCTCCGAAAATTTGGTGAAAGTTTAACACATCCCCAAGCATTAAGAATGAAAAAAAGACTGCAAAGATAGATTCCATGCTGTATATAATGGCAGCACGAACCGGCGTTGTCCTCTGCTGATATTTGGTGACCAGGAAAATGCTAATCAGAGTTGAAAAGACTGATGTAAAAAGAATCAACCATACGAGATCTGAATTCAAATTAATGAATGCCTCGTCTGCAATAGTATTTTCATATACTGCAAAAAAGAACAAGCTTAGAAGCGCCATTACAAAGAACTGCACAAAAGTAAGATTAATGAAATTGAATTCAGTAGTAAACTTATTAAGCAAGACAATGTGAAACGCAAATGATACTGCGCAAATCAGCGTTAGAAAATCTCCGGTATTCGGAATTGAAATGTATGCTTCGGATAAAATGTAAAGTCCAATTATTACGATCAATCCGCCAAACAGATTTTCTTTCTTTGGTTTTGACCGGATAATAAAATACTGCACAAAGGGAATGAAGACAAGATTGACTCCCGTGATGAAAGCTGACTTTGCCGAAGTTGTGTATTTCAACCCCATTGTTTGAAATGCGAATCCGAGAAACAGAAATATTCCAAGTATAAAGCCGTTGCGGATATCCTGTCTATTGGAAAAGTCAAGTTTTTTCCTGACAAGCAGAAAGAAGATGACCGTTGTAATGAAAAATCTGATGAACACAAACAGAAGAGGGGAAACAAACCGTAAAGAAATCTTGATTGCAGGAAATGACATTCCCCACGAGAAAGTCACGAGGAGCAGAATTAATTCAGCTTTGTAAGTAATTATAAAATTGTTGCTGCGCGGAGTTTTTAGTTGTGCAGGCAATCACAAACCAAATTTACTTTTGTAAATAATTAAAGCGCAGGCTATTACCCAAAGGATTGAGTTGACTATGATTGGAAGATCTTTCGTAACTATTTGTGTAGGACTTTCACCCATGTTTTTCTGATGTAGCAGATAGAGATACCGGAAGATTCCGTATATGACAAACGGGGTGGTATAGATGAGTTTATCAGAGTGAAATGATGATATTGCTTTTTCAGAAACTGTATAGAGCGCGTATGAAAGTATTGTTCCCGTTGCTGCGACAGTGTTGAGTTGATCAACAAAAACAACATCATAATCACTCAAGACCTTTCGTTGTTTCTCAAGGTTTTCCTGGTTCGGACCCGAAAGCTCTGCCCTTCGTTTGGAGATACCCAGGAACAGTGAGATAAATATTGTGGTTATAATCATCCAGCTCGAGACTCCAACATCAATTGCCACCGCGCCCCCGATAACTCGAAGGATGAATCCGAGCGAAATCGAAAAAACATCGAGCAATACCACATGCTTTATCTTAAATGTATAGAGCAGGTTGTTTATGAAGTAAAGAAAAATTGTAACTGCAAACAGCGGAGTAAGACGCAGGCATATAAGGCAGGTGACAGCAAGCAAGAGAAAGAAAAGAACCCTTGCCCGGCCTATTGAAACTTCACCTGATGCAATGGGACGATAACGCTTTTTCTTGTGGACTCTATCGGATTCAACATCTATTATATCATTGAGGACATAGACGCTGCTTGAGACGCCGCAAAATGCAATGAATGCAAGTAATGTAGTCAGAAGCAGTGGAACATCCATCATGCGACCGGCAAAAAGGATAGGAGCAAACACAAACAGATTTTTAATCCATTGCTTGGGGCGAATGAGATTTAGGTAATGGAGTATCTTCAATCGTTCTTTCGGAAATTTGTTTTGTAAACCTTCATTTCAGTACCACCGCAAATGGTATTATCTTCAAGTACTGCGCTTGTAACAAAAGTAAGGTTGTTTCTATATTTATTCAGAAATTCTTTGAACCAATCATCATAAATAATAATATAACTAACATTATTTTTCTTTAATATATAATTCATTGAATCCAGATTATCGCTAAGAGTATAAGTCCTGAATTTCAGAAATTCCGGTGTCACAAGTCCTGCCATGTCAATGATTTTCCTCTTGCTAAGAAACGTTATTGCGCCAATATCATTCAGTGCAATTGTTTCATCCTTCCCGGTATTGTCAATAACCCAGTGCGCAAGTTTGACCTGCTGATCATTAATGTTGGCAGTGTTCTTTCCAAGGGCTACCGCATAAACAATGAAGTAAACAAATGAAACGCAGACAATCAGATTGAATGCATACTTCCGATTACTGATGAAATTCCTTAATCCTGACATTAACGGTAATTTCAAAAATGAAAACAGGATATAAATTGAAATTAGATTTATAAATGGAATCAATGGAATTAGATACCTTACATGATGCCTCCAGTTGGGAATGAAGATTGAAAATGCCAGAGGAAGCATTACAATCCAGAGAAACATGACATTGACTAATCTGAATTTGCCGAAATACTTCCTGAAGTTTAAGAAATAAAATATCATTCCGGAAAGATACAATACTGCTGTAACAAAGTTATCACGGAAGAAATAGATCACTGCTATCCTTAGGTAATTAAAGTCCGGGATTATACTGAAGCCCCCTCCCTGACCCCTGAATGTATTCGGAAGGAAGTTTCCGCTGATTGTATATGAGAATACAAAATAGGGAAGTGTCAGAACTAAAAAAACAAGTATTGCTAAAATCAGCTTGAGAATAATGGGCTTAACATCTTTATCTTTAATAAAGTTAGCAACTGCATCTGAAAAGTAAATCAGGTAAAACAATACTCCTTCCGGTCTTGTGACAGCGGCAAGTGTAAAAAGGACTGCAGGGAGAATTCCGAATGTTTTAGATG
>JBDHXH010000129.1:0-5083 GCA_039810605.1 Ignavibacteria bacterium | reverse complement strand
CTGATCTTTTCTCACCCGATAAATTGAAAAACCTTACTGATGATTTTTATGAATTCTATAAATCCAACGCTCCGGAGAAATTTTCTGAATTCATCAATTATAACTCATCACAGGGAAGCGGTCTGACACCCATTCAAATTTCCTGTATTCTCATTGATGCCTCATATACCCTTTCGGATTTCATCGTTGAATTATTTCAGCTTACAGGCAATCAAAAAAAATTTTTCGAAGAGATTGAATATGAAAAAGATATTCTGAATTTCAAAAAAGAATTTGTCCAGAGAAAGGTCTATAAGAAATTTAAACCTGAAAATCTTAAAGAACTCGACTGGAGCAAACTTGATGCGGCTGTCACAAAGTTTAAAGAGAAGGCATTTCCAGATTTTGATTTTTTGATTGACGAGGAAAAATTTACTGCAAAGATGATTCTTGAATTGATGGAACTTGAAAAAAATTACAGATGGTATTTTGAAAAAGATAAATTTGCTCCGGAAAATTTTGAGATACCTGAAAATGTAATAGAAAGAACCGGTGCAATCCTAGCAGCGGTAAAAGAAGCGAGAATATTTGATTTGCCCCCTGATACTGACGAGCTGAATAACCTTCGCATTATACTTGACGAACTTCAGAAATGGCTTTATGCGAAAAAGTTTAATGACCCGAATACAAAGAAATGGATTTCTTATTTTGATCCGCAAAAACTTGACTATGAACGGCTTGCAAAGTATGATTCGGTAAATGAAAATGCTCTCGATTTAATTCAATCGCCTGCCGACAGACAGCGGGACAGATTCGGATTTAAACTGACAGATAACAGGTGGGACACGCGCCGCATTCTGAATCATGTTGACTATTGCATGTATTGCCATGACCGCGATAAGGACTCGTGTTCAAAAGGAATCAAAGATAAGACCGGAGGTATCAAAAAGAATCCACTCGGTATTACACTCAATGGCTGTCCGCTGAATGAAAAAATTTCCGAAATGCATTTCGTGCGAAAGGCGGGTTTTCCGATTGCGTCGCTTGCGCTTATTGTAATTGACAATCCAATGCTTGCAGGAACAGGACATCGCATCTGCAATGACTGCATGAAAGCATGCATCTTCCAGACTCAAGAGCCTGTAAACATTCCCCAGATAGAAACATCAGCCCTTACCGATGTACTGAAGCTTCCGTATGGCTTTGAGATTTATTCATTGCTTACACGCTGGAATCCGCTGAATATTAAGCGTCCGTTTGCTAGGCCTTACAACGGTAAAAACGTGATGGTAATTGGAATGGGTCCTGCAGGATATACTCTTTCACATTATCTTCTCAACGAGGGCTGTGGAGTTATCGGAATTGATGCTCTAAAAATTGAAAGAGTTCAGTCAAAGTATTCGGGAGAAAAAAATGCAAGTGGCTTTGTAAAATTTCCGGAACCCATACGTGATTATCAAAATGAAATCAGGCAGGAACTTGATGAAAGAATTCTGCAGGGTTTCGGTGGAGTGTCTGAATATGGGATCACCGTGAGATGGGATAAAAATTTTCTCACTGCAATTTACATTAATCTCGCGAGGAGAGAGAAGTTCAGACTTTATGACGGGGTGCGATTCGGTGGAACGATAACGATTGAAGATGCATGGAATTTCGGAGTTGACCACATTGCAATTGCTGCCGGCGCGGGGAAGCCGACGATTATTGATATGAAGAATAATCTGATTCGCGGTATTCGCAAAGCATCCGATTTCCTGATGGCGCTGCAACTGACAGGCGCAGCAAAAAGAAATAACCTTACCAATCTTCAGGTACAGCTTCCCGCATTCGTTATCGGCGGCGGCCTTACTGCAATTGATACGGCAACGGAACTTATGGCGTACTATCCCGTCCAGGTCCTGAAAGCGTTGGAAAAATATGAAAGAATTATTGCGGAATTTTCCGAGGATGAATTTTGGAAAAAATTTGATGATGAAGAAAAAGAAGTTATGAATACATTCATACGTCATGGTAGAGATATCAGGAATGAAATTCAAAACGCAAAAAAGGAAAATCGCAAACCGCATTTTCTAAAATTGCTTAATGAATGGGGAGGAGTCACAATTGCTTACCGCAAGCGGCTTCTTGATTCGCCGGCATACCGTCTGAATCATGAAGAAATAATTGAAGGGCTTAGCGAAGGCATACGCATTGCCGAACTCCAATCGCCCGTCGAAGTGATTCCTGATAAATTCGGAGCCGTCGAAAAAATTGTTTTTGAAAAACAAATTGCTGCAATCGATCCGGAAACCAATCGAACAAAGTTTAGCGACTCCGGCGAACTTCAAACCGTAAACGCTAAGTCGGTTATGGTCGCTGCAGGAACATCGCCTAACATAATCTATGAAAAAGAATATCCCGGAACGTTTGAACTCGATGAGAAAAAATATTTTTTCAAACCGTTTACGTTTGTAAAAAATGAAAATGGTCAAGATACTCTGAAAGCCGCAGGCAAAGAAGAGACAGGATTCTTTACATCATATTCAAAAGACGAAAAATATATTTCTTTCTATGGAGATAATCATCCGAGATACAACGGAAATGTTGTCAAGGCAATGGCATCGGCAAAAGACGGCTATGAAAAAATAATGGAAGTTCTCAACAGCAATCCCGTCAACGCATCTGCAGAAGCGAAGGAAAAAATATTTGAAAATCTTGTTTCGGAATTTGACGGTAATTTTATTGCGACAGTAAAGGAAATTGTAAGACTGACGCCTTCGATTGTTGAAGTCATTGTCAATGCGCCGATGGCTGCGAAGAAATTCAGACCCGGGCAGTTTTACAGACTGCAGAATTATGAAACCATGAGCCGTAAGATCGGTGGAATTAATCTTACAATGGAAGGGCTTGCCATGACCGGGGCATGGACTGATGTAGAAAAGGGATTGCTGTCAATGATTGTTCTTGAAATCGGAGTATCTACAAAATTAGTTTCAGATTTGAAAAAGGGAGAAAGAGTTGTAGTGATGGGACCAACCGGAACGCCTACAACAATTCCATCTGATCAGACCGTATTGCTTGCAGGCGGCGGACTCGGTAATGCCGTGTTGTTTTCAATCGCGGAAGAAATGAAAAGAAGAAACAATAAGATTCTTTACTTCGCCGGATACAAAGACAGCTCTGATGTTTATAAGATGGAAGAACTTGAAAAGAGTTCTGATCAGATAATCTGGTGCAATGATATTGGCGAACTGATTACTCCGAGAAGAAAACAGGACCTCACTTTTAAAGGAAATATTGTACAGGCAATGGCTGCATACGCTGACAGAAAATTGGGACGTGAAATTTTTGATTTGAAAGACGTAAGCAGAATTATTGCCATCGGAAGCGACCGGATGATGAATGCGGTGAAAGTTGCGCGGCATTCAATACTGAAAGACAAGCTTGGTAAGCACGTCGGCATTGGCAGCATTAACTCTACGATGCAGTGTATGATGAAGGAAATCTGTGCACAGTGCCTGCAGAGACATATTGATCCTGTTACGGGTGAAGAATCGTTTGTGTTTTCCTGCTTCAACCAGGATCAACATCTCGATGAAGTTGATTTTGAAAATCTGAATTCGAGGCTGAAGGCAAATTCGGTCCTGGAAAAACTAAGCAACTTGTTTTTCGCGCAACTGATTTCTGACTAAAAACATTTATTTCAATATGAGCATAATGGATAAAAATTCTGTCGGCAGATTCACAAGTCGTGTGGAAAATTACGTGAAATACCGTCCTCACTATCCCCGGGAAATAATTCCTTTCTTGTCTGAAGAATGCAGCATGACAAAGCAGACTATTATTGCCGACATCGGTTCAGGTCCTGGCATTTCTTCGGAGAATTTTATTGCAAACGGAAATGTGGTCTATGCTGTCGAGCCTAATGATGCGATGAGAAAATCTGCCGAGAATATTTTTGCCGGCAAAAAAAATTTCATCAGTATAAAAGGGACAGCCGAAAATACGACTTTGAAGAATGATAGTATGGATATGATAATAGCAGGTCAGGCATTCCACTGGTTCGATCGCGAAAAGTCCAGGAGTGAATTCAAGAGAATCCTGAAGAAGGACGGGTATGTTGTCCTAATCTGGAATGAAAAAACCGAATCGGATGAATTCATGAAAGAGTATTACACACTGATAAAAAAGTACGGAATAAATTATGAGATAGTCAATCATGCCAATGTTGATTTCCCTGCGCTTGAAAAATTTTTTGCTCCGGATAAATGCAGCCTTAAAATTTTTGATCACATGCATACTCTTGATTATGACGGATTGAGAGGCAGGCTTCTGTCCTCGTCATACATACCGCTTGAAGGAACTGCTCATGAGATGATGATTAAAGAGCTTGATGCGATTTTTGAGAAGCACGAAAGTGGGGGAGAAGTAAATATGATGTACGAAACACTGCTGTATTATGGAATGCTTAACGGATAGTATGGTAAGCTTCAACGGAACAGTTGTTCTATCTTACGAGTATCATTTTTCTCACTGCGTGACTATGTTTTCCAGAATTCATGTCTTTCATTTCAAGCCTGCAGAAATATATTCCGCTTGAAAGATTATTTCCTTCAAACGTTGCTACATAACTTCCTCCGTCGAGAATCTTATCTGTTAAAACTTCTATCTCTTTTCCTTCGATATCAAATACGGAGAGTCTGACATGGCTTCTGTCTTTGAATTGAAAATTGATTTGAGTATTTGGATTGAAAGGGTTAGGATAATTATTCAAAACAAGATATTCTTCCGGAATATTATTCAATGCTTCACTAATCCCGACTGCGCTGACATTGAATTTCAAAATGGCTCCGGCATTACCTACCGCCCAGCCATGAAGCGAATCGGGGAAAACAATATTGAAAATTCTTGATCCGCCTGCGCTCGGAACGAGCCTCCAGTTTGCGCCGCTATTTGTAGTCATCAGAAAACTGTCAACAATTCCAAGTGAGATCCAGCCCTCTCTTTCCTTTCTGAATGCAATTGAATTTGCGATACCGAAGACACCAAGTTCATTGTAAAGCCAACTGCCGCCCGCATCATGAGTAACGACTTTGCTTGAACCATATTCAAAATCACCTCCGAC
>JBDHXH010000128.1:0-5192 GCA_039810605.1 Ignavibacteria bacterium | reverse complement strand
CTCTCTGTATTTGATAACTCGGGCAGGGAAGTAATGAATGTTTTGAATGAATTCAAGTCTGCAGGATATTATTCAGTCAATGTGAATGCATCATCACTCTCATCGGGAATATATTTCTACAAAATTAGCTCTGGAAATTTCTCCGCTGTGAAGAAAATGATGCTAATCAAATAGTTTTTCAAAACTGACAAAATAATTGAATTGAGCCGGGATGGAAAAATTTCCGGCTCTTTTTTTTGCGTCAACCAAATAATTTGAAAATCTCGCTAACTCACTTTTATATTGCCACACCAAAACCCTTGTTTGGGAAGTAAATATATAGATTTCATAGCGCTCTAAGTTCGTAACTAATCGTAACAGTTCGTAACAGTTCATCCGATTTGGAATTGTCTTGAAATTATTGGCTCATAAATGTAAATTAGCTCACTATGATTATATTTTTAATTTTCTTAATGATAATTGTTTCAATACTGCTCATGGGAGTAGTGCTGATGCAATCTTCAAAAGGTAACGGACTTGCCGGTCCTATCGGAGGATCAAGCGTAACAATGGCTTTCGGAGTGAGAAGAACTTCGGACCTCCTTACAAAATCAACTACCATACTTGCCGCAGTCTTAATGGTCGGAAGCATTGCAATTAATCTGATGATTGGAAGCGGAACTGTTGACGAAAGCATTATACAAAAGAATTCGGGACAGCAGCAGCAAATGCCGCCTCCTACGACAACGCCTCCAATTGAAACGCCTCCGCCGCCGACAGAGAATAATTCACAGCAACAACAGCAGCAGGAATCAAAGGAGCCTGTGAAATCTGATCAGAATCATAAAAAGCAGCCTTTGCAGGATACTAAAGGTGAAGGTCCGGATGCTATACAGGGTGATCACAAATAATCTTGAGACGTTCCGAATGAAATTCTGAAGTTACATTTGAAATCTAAATTTCTAATTTAAAAGCACTATGAAAATAATTCTTAGTGCTTTTTTCGTTTCCGCATTCAACATCTATTTTCTTGCAGGGGATATTTCCGCACAGAATCTGTATCTCATGAAAAATTCCCGCAATACATTAACCACAACTCTCCCTTCCGACTCCGTTAGGAATTTATCAAGCAATAATAAACCTTCCTTTATGATGAAAAAAAATCCGTGGAAGGCAGTCATGTTTTCGGCAGTTCTCCCCGGCTCGGGACAATTCTACAATGAGTCTTACTGGAAGATTCCTGTCATCGCGGGACTGGGAGGATACTTTGTCTATGAACTGATAAAAAATAACAATAGGTATCTTGACTATAAATCTCAATATCAGAATTCTCAAACACAGCAAAATCCGTCAGGAGATCCGTACCTCCTTTCACTGCGGGAATTCTATAGGGATCAGCGCGACAACTTCATCATCTATTCGGGCATTCTCTATGTTGCTCAACTGGTTGATGCTTATGTTGATGCACAGTTGTTTGATTTCAACGTTAGTGACAATGCGCACTTTTCATTTCTTGACAAAAGCAGCATTGCGAAGCTAAGAATATTTTTCTGACACAGAGGAAAGATTTCAATACCCGAATATATCTTTGAGAGTCAGTTCTTTTACCTCTCCGTACTTTTTCAGAACATTCATGTCGAGTTTGTTGATATCACCTACCACAAGAGTAACCAAAGGCTTTCCCTTAATATAATTTTGCTGAAAGTTTTTTATGTCATTTAAAGTATAACCCGGCACCTTTTCATAAATATCCTTTCGAATGTCGTAGTCAATTCCGAGTTTCCTTTCTCTCTCAAATTCAAAAAGTATGTTTGCCTTTGTAATCCTTTCAGACCGGAGATTATTCATAAGTGAGTTCTTTATGTTATCAAATGTCATTTCGGCTTCAGGCATGTCATTGATAAGTTGACTCAATCCTTTCATTGCATCCGAAAGTTTATCCGCCTGTGATCCGATGTAAGCAATATTGTAACTTGACCTTTCGAGTTTGGAAGGAAGCTGATAGTTTGCGAATGTCGCATAAGCGAGAGCTTTCGACTCACGCAGGTCCTGATATTCAATCGCCTGGAAATACTCGTTGAATGCTGCGACAATCGGAACAAGTTTTTTATCAAACATAACGCCCCTGGAAAGCATAATTATTTCTGCTTGCTGCATGTCATAATTGACAACATAAACCTTGTTTTGATTAATGTCTTTTTCAACAAATTTATTCCGAATCGGTATGGACTTAAGCTCTTCCGGAGTCTTATGAATTTTGTCCAAATCTGAAATCAGTGCAGATGAATTTTCGGGACCGTAGTATAATATCCGCTGTTTGTATGAAAAAAAATCCTTGATAATTTTGATCAGCTCCGGCTCTGTTACTTTTTCCAGTTCTTCTTGTGTCAGCTTGTAGGTAAAAGGATTATTCTTTCCATACTTTGCGTAATTATACATACCTCCCCAGAGTATTGCCTGCTTGGAAAGTTTCGCATCTTTGCGGTCTTTAAGTATGTCAGATTTAAGATTCTTCAATGCTTCTTCACTGCCCTTTGGATTGGAGAGCAAATCTTCAAGCAGAGCGAGCGACTTGTAGAAATTTTCTTTGAGTCCGGAAAGGCTTACTGTCAGTTGATCTTCATTGACCGCAAAACTATATGAAGAGGCAAGTCTGTAAAATTCTTCCTTCAGTTCAGAAGGAGAATGTTTTGTGTCTCCGATATAATTGAGGTACCTCACGGCTAATGCAAGTTCCTTGTTCTGATTTGTACCGGCATCAATGATGAAATGGATTTCGAACAAATCATTTTCAGTATTCATGAGATAAAATACAGGGATTCCATTTAACAGCTTGAGTTCTGAAATTTCATTTTTGAAATCAATGAACTGCGGCTGTATATCCGGCTCCTTCATGTCAAGCACAGTCTGATAAAAGGGAGATTTGTCATCACGGTTGACCTGGATTGGAGTGATTTCAGGCTTAGTAATTTTTTTAATTGTTGTATCTTCTCCCGTGCGTTTGTAAACAATAACATAATTATCATTAAGATTTTCGTTTGCAAAATTCACGACATCCTCTTTAGTAATTTTCGAAAGACGTTCGATATTGAATATGAATTTCTCCCACGGTATTCCGAGTATAAATGAATTTACAAATGCATCAGCTCTTGTAGAATTATTTTCATAAGCACGGATTCTGTCAAGTTTGAAATTGCTTATTACCGCAGGAATGAGCCAGTCCGGGAACTTGCCTTGTTTGACAAGATTAATCTGCTCCATCAGCAGATTTTTTACATCGTCAAGTGACTGACCTTCGCGCGGCTGACCACCGCAATAGAATACGGAGTAATCCTTGTTGTCGGAGGTGCTCGCGTAAGCGTCTAGAACTTTCTGATTCTGATTCAGATTAAGATCAATGAGTCCGGCAGTACCATTGCTTAAAATGTATTCAAGTATTGTGAGAATGTCTGCATCAGCAGTACCCGCACCACCGAAGCGGTACCCAAATGATACGGATTCCTGTGATGGTCCGTAAACCTCCTTTACAATCGGCGAGGCAATTGGATCCTCGACCGGGGAAACAAAAGGTGCAACATCCTTTCGCGGGAATGATCCGAACTTTTCATTTATCAGTTCAATTGTTTTATCATAATCCAGATCACCTGCGAGACAGATCGCCATATTATTAGGAACATATTTTTCGTCATAGTAGTCAATAATTTTCTGAACGGACGGATTCTTCAGTTGTTCTACGCTGCCGATAGTCGTCTGCGTGCCATAGGTATGCTTTTGAAAGAGACCGCTCATCATTGCAGCCCAGACTTTTGAATCATCATTATCGAGCCAGCGATTTTTTTCTTCATAGACGGCTTCGAGTTCTGTATGAAACAATCTCATGACCGGATGGCGAAATCTTTCTGCTTCAATGGTAAGCCACTTATCAAGTTGATTGGAAGGAATATTGCAGGTATAAACAGTTTCTTCGACCGAAGTGTACGCGTTACTTTCAGTACCTCCGATATCCGCAATCATTTTATCATATTCATTTGCAATGGCATAGCCTGACGCCAGATAAGATACGCTGTCAATCTTATGATATATCAGCCGACGCATTGCAGTGTCAGTGTCGGCTCTTCTTCTTTCATACATTGCGGTGATAGTATCGAGGAGAGGTTTTTCCATTTCATAATTTTTTGTCCCGAACCTGTCAGTTCCTTTGAACAGCATGTGCTCAAGATAATGGGAGAGGCCCTGTGCGTCATGCGGATCATCTTTGCTTCCGGTGGAGACTGCAATGAGAGTATAAATTTTCGGTGCTTGCTTATTGGCGGAAAGATAGACTTTCAGTCCGTTATCAAGAGTATAGATGCGCGCATTAAGCGGATCGCCTTCGACCATTTCATAAGGATATTTGCCATCGGCAACAGTAACAGTTTTAGATTGGGGGAGGATTGAATTTTGTATGAGGAAGAATAAGAGAAACAGGGCAAACGGAAACGAGATTTTTTTCTTCATAAAGATATATTGTGCAAATGAGGTTTATCAGTAAAATCATTTTTTATGGGAATTAGTTCAAGTGTGTAAATATTATCACGCTGATACTTTGACTGGCAAAGTTGACTGATGAATGAGTTAAGCTTGGTTAGTTTAAAAAAGTCAAAGGAGTAATTCAAATAGATTGATACTAAAAACTGAAACTTGTAATTTGCAGCACTGATAAGCAAGGACAGGTAGCTCAGTCGGTAGAGCAACGGCCTGAAAAGTCCCGACTCGTCGGGATTCGATTCCGGCATGAGATATGAAGATTACAGGATAGTATGTTTTACCGGACATTGTTTTTATTTGTTAAAAAAGATTATTAAAGATTATTAAGGAAGAAGAACTCCCGGACAGGTAGCTCAGTCGGTAGAGCAACGGCCTGAAAAGTCCCGACTCGTCGGGATTCGATTCCGGCATGAGATATGAAGATTACAGGATAGTATGTTTTACCGGACATTGTTTTTATTTGTTAAAAAAGATTATTAAGGAAGAAAGAACTCCCGGACAGGTAGCTCAGTCGGTAGAGCAACGGCCTGAAAAGTCCCGACTTGTCGGGATTCGATTCCGGCATGAGATATGAAGATTGCAGGATAGTATGTTTTGCCGACATTGTTTTTATTTGTTAAAAAAGATTATTAAGGAAGAAGAACTCCCGGACAGGTAGCTCAGTCGGTAGAGCAACGGCCTGAAAA
>JBDHXH010000127.1:0-5218 GCA_039810605.1 Ignavibacteria bacterium | reverse complement strand
GCGGCTCTGAACTTTGCGATCTCTTCAAAGAAATCAAGATGTGAATTAAAGAAATGAGAAATCCTCGGCGAGAATTCATCAACGTTCATTCCCCGAGCGATGCAGTCTTCGATATATGCAAAGCCGTCTGCAAGCGTGAATGCAAGCTCCTGTACTGCTGTTGATCCCGCTTCACGAATATGATAGCCGCTGACGCTGACAGGATTAAACTTAGGAACCTCTTTTGTGGAATATTCAATCATGTCCGTAATGATTCTCATGGATTGCTTTGGCGGATAGATATACTCCTTTTGTGCAATGTATTCTTTTAGAATATCGTTTTGTAAAGTTCCCCGAAGCTGATTGAACGGAACTCCCTGTTTTTCTGCAACGGCAAGGTAGAATGCATAAATCATAATAGCAGGAGAATTGATTGTCATCGAGGTTGATACTTTATCAAGTGGAATTCCTTCAAAGAGGATTTCCATATCCTGAAGAGATGAAATCGCGACGCCGCAAATTCCAACTTCTCCTTCAGAAAGGGGAGCATCGGAGTCCCAGCCCATCAATGTTGGAAGATCAAAAGCTGTTGAAAGACCTGTCTGTCCGTGAGCAAGGAGATATTTGAAGCGCTGGTTAGTGTCTTCGGGAGTACCGAATCCGGCGAATTGGCGCATCGTCCAGATTTTTCCGCGATACATATTGTGATGAATTCCTCTTGTGTATGGAAATTCACCGGGGTAACCAACTTCATTATAATAATTAAGTTCTTTTATATCTTCAGGGGTGTAGCAAACATCAAGTTCTCTGCCGCTTAAGGAAGTAAACTTCATTCCATTAGTCTTAGCTTTCGCTACAGTATCCATCCACTCTGACTTTGAAGTACTTTTTTTAGGCTGTGAATTTTTATTCATAGTAAGAATTTGATTTTAGAATTTCTAAATATAGATTTTTTGTGGTGCAAAATGAATGCAATTTGGAAAATGATGATGATCTGTGTTCCAAAGAAAGAGTCTCCGAGTTGCACAGTTGAATTGAAATAAAACAAATAATGCATTAGTTTCACATAAACACCTATCGCTATATTTGACACGATTATCATACTCCATTTAGACTATCATGTGACGGGCATTGTGAATGTCACCCTTTTCGATCCTGAATTTTCAAAATTGAAGCTGTAACAACTCATCGCAACATTCATTTATTAATTTAAAAAATCAAAACATGAAAAGAATCACTCTTTTGATTGCAGTAATTGTAATTGCTTTTGTCTATGACAATGTTGAAGCACAATTGTCAGGGTCAAAGTCAATTCCAGGCGATTACACAACAATCGCTGCAGCTATCGCAGATCTTAACGCAAATGGCGTTGGTAGCGGCGGAGTTACTTTCAATGTAGCCGCAGGCCATACTGAAACATCATCAAATCTTGTAGTTTCAATTACTTCAAACCCACCTACTTCATCGAATCCGGTTGTATTTCAAAAGAGCGGTGCTGGCGTGAACCCCCTCATTACTGCCGCTCCAGGAAATTCAGCAACTACCGACGGGATCATAAAACTTTCCGGAACAGATTATATTACATTTGACGGAATTGATCTTCTTGACCCCTCAAGCAATACAGGGAATGGCGCTATGGAATGGGGCTATGCTCTGATGCGAGCTTCGACGACTGACGGCTCCACTCATTGCATTATAAAGAATTGCGGCATTACTATGCAAAAAATAAATGCAGCATCAATCGGTATTTATATTGCGAACAAAGACACTGCAGGCAATACTGTTGTTGCAGTTGATACATCAGCTCAAAACAATAACAATAAATTGTATGGCAACACAATCAGCAATGTTTATCACGGAATAAGTGCAATTGCAACTTCGATCGCAAGAGATCAGAACAACGAAATTGGTGTAATCGGTCAAACTGCAAACAGCATTACAAACTGGGGAGGAAGTACTCTGACCTGTGAAGGTGTAAGATGTGAAGGCCAGCAGAACATAAAGGTGAATAACAACATCATTAACGGCGGAACAGGCACAGGAGGTGGAGCTGCGTGTATCGGAATAATAGTTACGGGACTGACGACTACAAATCTTTCGGATTACGAAATTGCATACAACCAGGTCACAGTAACTTCAAACGCTATTTCACAGCCATTTCATGCAATACGCGCATTGGCAACAGGTGATACAATTTCTATACATCATAACGTTATCGAAAACTGTAATGCTGCTTTGAACACAACATCGTTTAACATGATAGGCGTTGATCAGGTATCCACATCCAATGCTGCCTTGATATACGATAACATTATCCGCAACAATACATCTTCAGGTACAGGTGTTTCAAATATGATTACGACAGCTTCCGTAATCAACAGCCAGCAGATTTATTCAAATCAGATTTATGGCAATCAAAGAACCGGCATCAGTGGAGTAATGAACTGCATTGCAGTTACCGACGGTGCTGTAAATTGTTATTCAAATACCGTTTACAATAACTCCGCTCCGAATTCTTCAGGTGCAAGTTCAAGCACAATCTACGGATACATTAACAGCTCAAATCCTGTCAATCCGGAGAATGTTTACAACAACACAATACGCAGGTTGACTGTTGGCGGTTCAAATACTTCAGCATCATCCATCGTTTCGGGAATTCGCGCCAATTCGAATGCAGTCACGGTAAAAGAAATCTATGGAAATGTAATTGATAGTTTAAGTTGTGTCAGCGGAAACCTGACAACGGGCGGAGCTGTCGGTATATGGAGTACTGCGGGAACGAGTACAAAAATTTATCAAAACAAAATCTCGAATCTTCAAAACACAGGTTCTGCCGGAACAGCTGCAGGAATTTGGGTAACATCGGGAACGACGATAGCAATTTACAATAACTTTGTTTCAAGTTTGAGGGCACCGAATACTTCGAATGCAAACGGAGTTATTGGCATTAACTGCACAAGTACCGCTGCCAATAGTACTGTTGGAATGTATTACAACACTGTCAGTTTGTCCGCAAGTGGAGGAGTAACGTTTGGTTCATCCGGAATATCGGTTACTGCAAGTGCAACGCCAACAACTGCAGCGCTTGAATTGAGAAACAACATAATCATAAATCAATCAACTCCGGGAAGCACAAGCGGAAATACTGTTGCTTTCAGAAGAAGCGCAGCGAATCTTCAGAGTTTTGCAGCAGGTGACTACAATGATTTCTATGCAGGAAGTTCTGCTTCGAACAAGTTGATTTTTTTTGACGGAACGAACAGCGATATGACACTTTCTTCATATCAAACAAGGGTAGCTCCACGCGATGCAAATTCAAAATCCGTTTCGGCAAATTTTGTTGATGATGCAAACGGAGATCTTCATCTGACAGGAGCTTCTATTCAGGATGTAAATTTGTGTGCAAAGCCGATTGCAGGATATACTACTGATTATGACGGAAGCACACGTGATGCAAAGTATCCATATAAAGGTGCTGACGAATCAACGGCATTTCCATTTAAGCCTTTGACCTTGACGATAAATTTTGAAGCTTGCCCGGAAACAGACACAATAAATGTAGTCCTGAAAAATGCAGTGTCTCCTTATTCCACTGTTGATTCAAGTACCGGACTTGGTGGTCAAGGCAGTCCGCACGTGATTAATTTTGTAAAGGCAGTGGATGGAGTGAATTATTATCTTGTAGTAAGGACACGGAATTCAATTGAGACATGGAGTAAATCCGGCGGAGAAGTCTTTACCGGCGGCGCACTCACGTATGACTTTACGTCGGCAGCTTCACAGGCATATCAAAGTAACATGATTCTGGTTGGAAGTGATTATTCCTTATATACAGGTGATGTTCAGCAGGATGGCATAGTTGATCTGTCTGACTTAACTCTGATATTTAACGATGCAAGTATGATTCTTATGGGGTATGTGGTGACGGATCTTAACTGCGATGATATTGTTGATTTGAGCGATCTTGTTGTCGCATCTAATAATAGTTCACAGATTGTTTCGGTAAAGCGACCTTGAGCAAGAATGATGTATAGTGTGTGACTTTGATGGTCACATCAAGAAAGGCGGATGATTCTTTGTCCGCCTTCTTTATTTTGTTTTGCAGGAGTGAAGATGCTTTAACTATGCTTTTTTTGAAGCAACTTGCAAAAGCCCCGTAAACGAAATTTTTTTTGTAGTGACTTGACAGAATTAATCTTACCATTTATTTTAACCGCTCTCAAACACTTTCAACTTGTCGATCCTGAATACTCCCAAAGTATTGTTAGGATGAATCCAAGATTTAATGAACTGAAGACAGCTGCAACTATCCTGAACACTGATGCGTCAGATAGCGCTTCCCAAAATGTCTTTCTTTTCTCTAATCTTCAAGGACAGACTGATATATCAAGAACTGCTTGAAATATTACTCTAAGTCTTTCCTTATCTTAGTAACCCTACATTATTCTTAAATTAAAAACTCAATTATGAAAACTTTTTCATTAATCTTTTTGTGTTTGATCGCATTTGTGCAAACGACATTTGCACAATACGGCAGCAGCAGAGGAATACTGAATACAAACTTTGGAACCAATCCACCATGGGTTGGAAGAACTTGTGATTTTACCGAAGGAAATTGCGGCGGCACCATAAGTAATGCTTATGTGGGAGTAATTCCAGCAACTCTGGATGGAACTGCTAATACGCCATTTTATTGTCTTGATTTGTGTACTCCGATTAGCCCCGGGGATACTGTGAGGGACTCTTCATCAAGCATACCACAGGCTATCTATCTGATGCAGAATTATTACCCCCATAGAACTTCCTATACGGGAAAATTATCAAACAATAACGACGAAGCGGCAGCTATTCAGTTTGCTATTTGGCATTTCAGAAACAATCTGGACGTGAGTTTGATAACCGATATCAGCGGTAGTTTAAACTTGACAGTTTTCAAAAACAGAGTTAATGCAATCATCGCCGATGTTAATGCAAATGGAGGCTCTGCTGTTCAGCTAAGCACAATAAAAATTAAGCCTGCCGTTGATCCTGATAAGTTCTACATCGAAACGAAAGATACCGCAGGAAACGGAATATCAGTAAGCAACATTCAGTTGTCAATTACTGGAGGCGGATCTTTGAGCACGAACACTGTCAATACAAATACCGGTGGCATTTCACCGGACGTAACTGTTACAGGAGCTTCAAACGGATCGATTATCCAAGCCTCCGGCACTGTGGATGTTCCCGGTGGAACAAC
>JBDHXH010000126.1:0-5233 GCA_039810605.1 Ignavibacteria bacterium | reverse complement strand
AACTAGCGGTTGCAAACTAATGCAACCGCAGTTTTCATTCTTGGGGAGTGTAATAAAGACTTTTTAGACAGCCCCCCGCTGCCCCCTTATAGTGTCTTGACTTTAAAAACACTCCTATTAGCCTTAGATTTCATTATGATCAAGACAGGTGCAATTCAGATTGTGAAGTCATTCTCGAATAAGGAATTGAAGAGTTTCGAAGATTTCATTAATTCCCCGTTCCACAATAAGAATAAAAGGGTTGTTCAACTGTTTGGACTGCTTGAAAAATTCCATCCCGAGTACGAAGACCCTTCCCTTACAAAAGAAAAGTTGTTTGAAAAGATTTACGGAAAATCAAAATACAAGGACTCCTATATGCGAAATCTTTTTTCCGATCTGAATCTTCTTGCTGAAAAATTTCTGCAGTACACCCATATCAATGAAAATTATTCTTATGAAAAATTATTGATTGAAGAACTTTGCCGCAGGCACATAAATGATATTGCAGGAAAGAAACTCCGGCTCTTCGAAAAGGAAATCAACAAAGATAAAGTCAGAGATCAGGGCTATTATCAGAATAAACTTTTTCTCTATGATGCAAAGAGCATTCTCAATATTGACAAATCCCTCACAGACAGCTTCAGAAACGATCAATTCAATAGCCTTATCAAGTCTTTCATCATCTCGATAATGGAAACTTCGTTTTACCTGTTCCTGGAAGAACAGCGTGTAAACATAAAGCATAGTTTCGATATGTTAAGAACAATTCTTGATTACGTTAAGAACAATATGAATGAATTCAGAGACTCGGCTCTGCTTCTTATTTTTTATCATCTTTCCATGAGCATGCTGGAAGATGACGGCGAAAAATATTTTATTGCTGCAAGAAGATTGCTGAAGAAAAATTTCAATCTCCTTTCAAAAGCGGATAAGAAAAACATATACTCGATATTACAGACATATTGCATAAATAAAATCGACAACGGAGACTTCTCTTATAACCGAACCCTGCTTGACATCCTTATGGAAATGCTCAAACACAAAGTTACCTCTCATTCAAACAAAGATGTCATCAATCTGAATCTGTACAGAAACATTCTGATGCTGTGTCATTCGCTCAACGAAACACAAATCCTTCAAACTCTGATTACAAAGTATCTTAATCTTATTGATTTGGAAAACAGGAAGAGCATTTCCGATTACTCCAATGCCTATTTGAATTTTCAGCAAAAAGACTTTTCCTCATCTCTTGAATACTGCAACAGAATTGATTTCAGCAAACTGCTTATCTCAACAAATGATAATCTGTATTTCAAAAACGACATCAAACGATTGTCTCTGATGTGTTTGTATGAACTTTGTTATTTTGAAAGTGCCCTGTCACAGATTGATGCATTCAGACATTTTTTGCGAAGCTCAAAGATAATAAAAGAAAAGTCACGCAAACGAACATTTGAATTTCTGAATAATGTCAACGAATTAGTCCGCTCGAGAGTCAACAACGACAGCTACAGGCTGCATAAGCTAAAGGAAAAACTCCTGAAGAGAAAAGATCCGATGGGTAATCCATGGCTGCTTGATAAGATTATAGAAATTGAAAGGAGAGAAAGGAAAGGCAGGAAGGAGAATTCCACAAATAATCTCATTTAGAAATCATAATAGAATGTGAACGACAGTCTGTTTGCAGTTCCATGTTGATCATCCTTCGTTCTCTTATAGCCATACGTATATTCCAGACCCAGTCTGAAACCAGCAGCTGCTTTGAGAAATCCATTGACAGCTACATACTGTCCTATTCTAAACGTACTGCCTGCAAAATATTCCTGCATTTTAAACTGAACGATACCGTATACAAGATCAATATCAATTAAATTTTTCGCAATCTTCTGACTAACTGCAACAAAGCCGCCTGCAGTACTTGTAAGCTGGTATTTCCCGTCCAGCGGATTCAGTATTACATCAAAAGCCGCATTATCCGAAACGTTCAGAAACGAGGCTATTCCTCTTCCAATCAAACCTTGAAGCATCAAAGAAGTTGAACTTCCGAATTTTACCTTTGCACTTACCAGGCTTCCCAATCCCAAAAGAGATGCACGTTCTCCCGAAATATTCCTCACCGAGATTGGATTGATGATGCCGGCAAATTTTATTTCGAATTCCTTCCAATTCTTCTTAATGTTTCCGGTCAGTGCAGGATACTGCTGCGACACAGGTTCTACTGCAACACTGTCGGGAATGTTAACTTCACTTCCCGGCACCTCCAGACTGGCTCTGAATCTCCATCCGGGCTTAAAGTCCAAAAAATATTTTATCTGAACTGTCCTTAAAGAAACTGCCGTTGGAGGACCATCGAGATCAACCGTTGCCGGAAGAGTCTCGATATCACTGAACCCTGTCCATGTCTGACCTATTATTAAATACTTTGACTGACCATAAGCATGCCTGATTCTGAACTGGCTGCCATTGCCGTTGAAATCACTTTCAACCTTTACAAGGACATCTCCGAGAAAAAGTTTTCGCGCCGCCTCAAGTCCCACGCGCGATATGTTCGCTGTAAGGAAAAAAGTGTTCTCCGATTTTGCGCTGGTGCCTGTAGGAATTTCGCTTAAAGTAAAACCTGTTCCGCCGCTTAAACCTCCGAAGTCATTTGAGCCGAACAGCCGCACCGAGCCATATATGCGCAACTTTGATTTACCGTCCTTTGATTCAATGAAAAAGCCTGTATTCTCCGGCGAATCCTGCGGATGCTGATCCTTTGTGCGCATGGTGTCAACTAATGCTTTCTTTAACTTTGTTTTCAGTGAATCAATTTTGGTATCCCTCTGACCGAAACTCAAACCGGTCGGAAAAGTTACCATGAGCAAAATAAGAGTTATCAATCTATACAAAGCGATATTGTAAATTTAATTCCTGTATAATAATAAATTAGTTGTTTAATGCTTTTCTTTTTTTATCGAAGTGAAAAATAAATCACCCTTGACGCAATTTCAAATCAAATAGCTTGATGCAAATTATTTCTTCGATGCTATCTGAACGGAAAATGTGTAAATGGAGAAATAGATAATGTAAATGATCATTGTACACCACCCACCTTATCAAAAATATTTTGGACGGCAATGCGTTTTTAGGAAATCTTTTCTCTATTTCGTTGACATAATGAATTATTTCTGATAAATTGGATGAAGAAAGGGAATAGTTAATAATTAGCTGTTCCTTTTTTTTGTATATTCTAATTCCCTATTTCTTAAACATAAAAAAATTTGTTATGAAAAAATTTCTTTATCTGTTTATGTTTTTATTTTTATGGGGCAGTGCCAAAGCTCAATATGTGGAAATAACTCCGAGGCTTGCCGATAAAATGAAAACCATGAACTCGCTTGAGTATATTCGAACTCTTGTTTTCCTTAGAGACAGAGTTGATATAGATGCGCTCGACGCATACCTCTACAGAATCAATGCTCCCATTGATTATAGAGCTCAAACCGTGATTACAACTCTGCGCAACAAGGCTGAACAAACTCAAGGTCCTATCCTTAAATTCATCAACGATCAGAAAAATGCCGGCAAGGTCAGAGAAGTAATAAATTTTTGGGTAACAAATCTTGTATATGTGGATGCAACTGCCGATGTGCTGCACGAACTCTCGAAAAGAAATGACGTCCAGCTTATGGATCTGGATTTTCCTGTTGAAATGGATAAGCCTGTATTTGAAGGACCTTCTATTCCATCCGGAGCAACCGAATCCGCAGAGACTGGATTAAAAGTAATAAAAGCCGATTTACTCTGGAGACTTGGTATTACCGGCGCGGGAAGAACAGTAATGCACATTGATACAGGCGTTGATGGACTTCACCCTGCGCTTGCACCAAGATGGTGGGGAAATAACGGGAGACCCTGGTATCACGCTTGGTTTGATCCGATCAGTCCTGTAAGCACTTCGCCGTTTGACTGCGGCTCTCACGGAACTCACACTATGGGAATTATGTGTGGTAGAAATTCCGCATCCGGTGATACAGTCGGTGTCGCTCCTGATGCTTACTGGATGTCTGCGGGAATTACGGATTGTCCCGGAGCTTCATATCCTTCAATGAACATCGCGGCTTATCAATGGGCAATGGATCCTGATTCAAATGCAGCAACAATGGACATGCCGGATGCCATCAGTTGCTCCTGGCAGGACCCCAACGTAGGAGGCACCGCTCAATGCACTTCAATTTATGTTACTACATTGAATGCTGTAGAAGCAGCAGGCATCGCTGTTTGTTTCTCTGCAGGTAATTCCGGACCAGGCGCATCAACAGTAACACCTCCGAAAAATATTAATACTGATTCTGTAAATATATTCAGCGTCGGAGCAGTTGACGGAAATACTGCGGGAACTCCCATAGCAAGTTTTTCAAGCAGAGGACCTTCGATCTGCGGAGGTACAGGAACGCTTCTCATTAAGCCGGAAGTCTCTGCTCCCGGAGTCAATGTTAGATCATCAGTTCCGGGCAATAGCTACGGAACAAATTCAGGTACTTCGATGGCATCACCGCACGTTGCAGGTGCTATTGCATTGCTGAAACAAGTAGCTCCGGGTTTGACCGGAAGACAATTAAAAGCTATTTTGTTTTCAACTTGCACCGATCTCGGAACACCGGGTGAAGACAATGACTATGGGAAAGGTTTGATAAATCTCTATGCGGCATTCCAGCAATTAGGTTTGTTTCCTCTGAACTCATTCAACCTTCAGTCTCCAACAGCAGGAAGCAGAATATTAACATATCCCAACTCCAGTACTTCCGTTACTATTACATGGGATACATCTGCTACAGGCGCTCAATATAAATGGATATTCGGAAGTCCTGTTGTGCCGCCGAGAAGATTTACTTTATCTTCTTCAACAAACTCTCTCTCAATGACATTAGGACAGCTTGATAATTTGCTTGCAAATTCTGGAGTTGCGCAGGGCGATTCTCTTGTAGGACAATGGGACGTCTGGGCATACAGGATCAACCCGGTTGATTCTATGAAGGCAGCAAATGGTCCGCGTGCACTAACTCTAAAAAGAGGCGTGCCGCAGCTTTCAAATTTCAACTTAATATCTCCGCCCAACAATACGACGATTACAACTTCCGGATTCAATAATACTCCTATAAATATGAACTGGTCCAAGTCGGGAGAAGGAGTATCTTACAAATGGAAATTCGGAAGTCCTTCAATTTCAAATGTGAGACTTTCAATGCCTGCAAATAATTCCGGCTTCGAT
>JBDHXH010000125.1:0-5257 GCA_039810605.1 Ignavibacteria bacterium | reverse complement strand
GTCGCAGGAAATAAATTTTTGTATTTAATTTTGTATAATAAGTGAGGATATTGTCCTCACTTATTATTTAATACCGGAGATATGTATAAATGTACTTCTAAAATCTTCCTTACATTTATTCTTTCTTATTTTCTTTTTTCTTCTTCTGTTTCTATCGCAACTCCGGAATACATTCTCCGCGCCACCAACATTACAAAAACAGCATCCAATGCCGTAGAATTTGACATCATGCTTCTGCATTCTAATCCCGATTCATCAACCTTTGAATATGCGGGAGGTCAATATTTTTTCGACTTCAATCTTAATATTGGCAATGGAGGGATTCTGACTTATTCAATTGTTAATTCCGATCTCCCATCATCTCTTCAACCGAAGAACCCAATGGTATATGTTATGGGCGGTGAGATGCAGCTTCGACTTTCACTCAATCTCATTCCGCCTCCGGGAAATGGTTACATCATTTCTTCAACAGGATCAGGAACTAAGATTGTGAGGATGAAACTCGAAACAGATCAACCATATTTTAACACGCAGTATTTTCATCTTAGATGGAGGAACGGACCTGCCAATCCTTACACAAAAATTTTCGCATACGTTGGCTCTGATTTGACGGAAATTACAGATCCGGCAAATCATTTCGTTGACTCACTCCAAACCCCGCTCCCCGTTGAACTTGCGGGATTTGTCTCATCAGTATCTCAAAATAATGTAACACTTGACTGGGCAACTTACACTGAAACGAACAATTTCGGATTCTCAATAGAGAGAAAGAGCAATGATGTGTGGCAGAAAATCGGATTCGTCAATGGCAGCGGGAATTCCGTATCTCCGAGAAATTATAGATTCAGAGATGAAGGTCTCAACAAAGGAACTTATAATTACCGTATCAAGCAAACCGATTTCAATGGTGAATATCAATACTTTGTTCTGGGAAATGAAGTTGACATAATTTCTCCCGAACATTTTTCGCTGATGCAAAACTATCCCAACCCCTTTAATTCTTCCACTGTTATCAGCTACAATCTCCCTTATGATTGCAGCGTTAAGATTATCCTTTATGATGTTTCAGGAAAGCAGACTGCGGTTATCCGCGATGGATTTCTTTCATCGGGATTTTACAGGACGATGTTTAATGCCGGGAAAATATCCAGCGGAATTTACTTTTATAAGCTGACGGCAGTATCACCATCGGGGAGTTTTTCAGAAGTACGAAGACTCAACATCATTAAATAGGAAAGTTCTTACTGCTTCTGATCTTATCTTATCAACCTTTCAGCAATTCCAGCTTTTCAATAAGCCAGTCTTTTGAAACAAGATCACTTTCACCCTGAATGTTTTTCAGCAGCAGTTCTCTTTCTGACTTATTGCTTTGGTTTGCGACTGCAATTATCTGCGTAAGGTATTTTCGGAAGTTCGAATGCTGCAACTTTTTCATCTCGGGTATCAGCTTGTTATTCGAGAGAAAATGTCTAAAACTTTCCAGCGCAGCCGACAGCGACTCATAACCCCCGCTCTCATATAAGAGCTGCATCTGAAGAGTTTTAGAATTCAACTTCATATACAGCTCATCATATACTATTTTTGAATTCAATTCAATCGCCGCGTCAAAATTCCCTGTATGAAATTCATAAAGAGCACTGCATAGCAGACGATAATTTTCTCTGTATCTTTTCCCTAATTCGGATTTAAATTTTCTGATAAAGATTTGAACCCAGGAAAACTCTTTTACTTGCAGTCCCGAAGCTACGGCATTCCTGAAGAAAACGGGAGACATTGTCCCATCATTCAGGAGATATGTCTTTTCCCCGATCTCTTCTTTAAACAATTCAAAACTTTCTTTCTCAAATCTTTTCACACCCTTTTGAACTTTCATCCTGCAGTAGCTGCTTAGATTTACGTAAGCGCCGGTGCGGTCATATTTGTTGATTTTAGATTTATTCTTCTTCAGTAGTTCCTTCACCTTGTAAAAACTTGATTCATCAGTCTCATCTTTCATCATCCTGATAAGATAATAATACATCATTACTACGGGAATGTTTTCATAATCTCGGATTTCTATCCTTTCCAAAACCTGATCAAATTTCTCTGACTGCACTTTTCTGTTGTACAAATTTCCATAAGTAATTGTATTGAGATACATTATCATTGTCTTTACCATATAGAACACATCGAGGTCTCTGGATACATTTTCCCACGCAGGTCTGCTTACAATCTTATCATACAAAGCATAATTCGAAGCAAACATTTGATATATCTTTTCATTTTCAAGTCTGTATTTGTTTGAAAAATATAATTCCGCCTCGAAGTCGGAGCTCTCAAGAAGGATTTCGGATTTAGCAATCTCTTTATCCAGAAGTTTGTATTGTTTTCTTTCCCCGAGTATTGACTGAAGCAGGATTGAATATTCAAGTTTATCATCATTTATCCTCGCGAAGACAAGAAATTTCAATGCAAGTTCGGTCAGATAATGCGAAAGAACCCTTAGCGTATTGTCGTTATATTTTGTTCCCGGAAACATCTTTGCAAAAATATTTTCTCTTGAAAAAGAATAATCAGGGTGATATGAAGTGAGCACATCAAACAAATTTGCTACAGCCTGGCGTTTATTAAAGTAGCTTGACTTAAGAAATTCTTTAAAGTCTTTAATTTCAGCCGGCGAAAAAGTTTTGAGCAGCTCGATTAAATTAGATCTCTCCATTTAGAAACATAATGTGATGTTTGTAACAAATTAGAAAATTATTCTCAAAAAAAAACACTGAAAATCAAGAAAACTCCTTTTACTCAATCGAGATCAACTCCGGTTACTGTAACATTCCGGAAAAGAATTACTTGCCCGAATTACAAATCAAATTTATTTTTGTCGAAGATGTATTGAAAAATTTTCCACTCCATGAATGAATCAAAGTATCTTTTGTTCATAAAATCAGAGTCTCCGGATAAAATTTCAGTTAACATAACTGACAAAGGGAATGCATTGTTGTCTTCAAGGAAAGGATATGCGGTTAAAATTATTTATATCGAAAAGTTCAGAAACCTTAAGAGTGCAATGAAGAAAAAGTTGATGCTGGAGAAAATGAGCAGCAAGAAAATATTTAAGATTGCAAAAGAAAAGAATCCTGAACTCCTGAATCTGGCTTTTACATTATACGAATTATAGAAAATATCTTTTGAATAATTTAAATCAACGATAATGAAAACAATTACATCAGCCTTACTTTTACTTTTTATCGGAGCACCGGCAGTCAACTCCCAGCAAGGCTGGTTCATTCAGCCCTCATTCACTTCATACAATCTTTACGATTGCAAAGCTTCCGCACTCTATCCACTGTATATTGCATCCGATTTCGGTACCATATTCAGAAGCAGCAACAATGGACTCAACTGGGCTATCTACAATTTCAATGATCCCCTTCTTAGCGGCAGTTCATTCAGGTATGTTCTTGGAGGTAGCAATGATAACTGGACCGCGGTTGGCCAGGGCAATGCTTATGCGTATTCGTATGGAAGTACAGATTCAGTTTATAGGATTGGCGTTTCACCGCAACTTACCCTTAAAGCACTTTCATCTGTAAGTGGATACTTCTTTTACTCCGCCACCATTGCAGCAGGACAAGGTGGAAATTTTTACATTCAGGATGCCTCAAATCAATGGCAATGGAGAAAGGATGTGACAGCGACAAACAAGGCAGCAGGCCGAAGCATAAACTATAGTTGGGGAACACTTTTTGTCGGTGACAACGGGTTAATAATGAAAGCAGACAGCATTGGCTTGAATAACAACGGAGAATCCATTGCATGGAGGGTAAGGCCCAGTGGGACTTCCGAAAATCTTAACTGCATCATGGGTGGCGGTCTAAAATATATGGCAGTCGGCAACAATGGAACTATCCTGCTTTCAAATGATTTAGGAGAAACATGGTCTAAAATAGAATCTCCAACGACGGAAGATCTTTACGGTGTATGGCTGGGTTATGCATATCTGATTTGTGGATCAAACGGCACAATCCTTAGATGCTACTCACAGAATTTTGACAAATGGTATCCGCAGATTTCACCGACAACAGATGACCTGTACTTCATCATGTCCCTTGGATACTACGAATATATTGCGGGAGGAATGAACGGAAGATTCATAAGGACTACAGATGGCGGTGGAAGTCTTAAAAGAGTCATAACTAATTCTACCATTCAGGGCTTCTGGAATCCTGCGACAGACCTAATGGTAACTGACACTCTGACAGCTACCGTGAGATCATCGGTATCACCCTACGGAATTATTTCTTCGGGAAAGGATCTTAGCAGCAACTACGGAGGTTCTATAATAACTGTTGGTCCGACTGTCTTGAATTCGGTGCCCTACTATATCCAGATGAATCACAGAAATTCAATTGAAACATGGAGCAAGACAACTCTGACTTTTTCAAACAATGACCTTTATTATGATTTTCACACGTCTGCAAACAGAGCCTATGGCGACAATCAGATACAAGTTGATGCCTCGCCTGTTCGTTTTGCATTTTACGGAGGTGATGTGAATCAGGATGGAACTGTTGAAATCACTGACATTGTGGAAGTATTTAACGACGGGAATAATTTTGTTTCCGGATATGTGAATACCGATGTTGACGGAAACAACTTTGTTGACTTGAGTGACCTGACACTGACTCTCAATAATTCAAATTCGTTCATATCAAGGGTTACTCCTTAGAAAAGCAATTCTCTCTTATCTTCAAATGCTCCCAAAGAAAAAAGGCGGATTTTTTGATCCGCCTCTTTTTTCTTAAGTTAGTCATTTTACTAAACTTTTGAGGCGACAAATGTCGTTATTTGATCATCACCATTCGCTTGGTCTGAACAAACTTCTTTGCTTCTAAGCGATAGAAATAAATCCCGCTTGCAAGATTATTCCCATTGAATTCAAGCGCATATCTTCCTGCTGTTCTGAATTCATTGTTTACAAGTCTTGATATTTCTCTTCCGAGGATGTCATAGACAATCAGTTTTACTTTTCCGTCTTCGGGAAGTTCGAAATTTATTCTTGTAATAGGATTAAACGGATTCGGATAATTTTGTGAGAGGGAGTATTCTGCCGGTATCTGATTTAAGACCTTCTGTCCATCTGTATCACCTTTCCTTCCGAATATAGTTTTGATGTTGCCGCTGATGTTGCGTATATGCTCACGGGATAGGGCGAGATATTTTCAAAATAAGTCTGTGCAATGTAAACACTGTCGCAGCCTTCGAGCAAAATTCCATG
>JBDHXH010000124.1:0-5302 GCA_039810605.1 Ignavibacteria bacterium | reverse complement strand
TTATTTTTTGTATATTGTGTTAAGAAAATTCAAATTATTTCACAGAACTTTATATGAAAAAATTTAGCTTATTTAAATCGTTCGTTGTTGTCTTCCTTGGTCTTTTTTTTGCGTGCAGATCCTATGCGCAATATGATTCTGTTGCCATTGCCATACTTGACAGCATGAGTGACAGAATCAGTGATCTGGAAACCTGCAGTTTCCGATTTGTGAATGAATATGACATCGAGAGTGATGAGTTTGGATTGATTACCCATTCTGACGCAGGCATTGTTTATATGAAAGGACCGGATAAAATGTATATTGAAAAAAAGGGAGATAAAGGTCACAAGCAATTTTTCTTTGACGGCAAATCATTTTCGGCATATTCATTTGACAGGAATCAGTATGCAACAGTCCCGGCAACGCTTACGCTTATACAGCTTATTGATTCTTTGAGCGGATATTATAAAGTTGATTTTCCCGGAGCTGATGTTTTTTATCCTGACTTCGTAGATAACATTCTTGCAACATCCAATAATCTTGTATATCTGGGTCTTGATGAAATAGGAAATGTCGGCTGCTACCACGTTGCCGGCGCTGCAGATGATTTGACTTTTCAATTCTGGATTTCCGATGATAAATACCTGCCAGTGAAGATGTCATTGATTTACATTAATAAGCCCGAAGATCCGAGATACACGATTTTGTATTCCGACTGGAAACTTCAGGAGAATATTGATGATTCAATGTTTGATTTTAAGGTGCCGACCGGCGCGAAACTTGTAAAATTGGTTAACTAGAAATTTATTTAAACAAAAACAAATAGAGCTATGAAATCAAAAATAATCTTAACGCTGTTTGTAATTTCAATCTTTGCTATTGTTGCAGACGATTGTTTTGCGCAGAGAATGAGAGGCGGGAACAGAGGTTCAAGAGGATCTTCAAACCGATCATTCTCGGGAAGCAATACTGGAAGCAGAAAAATCAATGGCGGAAATATGAACAGATCAGGTACCAACAGAACATTTAAGAACAATACCAATTCAAATATTAATAGAAATAAAGTGTCCACAAGGGACAAGGGTAATGTAACAACTCGGGATAATAACAGGACAAGTAACACCAACCGGGATAAGGGTGTTAGGGATAACAAATCAGGAAATACCAAAGATAACAACAGAAAAGACAATACTACAAAAGATAAAGGAGACAGAAATGACCGGCGCGATGAGAGACAGGGCGACAGGGATGACCGGCGTGACGAGAGACAAGGAGACAGAGATACCCGGCAGGATGAGAGACAGGGCGATAGAGATAACCGGCAGGACCAAAGACAGGATAACTTGAATAACATTTATCATAATAATTATTACGGCGGCTATCAACCTTATTATTATCATCCCTACTATCCGTATGGATGGGGAGGTTTCTGGTATCCCGTAGGATTCTTTATGGCATCACTCGCCACAACTGCAATTCTGGTTTCAATAGACGATGATGATGATTACAACGATGGTGGAAACGTGACAAATAACTACTATTATGATCAGGGAGTTTATTACGAAAAATCCGGAGATGGTTATAACGTTGTACAAGCTCCGCTCGGAGCGGTGATTGCTGAACTGCCCTCGGGATTTACATCTACTGTAATCAACGGCAAGACTTATTATTATCACGGAGGGAATTTCTATGAATCAAATCCAAAAGGCTACAAGGTAGTTTCAGCACCCGTGGGGGCAATAGTTTATAATCTTCCTGAAGGCGGGAAAGAGTTAGATGCAGGAGGCAACAAACTTATAGTATACAACGGTGCTTACTATCAGCCTGTCTTGTTCGAAGGTCAGGATGCATACGAAGTTGTTGAATATACAGCAAAGTAACAGAAACTAATTTTTATTGAGCTGTTCCCAGACAATTACCGGGAACAGTTTTCAATTCTATATTCTTACCTTTTTCTTCCGGATTCATGACAGGGAATCTTCTATTTGTAAAACTCCCTTTAAGTAAATTTTTTTGATCAGAGTTTTGCCTTCCCTTCTTTCAGATTTTCAACTGCAATGTATTTAACAATTTTTGTAATGAGTCTGACAGGTACAGGATCGCCTGACGGAATATTGACTGCTGACTTTGAGGTCTTATATTTTGATAATTCGGATTTGAAAACATTCATGAATCGGGGACGAATGAAAATCGAATAATGATTTTTAAACGATGCAAAATAAACTACAATTCCGTGATATCTGAATGCGGGAATACCATAACTGATGACTTCTTCGGCATCTGGGATTGCTTTGATTATAGTTCTTCGGATATTATTGAGAATTGATCTGAACTCTGCAGACTGATCATCAATGTAAGCATCTATGTCCTTGTATATTGGTCTCTTTGCCTTTGCATTCTTCACTCTTGATACATGTTCGGCTAATCTTTTGCTTTTACTTTTCATTGCCGGAAATTTTCTTTCCACTGAATTTTGTTCGCATAAATTTTATTTGCAGTGTAAATCGTTATCAGTACAATCGGAATGGCTGCAATCAAATCAATCACATAATGATAGCGCAGATAAACTGTTGAAAAAATCAGAAGGAGTGAAAACGGGAGATAAAAATAGAATGACTTTGATTTTATTTTGTGAGAGAGATATGTAATCAGAATTATAATTATCGTATGGCCTGATGGGAAAGCATCTCTTTGAGCATAGAGTTCCGGGTTTGAAACATTTGCAGGTATTGATTCTCCGAAATCAATAAGCGCTCGTATTTTCTCTGCGAAAAATACTCCGGGAAGTTCTCTCGGAAGATTCAGGAAATTATGAATTGTAAATCTCGGACCAATCGCAGGGACAAGAAGGTAACAGATGAATGAGAGATAGAATCCTAAGAAGACGACGAAGATCGCATACTTCAGTTCCTCATATCTGTGCCAAAGATATAACTCCATTGCATATATTACGGGCATAAGATAAAAGAGTCCGTAAATGATCTGGAACAACTCCACTGCGTAAGGATTGAGAAACTGGCTAAGATATTCAGTAGGATTGCCTCCGAAAATCCATTTGTCAATAGCTACAAGATACTCGTCATAGAGGACATTATGCATGCTTATCATGATTACATAAATTTCTTTAAAGCAAAATAAAATCATGAAAGCGGGATACCAGAATCTAAGAAAGCGTGTAATTGATCTTTTTCTTTTATCCTCATCAGATTTTTTTTCATAATGACTTACAAAATATGTTATGAGTATGATGAGGAAGATGTTGACAATCGGAATCAGGACTTTTTCAGGGAGTTTATCTACGAAGATCAGAGAGATAATTGAGACTATTATGAGAAACATCTGATTTGTGACATCAGGGACATCAAGATATTTGAGATTTGATTTGAGAGATTTAATCAATTCAGAATGGATCAATCAGATTATTTCAATGAGTAAGCAAGAAAGTAGAGATCGTCATAAAAATTGAAATTCCAATAACGTCCTGGAAAGCAGTTTCAAACGGACCTGAAGTAATTGCCGGATCAAAGCCAAGTTTTTTTGAAATCATCGGGAACATTGTTCCTACTGTGCCGGCAATGTTAATCGAGATGAACATTGAAAGAGCGACAGACAGTCCGAATCTTACGCTCTGCGCATCGCTCATCACGAAGCCGACGATTCCCGTTACAAGCCCTACAGCAGAGCCGATTAGAAGATTTGTTTTCAACTGACGTATCATCGGCTCCCACCAGCGGTTGATGTTTACATTTCCGGTATCGAGTGCGCGCACGACAATTGCTGCCGACTGCAGACCTGTATTTCCGGAGATTGCGGATATGATTGGCATGAAAGCGGCAAGCAAGATTATTTTTTCGAGAATCAGATCGTGCGATTTTATCACGAAGACGGCAATGAGTTCAATGAAAAGAGTTGTAAGCAGCCACGGCAGACGCATCTTTGCGATCTGAAACGGAGATTTCTTCTCGAGTTCTTCCGCATCAGTACCGGCCATTCTCGCAACATTTTCTGTGTGTTCCTCTTCTATAACATCAACGATGTCATCAATGCTGATTCTTCCTATAACTCTGTTGTCCGAATCAACCACAGGAACAGATACAAGGTCATAGCTCTGAAAAATCTTTGCAACTTCTTCCTGGTCAGTCTCTGCTTCAACAGAAATAACATCAGAGGACATGAATTCTTTTACAGGTTTCGATGGCTCCCGCATTGCAACAATCATTCCCTTGAGTGAAATTATTCCCGTCAGTTTGTTTTCATTGTCAACAACCCAAACATTATACAATTGATCAACTTCTTCAGCCTTGTCCTGAATTTGAGCGATTGCGCTGCTTATCGGAATGTTTTCATTCACGGCAATATACTCCTTTGCCATGATTCCGCCTGCAGTGTTTTCATCGTAGCTTAGAAGTTCTTTGACTTCATCGTAATCACTTTTGTCGAGGCGGTCCAGATTCTCAAGTACTTCCTGCTTCGTGTCAGTATTTATTTCGGACAAAAAGTCTGTTGCATCGTCCGAGTACATCTCGCTTACGATATTGGAAATTTTTTCTCCGCCGAGTTTCTCCGTGAAATAATCCCTTCTGTGATCTGAAATTTCCAGGATGACTTCACTTGCTGTTTCATCATTTAGCAATGAGAAAAGATAAAGAGCATCGTCATCGTCTTCGATATTGTCAATGATGACAGCAATATCAAAGTCGTACAAATCCGCGAGTATGTTCGTCAATGCAGCATCGGACTGTTCTCTTATGAGGTCAGTAATGTCGTTCAGAAAATCCTCATCAACCTCGAGAACCGATTTATTTTTCTTTTCTTCAGTCAAAACTGAAATTTACTTGCAGGAAATTTTTGAAATGAGTTGATCAAGTTAATTATTCGTGTGAGTTTAATCAATTGAATCAGAATTGACATTGACATCATGCATTGCCGATTGCCGACTACCGATTGCCGACTGCCGATTGCCGACTACCGATTGCCGACTACCGATTGCCGACTACCGATTGCCGACTGCCGATTGCCGATTCACCATTGAACATTATCTTCCCTCCGCCTCTTTCAATTCTTTTATAATGTCTTTTGGTTTCGGATAACCGTTTTCAAAAACAAGGTAAGCAACATGTAAATGTGTCTTTCCCTGTGGGAGTGTTGCCTTGCGTCCTGTTCTTCCGACTTCCCCGATTTTTTCGCCGGCATTTACTTCCTTTCCAGGAGTAACACTTATTTCTGACAAATGCGAATAATAAAACAAACCACCCCGATGCGGATCAAATACTTTAACATACTTTCCTCCTCGTAAAACTGATCCCGGTTCCCATGTTGT
>JBDHXH010000123.1:0-5400 GCA_039810605.1 Ignavibacteria bacterium | reverse complement strand
TAACAAAGTCAAAGAATTTTGTTTCGAGAACTTCCTACGGTTTCAAATCAGCCTATCATTACTTCCGTTACAGAAAGTTCAAGGCTCGTTCAAAAGATCTGTATACAGAGGCAATCGAATCTTTCGGAAGGAATCAAAGGTTCAGAACTTTTACGCTGCTCATGAAATCATATCTGCTTTATCCTCCGTCAGTGGTGAAAAAAAATAAACTTAGTCTTGCTGTCAACTCATTTTTCGGAAATTCCATTGTCGGCAAATTCAAGAATGTATTCAAGTAAAGGCATATCAATTATAGTCTGCTGCCACAACAGTTCGAAATTACTTCCCGAAACTATTAAACATTTATGCAGTCTGGAAAATAAAAACTTCTCAAACCTTGAAGTAATAGTTGTAGATAACAATTCATCCGATGCAACCTCCGAAACAGCAGCAAAGTTGTTTGGAGATTTCAAATGTAGATTTCCGTTCAAGATTATAGATGAACCGTTGACAGGACTGTCTCATGCAAGGAAAAGAGGTTTTGACAATTCACAATTTGAATATATGATATACTGTGATGATGATAATTGGTTGAGCAGCGATTACGCCGATTTAAGTTTCTCGATAATGGAAGGCGATAAAGGCATTGCTGCTCTTGGAGGAAGCGGCGAAGCAGTTACCGATGGAACATTACCCGCGTGGTTCATGGAGTTTTCGAATCATTATTCTTCAGGCAAGCAGGCTGAAGAAGCCGGCGACATTACAAATACTTCAGGCTATGTCTGGGGAGCAGGAATGGTAATCAGAAAAAATGCGCTGATGGACTTATACAAAAATGGCTTCATCTCTATGCTCGAAGATCGCACGGGCACAAGGCTTACTTCGGGGGGAGACGTGGAGATTTGTTATGCCTTAAGACTTGCCGGATGGAAAATATGCTACGAGCCCTCCCTCAAGTTCAAACATTTCATACCAAAGGAAAAATTAAGATGGGATTATCTTAGAAAACTGAACCGCGGATTCGGATCACAAAAAGTTTTTTTCGATTCATATCTTGAAATTCCGCGGGATAAAAAAATTCACATCAGAAAAAACTGGAAATCAGAAACAATAAGGATGGTGAAAAAATTAAGAAGTTACGGATTCTGGAAACTTTTAAGATTTATGACAACAAGCGAAGGAGATGCAGATACTCTTCGAATTGAAAAATCAATTGGACAACTTACGCAGCTGCTGAAGTTGCGAAAGCAGTACGAGAAACATCAGGAAGCAATCAGGGATGCAGGTTGGAGAATACCTGCCGGGAAAGTCTGATAAGTGCAAAGATAATGAATCCAAAAGTTTCCATCATAACAACGGTATATAATTGTGAGAAGTATATTTCAAAATCCATTGAGAGCATACTGAACCAGACTTATAAGAATTTTGAATTCATTATTTTAAATGACGGCTCGAATGACGGAACCGGGGACATTATAAGTAAATATTCATCTGAAGACAGTCGAATTAAGCTGATTAGTTCCGAAAGCAACATTGGACGAGTATCGTCATTAAACAAATCAATTGAAACTTCAAAAGGCAAATACATTGCATTGCAGGATGCAGATGATATTTCAAAACCTGACCGGATCGAAAAGCAGTTGAATTTTCTTGAAGATAATCCGGAGTATGTTCTTGTAGGTTCAGATGTCTCGGTAATTGACAAATCGGGAAAAACCATTTCCAGGCCTGTTCGCCCCGTGCACAATAATGAACTGCAGTTCAGTTTGCTGTTCCGCTGCACATTTGCAAATCCCAGCATAATGTTTCGGAAAAGAATACTTTCGGAAAACGGAATTGATTATGAGAAGGAATATGAACATGCCGAAGACTATAGAATTATTTCTAAGATCAGCAAACATGGGAAAATTCATAATCTCAATGAGGTTCTGATTAATTATCGAAAGCATCCCCGAAACAACAGCCTTGTCAATGCAAACCTACTAAACCAGAGAAGCGCTCTGATCACTGCAGAGAACATTTCTGAATTAGGAATCCGCATTTCTACAGACGAAGCAATGCGCATCCGGCAGCTCATCTCGTCGAGAGGGATGACTGCAGCTCATCATTATAAAGACCTGAAGCTGCTGTTCAGAATAGTGCAGGCATTTCAAAAACTTCATAAAGAGGAAGGATTAAATAAGGAGGCTGCGAGACTTCTTAAACGAATGATGAATTGGATCGGAAAGAAGAATATTATGACCAATCCAAACTACACACGCCTGTTCTTTTCAATCTTGACTTATTATTCAAAAGCCTTTATTTTACTCAAAAAATAAAAGATTCATCCTGGGAATTCAGTACTAGTCTCACTTATTTTTGCCTTAATAATCCTTGAATTCGGAGATCAAAATCCTGAATACAGTTTACCTTTTTAGAATCAGAGAAGACCAATACTAAAGTATCGTGCAGAGAAAAAAACTTGTTTCGGTTATCATTCCGTTTTACAACAGGGTTGAGTTGCTAAAGTCTTCAATTGAGTCTGTTGTAAATCAGACCTATAAGCCGGTCGAATTGATTCTGGTTAACGACAATTCCGAAGAAAACTTCGATCATACATTTATTGACAAATACAACTCAAAGGATTTCAGAATTAAGATCATCAACAACAGGGAAAATATTGGTCCCGGACTTGCGAGGGAAGCAGGAAGAATTATCGCGAAGGGTGACTATCTCTCATACCTCGATTCGGATGACTTCTGGCATAAGGAATTTTTGGAAAAATTAATAAACTGTCTCGAAGAAAATAATGATGTCGGAATGGCATACAGCAAGACATTGCTGATCAGGAATACTGGAAATTTTTTGAGGAACAAAAATGAAACAACATTTGAAAACATAATACCAATAGTGTTTGATATGCACGGCAGACCATGGGCTACCGGAGCTTGTGTCTGGAAAAGAGAAATGGTAAACAAGATAGGATCCTGGTCCAGTTCAAGAATATGGGAAGATTATGAATATGATGTAAGAGCGGCGATCATCAATAACAAAATAATACATGTTCCCGAAGTGCTCTTCTTTGTCAATATGGACTCGAAGCAGAAGATATCGCTGGTAAAAAATACAAAAAGCATGATTGAAGACAAGGCGAATTCCATATTGAAAATTGCAAGGAGTCTTAGGAGGTCTCACTTCTTTGAAGAGGAAAGTATTAAGAAGAGAATTTCTTATTACCTTCTCACTTCATGCGCGACGCTTTCTGATTATAGGGTTAACAGACCGCTCATTAATGACCTCTTCGATGAATTCAATAACTGGAAAAGAAAAAATCTGCATTACTTTAAGTATGTCACTTCTCTTTCTCCCGCAAAACTCAATTCAAAAATTTTCAGAAAAATCAGACGAATTTCATGAATAAAAATTTTACAAAGTAACAAATACTTTTTATGTCCGGATACTTTTTAAATTCCAAGATATGAGATCATACCGATTACTGTTTATTTTTCTGATTTCAATTTTTGCAATCTGCCAGGCATCAGCTCAAAATTACAACTGGATTACGCCCAACAAGGTGTATCTGAAGACTTACATTTCGGGCAACGGAATGTTCCGGATCAGCAAGAATGATTTCATAAATGCAGGAGTAAATACATCTTCAATAGATCCGCGGACAGTAAAAGTTCTAAATGCTGGAACTCAATTGCCTATCTATTTTTCGGGAGAGTCTGACGGAGTTTTTAATGACGGGGATTACTTTGATTTCTACGGTAAAAGACTGAACGGAGGACCGACAATTACATACACCGAAAACAATGTTCCTATTTACACCACCAACGAATATTACAATTTATATTCCGATACCAATGCCTATTGGATTGACTGGGGAGGAGCAAACGGATTGAGATACCAGCAGTTCAACTATTCCGTCACAAACAATTACCCTTCTTCATTTTTTTATGACACACTTCATTTTGAAAAAGATATGGTCTATACTCTTGGAGAGCATTTGTCGGGGGCAGATTACAGGTTTTTGAATAATGAAAAGTTCAGGGGTGAAGGCTGGTACTGGGCTCTGCTTGCAAATCAACAGTCTGTAAGTGATACTTTTTCATTGCCAAATAAGAATCCTTTATCCCAGAATGCAACAATAAGAGTTTTCGCATATCCAAGCAATAAAAGCTCCATACCGAACGAGCACAGTCTCATCATTACAATCAACGGCGTCAACGCTGACACGATATTCAGCAATGACATGAACAGGATTGATACAACAATTACTTTTCCGTCTTCACTGCTTTCAAATTTTTCCGTGAACACGGTAAGTGTCAAATATGCATCGGCTTCCGGCTTCGGAGAAGGCTTAATGTATTTCGATTTGTTTGAGATTGCTTACGAGAGGACTTTTAAACTCGGCGATTACAAACTCTCCGCCGATCTTAGCCGCAATACCGATACAACTTCAAAACTTTTCAAAATACCCGGATACAATTCAACAAAACCAACGTATGTTTATGATGTAAAGAACAATCTTAGAATTTCGAACCTTACATCAAATGCAGATACGATTAAATTTACCGCAAAGAGCAACGCAGACATTCAAATTGTAAATGATACAATCCGCAGCAAGCCATTCAGAATAAAGCAGAGACAGGTTCCTGATCTGGTATCAGGCAGCAACTCCGCTGTTTATCTGATAATATACAATCAACTCTTTCAACAGCAGGCAGAACAGCTTCGTGCATACAGACAGGCGCATGACGGTTTCCTTTCCGTCAAAGCAAATATAGAAGATATCTATGACATTTTCGGATACGGTAATGAAAGTCCGCAAGCCGTAAGAAATTTCACAACACATGTTTACAATAATTGGCAACTTCCGAAGCTGAAATATATCTGCTTGTTTGGAAGAGGCTCACTTGATCCGAAAAAAAATTCTCCCGCCACAGTATACTCCGATAATCTTGTTCCGGTAATCGGTAATCCTGACGCAGACGGCTACTTCGGCAATTTCATTCAGGGCACATTTTTTTATTATACGCAGGTTGCTGTAGGAAGGCTGCCCGCTCTTTATGTTTCTGAAGCACAGGCGATGGTTGATAAGATTATAGCTTATGAAAATGAGCCGGAGGATAACTGGTGGAAAACCTTTACTTATATCACAGGCGGATCAACCCCTAACGAGCAACTTCAGTATCAGTCAGTTTCAAATTTTGAATCTAATTTCTATGCAGCTCTGCCGCCAATTGCCGGAGAGATACATAAAATTTACAGATCTGATACTTCAGGGAATGTTACATTTAATTATGCCGATTCAATCAAGAACAACATTAACCGCGGAACTTTGTTTGTTAATTTCAGAGGGCACGCAGGAAGTCACGATTGGGAAGTCGGGATGCATGATCCGAATGTCCTTAGCAACGGCAATAAACTTCCTGTGAT
>JBDHXH010000122.1:0-5745 GCA_039810605.1 Ignavibacteria bacterium | reverse complement strand
CACGCAGGAAGTCACGATTGGGAAGTCGGGATGCATGATCCGAATGTCCTTAGCAACGGCAATAAACTTCCTGTGATTTTAAGTCTGACATGCTTTACCGGCGAAGATGCTCAAAGTTCTTTCAGAGGCTTTGGAGAAAAATTTGTCTATCTGGAAAACAAGGGAGCGATAGGATTTATAGGCACAACAGGCTGGAGCTACGCCTCTCCGGGAAATAATCTCGGAACATACTTCATTCAGTCAATGAAGAGCGACACAATGAGAAGAACCGGTGATCTTCTCCGCATTGCCGAAAAAACTTTCTTAGACGATTCGGGAACATTTTCAATCAGGCATACTGTCAATTGCTATTCGCTGCTCGGTGATCCTGCAGCAATTTTAAAACTTCCGAAGACTCCCGAACTTTCGATTACGAATCGTGACTATAAATTTCCAAATGAGCCGATACTGGTCAATGAACCAACTTCATTGACAATCTTTCCGAAGAATTACGGGCTGTATGCAGATTCATGTAAGATAAGGTTTCAACTTAAACGAAATAATCAGGACTATTCTTTCCGCGATACTGTTTACAGGGCATTCAGATTTCTGGATACATTAGTTTATCAATACAAAATTGACAGCCCCGGTGTTTATTCAATGTTTATAAAGCTTGATCAGGATAATTGGTATCCTTCCGAAGATGAAGCAAATAACTCGATACTTATCAGCATTCCGCTAAGTCAGAACCTTTGCTTGCCCATCAGCCCTGTTGACAATTCGATTCAGTTGAGGGACTCTGTGGAATTCTCTGCGCTTAATCCGCGCGTCAGCTTTGGTTCAAATACTGTTAAGGCTATTTTTCAGATTGATACATCACAAAGCTTCAACTCGCCTGCATCAAGGACATTTGTAAAAAGTAATCTCTCCGGTACAGTCACCAAATTTAAAACAAATCTTCCGTACACTCAAAATAATCTGATTTATTACTGGAGGCTGAATGCAGTTATAAATAATGATTCGACGGGCTGGTCAAAAATTCAAAGACTGGTTTTCAGCGACGGCAGTGTTCGCGGAACTGTTGATCAAAAGGACAGATACATCAATTCATTATTGCCTGCTTTACTTTCAAAATCTTCCGAAGGACAATACTCACCTCTTGATTTTAGCAATACAGGATTTGCTCCCGATGGAATTACACTCAACACTTATGTTACGAATCTTTTTGTCAGATCTTATGGCAGCAACGGCGAAGAGGCTTCATTCTTCTCTGTCGGAAACAGAAATATTTATATTGATGGAGGAAGAAATACGGGATTGAATTTCCTCAAAGTTGGCAAAAAAACCGGCAGCATACTTGCATTCAGGAATTTCAGAATGAACTCACAGCAGTCAAACGACACGCTTCTCACTTTCCTCAACAGCTATGACACGACTCAATATTTGATGCTGCTCAATGCGGCTTATACTGCAGGCGGAGTGGAATTGAGTCCGGCAGTAAAAAACAGGTTGCGGCAATTCGGAAGCATTTATTGCGACTCAATTTCTTTACTTGGATATTTTCATACATGGAGTTTCATCGGCTGGCTCAATGCGAATTCGTCACAAGTCTGCGAGAGTTTTGATCCTTGCTGTAGAAATTCTCCGGGATGTACCGCTTGCGATCATTGGACGGAATCTGTATGTTCAATGAATGTTACATTCAGCAAAGTATCAGGCAGCGTTTCAAACATCATTGGTCCTGCACAGTCGTGGAATGATCTCTCATGGAGCCATACCGGCTTCAATAACAGCAGCATCGCTTTTGACATAATAGGAATCGGTCCTGATGGTCAGCAGACTTTATTGCAATCAAATGTGCAGACGAATAATTTCACAGATCTGACTCAAATAAATACTTCGCTGTATCCGAGACTGAATCTACTCGCGAGATTCAGTCTCGACTCATTGATTGGAACACAGTCTGCAATTCTCCGCTCACTGCGAGTTAATTACATGCCGTCCTCGGAGCTTGTGCTGGACAACAATTCATTTCAGTTGAATACGGAAACGGGAAAGAAAAATTTTATCAACTATTCATTCGATTATCACAATGCAGGCTTCACATATTTGTATGGAATCATTGTAAATGTGTATGATAAATCAGTCAACGATTCAAACCTGCTTTCAGCGGATACTGTCAGGACACTTTTAAAAATTGACAGCACCTTGAATTATAATCACAGCCTGAATGCGCCGCAATTCTTTGACTCGACTCGAATCATTATTCAAATCAAACCACTTGAAAAATATTCGGAGTTTTATACATTCAACAATTCGGTTGAATTCGGATTAACAAGCGCTGCAGAGCGAAAGTCAGATGTTGTGGAAGTTTACAGCGACGGAAAACTAATCGGCAACGGTGATCATGTTAGCCGTGAACCCGAAATCAAAATTAAAATGAAGTCATCATCAGACTTCAGGTTTCGCGACACCTCGCAGATAATGCTCAAGTTAAATAATTCACTTGTACCATTTTACCATAAAGGTACCCCATCGAAGAATCAGAGAAACGGGGATAACAAATCTGCTTTTAGCCAAGAGGATTTTGATATGCTGTATCATCCGGTCCTTAGTGACGGAAAGAATAGTCTCACTGTAATTTATGAGACAAATGAAAACGAATATGATACACTTACTTATGATGTGTTCACAGGCGGAGATCTGATGTTCAAAGACTTTTATAACTATCCAAATCCGATGAAGGATGAAACCAGTTTCATCTTCAGTCTGACGGGAAATTCCGCACCGGAACTTTTGAAAATAAAGATTTACACTATTACCGGAAGGCTCATTAAGGAAATTGAAATACACCCGACACAAGGATATAACAGCATTATGTGGGATGGTAAGGACAATGACGGCGAACATATTGCAAACGGAACTTACTTGTATAAACTGACATCACCAGGTGACGGCTCCATTAAGTCAGAAGTCCAGAAGCTTGTGATTCTAAAATGATTATATAAAATTTTTTTACATATTTTTGCGTTAACAATTTTTGAATATCTTAACATAAACCCCAAAATTCATCACTATCCCAAATTTCATGTTTAGAAAAATTATACTGATTGCGGCTATTGTACTTTTTTTCACGAGCTGCTATTCGCAGAATTATAATTGGATAACTCCAAACAAGACTTACTTAAAAATGTACATTGCCGATGACGGAATGTATAGAATCAATAAAGCGGACTTCCTCAATGCAGGCATTGCCGAAACGATTGATCCCCGTACAATCAAGTTGTACAATTTAGGAGTGCAGATTCCTGTTTACTTTAGCGGTCAGAATGACGGCGTATTCGATCCGAGTGATTATTTCGATTTCTACGGCTCGAGGAATTACGGAGGTCCCACTAAAACTTATGACCACAACAATAACCTCGTCTATACTACAAACGAATATTACAATTCATATTCCGACACGAATGTTTACTGGATTGAATGGGGAGGCTCATTCGGGCTCCGTATGTCCGAATCGGCATATAGCGCTCCTTCAAATTATCTGAACCAGTATTTTTCGGACATTGTACATCTGGAAAAAGATAAATTTTATTCACAGGGTGAAACAGTTGATCCATTTTCAGATTTCAGATTTCTTTCTACAGAGAAATTTCGGGGAGAGGGTTGGTATTGGTCCGTAATAGGAAACAATCAAACATTGAGTGATACTTTCTCGATTCCAAATTTATACAATGTTCCGCAAACTGCAACTGTGAGAATCTTTGCGTACCCTACCAACAGAACTACTTCAATATTAAACGAACACAGCCTTCAGATAAAAATTAATAATGTGCTTGTTGGAACACTCTATGCAAATGATCTCAACAGGATGGATTCAACATTGAATTTCTCAAGCTCGCTTTTATCTTCCGTTTCAGTAAATACTGTTTCAGCGACTTATGTGCCCGCTTCCGGTTTTTCAGGCTCTGTGAACTTTGACTTATTTGAAATAAATTATCCTAGAACATTTAAACTCAATCCGAATAAATTATCTGCAAAGCTCGGCGGAGTTGATACCACATCTCGAGTTTTCCGCATTGCGAATTACAGCAACGCAAGTCCCATCAACATTTATGATGTATTAAACAATACAAGAATCAATTTTTCAACGGTCAATCTCGACACTCTGATTTTTACAGGTAAGAGTAATGCCAGGTTCGAAGTCGTAAACGGCGACATTGTCAAGAAGCCGTTGAGAATAAAACAGAGGATTGTGCCTGACCTTGCCAATCCTTCCAACGGCGCAGATTATCTTCTCATTTATCACAACTCACTTATGAGCCAGGCGGAACAGTTGCGCGCTTATCGTTCATCGCATGACGGCTTCAGGTCTTTCAAAGCAGAGATCGAAGATATCTATGATATATTTAATTATGGGGTTGAAAATCCAATCGCTGTCAGAAATTTTACAAGTTATGTTTACAATAACTGGCAGCTGCCGAAGGTTTCTTTCATTTGCTTGTTTGGAAGAGCTTCACTTGATCCTAAAAAAAATCTTTCAACTTCTGTTTATTATCAGAACATGGTTCCAACTTATGGAAATCCTCCTTCTGACGGGTACTTTGCAAATTTCAAAATCGGAACATTCTGTTATTATACGCAGATTGCAATGGGAAGAATTCCTGCCGCGAGTCCACCTGAAGCGCAGTCAATCGTTGATAAAATTATTTCCTACGAATCAAATCCTCCTCAAAGGTGGTGGAAAAATTTTGCGTTCATAACCGGTGGTGGAACGCCATCGGAACAAGCTTCGCATCAAAGTACTTCCGAATTTGAAATTGGCTTTTACGTTAATGTACCTCCAATCGTCGGAGACCCTCACAGGATTTACCGAACTGATACAACGGGAACAGTCACATACAACATCAGAGATTCACTTCGTAATGACATTAACCGCGGAGTCAGCTTCATAAATTTCAGAGGACACGCCGGCAGTCATGATTGGGAAGTCGCAATGGCTGATCCTAACACGCTAAGCAATGAAACGAGACTTCCATTGATTCTAAGTCTCACTTGTTTTACGGGAGAAAATTCAAAACCTGACTATAGAGGTTTTGGAGAACAATTTTTGTATTTGGCTAATAAGGGTGCAATAGGATTTGTAGGCACCACCGGATGGAGTTATACTTCATCCGGAAATTCTCTCGGTACAAATTTTCTTCAGACGATGAAAACTGATTCTACAAGAAGAATCGGTTCTATGATGAGATATTCAGAAACAAAAATGAGTGGTGATTCATTGCAGTTTCAAGCCAGACACACAATAAATAGTTACGTGCTTCTCGGTGATCCTGCAACAACAATCAATTTTCCCAAGCATCCTGAATTTTCTATCTCAAATTCAGATTACAAAATTTCAAATACTCCCTCATTGGGTGAATTTGCTTCAGTTACCATCTATCCGAAGAATTTCGGTACAAATACAGACTCTGTAAAGATAAGAATGCAAATCAAGAAGAATGGTCAGAATTATTTTTCTATAGATACAGTCAGAAGAAACTTTAAAATGTCGGACACTCTGAACTACAATATCAAAGTTGATTCAATCGGTCTTTACAGTGCCGTCGTTACTCTTGATTGTGATAATTGGTATCCTTCCGAAATCAAGACCAATAATTCCATTGCATTCGATATCGGAATGATAAACACTACGTTTGTTCCTCTGAAACCGGTTAATAATTCTTTAGTAACATCAGACAGCATTGAATTCTGTGGTTTGAATCC
>JBDHXH010000121.1:0-5756 GCA_039810605.1 Ignavibacteria bacterium | reverse complement strand
AGCGGGAGATTTTTCTTTTGCCAAGCTTTTCTTTTGATCTTTCAAAAGAAAAGCGGACATAAAATTTTGATCTGACTATTGGAGATCGTTTTGGACGGAGTTGACGAAAAACATTAGCGACAATGATTTAACGAATTGTTACATACCAATTAAATTATTAATTTCATTGCGACTTCGAAAAAGTTTCTAACAAAATAATTTCAGAAAGGGAAAAAAATGAAATCTGTCTACTTTTCTATTTCACTTCTTCTGCTCATATCAATTTCAAAAAACATTTTGTCGCAGGAAGACAATCCTTTGCTTGACCAACCGCCGAAACAATACTGGGACTACATATCAACTGTTACACCCAAACCAATGTCCGTAATTACTGACAATTCAGGATATGATAACTTCGATCTTGGGATTGACTTCGCAGAGTGCCATGTATCGGAGAATCCAATGAACCCGCTTTGGTACTTCATCGCCTATAATACGAATGCAACTTATTACACAATCAACGGAGTTGACTGGCAAAGAAATAATCCTTTTTTTCCGAATCAAGCCGGTGATCCTGTAACGGCTTATGACAGCCTCGGCAATTTGTATTATGATAATATGAAATCGCCAATCACAGGAACGTGGAATGTCCGCTCCACAAATAACGGACAAAACTGGTTCTCTGCCGTTTCATGCAATATAGGGAATGACAAAAACTGGATTGCTGCCGACCAGACAGGCGGTCCTTTTGCGAATTATGTTTATGGTACCATGACACCCGGAAATTTTGTGAGAAGCATTGATCATGGCGCAAGCTATTCAAATACTTTTTCTGCAACCAATACGCTTCCGGGAATGATGGTTTGTGTGGGACCTAACGTGATGAACGGCAACAATGTTCAGGGCGGATGCGTGTATGTTGTAACAAATACCGGAAGTTCATTTGCTGCAACTTATACTTTTTACAGATCAACAAACGGAGGGCTTAGTTTTGATTTCATGTCTGCCCAACAGTTTCCAAATTTTGTGGGAACAGCCGTGGGAGGAAGAAACTCCGTGGAAAATATGAGAACGCGACCGTATCCGTTTATTTCCGCGGACAACAGCTATGGTCCTTTCAGAGGAAGATTCTATGTTGTTTACGCGTCTAATGCTCCGGCAGGAGATGGAAATAAGCCGGATATATTTTGCAGATATTCAACTGACCAGGGAGCGACATGGTCATCCGAAACCAGAATCAACGACGATGCAAATCCCGAAACACATAATCAATGGATGCCTGCTCCATGGTGCGATAAAGAAACCGGAAGACTATATGTTCATTGGATGGACACAAGAGATTGTCCCACAAGCGACAGCGCATTGATTTATGCATCATACTCGACAACAGGCGGCGCATCCTTTGCACCCAACAAGCAGATTTCAAACAAGAAAATGAGAATCAACTGCACAACTTGCGGAGGCGGCGGCACACCTGCATATCTGGGTGACTATAATTCAGCAGTATCAAATTCAAAAACTGCGCTGCTTGCATGGACTGATTTCCGAAACGGAAGTTTTGGAAGTTACGTCGCCTACTTTCCGGATTTTGCAATGAAGACAAGCGTAACGGCTGTTAATGTAAACAACGGGCAGAATGCAACATTTACAGCTTCTGTCCCTTCGGTAAAATCATACACCGATAAAGTAAAATTTTCTCTTGGAATGGATACACTTCCGGCAAGCGGAACATTGAATTTTTCTTTCGTTGGAAAAGATTCAATAACGTCATATCCGGATTCTGTTACCATCAGAGTCGAAGCTACAGGCTCCGTAACTCCGGGAAGATACAGATTAAAAGTTTTGGGAAGAGGACCAAATGGAACACCCGTTCACAAGAGATTTATTGATGTACTTGTAAATTCATCATTGGTTGATATAGGAACAAACAGACCGGGGATATGCGGATTCACAGTCAATGGAGGAAATGTAATATTGCAAAGGACACAATTTGTATTTACTAACGGAACACAGATTACGGTTGCAGCAGTTAGTTCAGCAACCGTTGGATCCACACAGTACGTTTATGATCACTGGTCTAATGGCGGTTCGCAATCACAAAATATAACAGTCAGTTCAAATTTATCTCTGACCGCATTTTACAAAACTCAATACAGACTCACGATTTCATCAAGCCAGGGAAATACATTTGGAGGCGGGATATTTTATGATTCAGCTTCAAATATTACTTTCGGCGTCAATTCAAGAACAGTAATTAACGGAGGCACGACTTATTACTTCCGCGGCTGGACAGGAGTAGGAAACGGTTCTTACACAAGCAGCGACAGCACAGGCATTGACAGCGCGGTTACGATTCCAATCTTCAACCCTATTGTCGAGACCGCAAGATGGACGACAACGTCAGGCATAAATCAGCTTGGAAGCGAAGTTCCTGTTTCATACAATCTTTATCAAAATTATCCCAATCCATTCAATCCTTCGACGAGTATAGTGTTTGACATAGTAAAAACCGGGCTTGTAAAAATTGTAATCTATAATATGATTGGCGAAGAAATCGAAGTTCTGCATAACAGCAGTCTTACGCCCGGAAAATACCGGATTGATTTTCACGGAGAGAACTTATCGAGCGGGATTTATTATTACAGGATTGAGGCCAATGACTTTGTCAGCGTAAGAAAAATGCTGCTCATAAAATAATTTTCAGATCCGGTCCAAAACGATGTTTAGAAATTTGTCAAATATATTGGGGTTTCAGAATCTATTCTGTAACCCCTAATTTTTTGGCTGCACTAAACCGAATTCATTTATGACCGAGTATTCTGACCCGTTCTTATTTATTTTGCTTTCCATAAGGCAAAAATTTCTTGCTGTGAAACTTATTTCATTCATTTTTAAATCAGCAATGCCCGATAAATTAATCTTCTTTTCTCTCTTGACCCTTCCAAGTGTAATGTGAGGATCAAATCTTTTGTCGCTTGCAAATCCAAACTTCCGAAGTCTTTGATTTATCTGTTCCGATAATAGAAAAATTTTACCATTCTCATTTTTCATCTTAAGAACTATCACGCGCGGATAACGAAAGTTCGGAAATGCGTCAATCCTATCAGATGTCAGTTGAATCTCTCCGTATGGGTTTTGTGCAGCGAGGGACTTCATTTCACTCGAAAAGCTTCCGATCATTGATGAGTCCGCATCCCCGATGAAGAACAATGTTATATGAAATTTTGCAACCGCCTCCCAGCGTACTGAATTTAAAATTCCTGCGTCCTTCAACGCTAATTTAGTTCTCAACAAATCCTGAATCTTTCTGACATCTGCCCTGAAAGTTTCCGGAGGATTAATTGATAAAAAGACTCTCACTGTTTGCAATTATTTTAGGCGGCTTCAACTTCTTGAATTAGTCTTGTCGTGTATTCGTGTACTTAATTCTTGCAATAAACAAATCTATTTTCCTTTAAATAATCAATCTATAATTCTATTTTGAATAAACAAAATTTTTATGAGCAAACCATATCCCCCCGTTTATTATGCCGATTATCTTAATCTTGACAAACTATTGACAAGTCAGTCTCCCAAGAGCGATGAATACGGATATCCGGCGCATGATGAACTTCTTTTCATCATTGTTCATCAGGCTTATGAACTCTGGTTTAAGCAAATCATACATGAACTGAATTCTGTTTTAGAATTATTTCAGAATGAAAATGTTGATGAAAGGAACATCGGAATTGCCGTTGCGAGGTTTCGCAGAATAACTACAATTCAGAAACTGCTCATTGAGCAGCTACATGTAATAGAAACAATGACTCCGCTTGATTTCCTTGAGTTCAGAGACTTTCTGATCCCGGCATCCGGATTCCAGAGCATTCAATTCAGAATAATTGAGAACATGCTCGGGCTCAACATCGAGAATCGAGTCAAGTTTGACAATAAGAATTATTACTCGCTTGTATCCGATGAGCATCAGGAGATTCTGATTCAATCACAGAACCGTCCTTCAATGTTTGATATTATTGACAAATGGCTTTCACGAATTCCTTTCTTGAAGATGCAGGGCTTTGATTTCTGGGATCAATACAGAAGTGCGGTTACGAAAATGATGCATAATGAGAAAGACATTATTCTGAATAATCCGAGTCTTACCGAGGAAAGAAGAGCCAAGCAGCTTAAGGAATTTGAAAACACAAAAGAAAAATTTGAGGCACTGCTCAATGAAGATAAGCACAACGAACTTGTTAAACAGGGATTGCGAAGACTTTCATACAGGTCAACTCTTGCGGCATTGTTTATAAATCTATACAGAGACGAGCCAATTCTACATCTGCCGTTTCGTTTTCTAACATATCTTGTTGACATAGACGAAAATTTTACAACATGGAGATACAAGCATGCTCTTATGGTCCACAGAATGATCGGCGCAAAAGTCGGAACAGGCGGGACTTCCGGTCATCATTACCTCATGCAGACTGCGGAGAAGCATAAAGTGTTCAGGGATCTTTTTGATCTCCCAACTTATCTGATTCCGCGATCGTCTCTTCCGGAATTGCCTGCTGATTTGAAACGGAAACTCGGATTTAATTACACTGCAGAAAAAAAATGAATATAGACTTAACAGGAAAGCGCGCTCTCGTATGCGGAAGTTCAAAAGGAATTGGAAAAGCGTCCGCTATAGAAATGGCTGCATCCGGAGCAAGCGTGGTTTTAGTTGCACGCAATGAAGAATCATTGCGGCTGGTATTGAGAGAAATGCCGGCAACAAAAAAACAGAATCACAATTTTATTGTCGCAGACTTTGCACAGCCCGATGAACTGCGAAAGAAATTGCATAACTTTGTTTCGGAAAATCCTCCGGTTCACATTTTAATAAATAACACAGGAGGTCCTCAAGCAGGTGAAGCAATCAACGCCGATACTTCAGAGTTCATGCAGGCATTTTCCAATCATTTAATTTGCAATCAGATTTTAGTTCAGTCTCTTGTAGATGGAATGAAAAAAGAAAAGTACGGAAGGATAATCAACATCATATCAACCTCCGTGAAGCAGCCTATAAAGGGACTCGGAGTATCAAACACAATCCGCGGAGCAGTTGCGAACTGGTCAAAAACATTGGCCGGAGAACTTGCGCCTTTTGGTATTACTGTTAACAATATTCTGCCCGGAGCAACAAAAACAGAAAGGCTTCTTTCTCTGTTTCGAAATAAAGCTAAAGCCACCGGAAAAAGCGAAAGAGAAGTTGAGGAAGATTGGATGAATGAAATACCCGCTTCGAGGTTTGCAGATCCGGAAGAACTTGCTTATGCTATTACGTTTCTTGCATCCGATAAAGCTTCATACATAAACGGAATCAACCTGCCTGTGGACGGCGGCAGAACGGAATGCTTATAGTATCTTTGCTTGAATATTTTTTGATCACAATTTTCACAATAGCAGATTAAAAGTATAAATGAGATGATACTTTATAATGTAACGGTAAACATAGATGACTCTGTTCACGATGAGTGGCTTGAATGGATGAGACGGGTTCATGTTCCTGATGTCATGGCAACAGGATTGTTCATGGAAAGTAAAATCTTCAGGATTAACAATCCGAAGCCTGAAGGAGGATCATCTTATTCATTTCAGTATTTTTCCGACAGTATGGAAAAAGTGAACGAGTATATTGAAAAGTTTGCTCCGTCTTTACGTGAAGAACATTCGAAGAAATACAGAGATAAATTTGTTGCATTCAGAACAGTGCTTGAACTTGTTTGATAATCATAGAATTTGCAAATAAGATT
>JBDHXH010000120.1:0-5869 GCA_039810605.1 Ignavibacteria bacterium | reverse complement strand
CACAAAACTCAAAAGCCAAAAAAATAAAACTAAAAACTTAAATCCGATAATTTAAATTCTAAAAATTGGAAGTCAAAAACTTAAATCAACGCAAAACAAAAAACTATGTGTCTATGTGGTAATAAGGGTCGTTTTTAAAGATCAGAATTGTTTAAGAAACCTTACATCATTTTCATAAAACAATCTTATATCCGGAATACCATACTTGATCATCAGTGTCCTCTCTATTCCCATTCCGAATGCAAAGCCGGAATAAACTTCGGGATCATAACCGACGAACTTAAACACATTCGGATCTACCATACCGCATCCGAGTATTTCCAGCCAGCCGGTATGTTTACACACTCTGCATCCCTTTCCGCCACATAAATAACATTCGACATCCATTTCCCCTGAAGGTTCTGTAAACGGGAAAAAGGACGGTCGCAGTCTTGTCTTCAGATTCTTTCCAAAAAATTCTTTTGCAAAATAATCTAAAGTTCCTTTCAAATCTCTGAAGGTAACTTTCTTATCCACATAAAGACCTTCAACCTGGTGAAACACCGCGAGACTTCTTGAGCTCACTGCCTCATTTCTGTAAACTTTCCCGGGGACAATGACTCTGACAGGCGGCTTTGTGTTTTCCATTACTCTAATTTGTCCAGGAGAAGTATGAGTACGCAGAAGATACTGTTTGTCCTTACCCTTGCTGTCTATGTAAAATGTATCCTGCATATCGCGGGATGGATGGTAGTCGGGAGTGTTTAGTGCATCAAAATTATGAAACTCGTCTTCAATTTCAGGTCCCTCATATACATTGAATCCGATTTTTTCAAATACGGAAGTGATTTGATCAATTGCCTGATAGATGAGGTGTTTAGTGCCTTTGTTGTATGTCCTTCCGGGTAAAGTTATATCAACAGACTTATCACAGGGGGTAGATTCACCTTCGAAAGACTTCTTTTTTACATCGTAGATTTCCTGAATATGTTGCTTCAGTTCATTCAGCCTTTTGCCCGTTTCGCCCTTGATGCTTTTATCAACATTTTTGAATTCATCAAACAGTTTGTTCAGCAAACCATGGCGGCTAAGATATTTAAGACGGAATTCTTCCAGAGCAGCGGATGAAGATATATCTGCTGCAATTTTGTCTGCGTCGGTTTTGATTGAGTCTAAGTTATCGAGCATGAAGTGACAGGCGGAATAAAATGAGGCGAATATTCATTATCCGCCTCATTTAAATTAGAATAAAGCAAGATTTTATTTGAAAGCAAATTTTACAATTTCACCGAATGCATCAGGATTGTCGTAAGCAAGGTCGGCAAGAAGTTTTCTGTTGATATCAATATTCTTCTTGTTCAGTGCGTTTATTAATTTTGAATATGTGGTATCATTCATCCTTGCAGCGGCATTTATTCTTGTGATCCAAAGACTTCTGTATTCTCTTTTCTTGAGCCTTCTGTCTTTGTATGCATGCGTCAAACCTTTCTCGACGGCATTCTTTGCAACTGTATAAACTTTACTTCTCGCTCCAACGTATCCTTTTGCCTCTTTCAGAACTCTTTTTCTTCTTCTGTGAGATGCAACTTTGTTTTTTGCGCGGGGCATTGGATTCTCCTTCTATTGTTGAATTATTTTTTTATGACAATATTAATCTCTTAACAACTCTTGATTCCTGTTCTGAAACAAGCGTAGCTTTTCGCAGATGTCTCTTTCTCTTACTGGATTTCTTCGTGAGAATATGGCTTCTGTAAGCTTTTTCTCTTTTTATCTTTCCCGAGCCGGTTACTTTAAATCTCTTCTTCGCCGCTCTGTTTGATTTCATTTTTGGCATTGCTGTTATCGTTTTGTTTATTTTCTTCTGAAGTCTCTTTTTGATCCGCCGATTTTCCGGTTTTGACCAGAGTACCCTTTAGTGACTGTATCTTATTTTTGTCCGGCAGAAAATAGGCAAACAACTGCTTGCCTTCCATCCTCGGAGGTGCTTCGAGCTTTCCGATATCATTGAGCTTTTCCACAATGTCATCCATAAGCTTTCTGCCTATCTCCGGATGAGTTATCATTCTCCCTTTAAACATCACATAAGCCTTTACTTTATGCCCCTCAAGCAGAAACTGACGAAGATGTTTTGTTTTAAAATCAATGTCATGCGTGTCTGTATTCGGATTAAATCTTATCTCCTTAATGTTCATCACATGCTGATGCTTCTTTGCAAGCTTCTCTTTCTTTTGTCTTTCGTAATTGAATTTCCCGTAATCTACAATCTTACACACAGGGGGCTTGGATCCCGGAGATATTTCAACAAGGTCTAAACCCCTCGAACGAGCAGTCTGCAACGCTTCTATGTTTGACATTACTCCAAGCGCATGACCTTCTTCATCTATAACTCTAACTTGAGGAACCCGGATCTGCTCGTTTACTCTTTCCTTAAAATGTTTGTCTTTAATAAATTATGATTGGTTTAATAATGATTTTCTCTTTTTTCAGATTGCAATTTAAGTCTTTCAATAAACTCATTCAATTCAAATTTCCCTATATCACCTTTTTGATGCTGTCTGACAGAAATGTTGTTGTTCTGCTTTTCTTTGTCTCCAACAACAATCATATATGGAATCTTCCTGTTCTCCGACTCTCTTATTTTATACCCTATCTTTTCATTTCTCAAATCAAGATTTACCCGGAAGCCATTTCTCTTCAATCTTTCCGAAATTTCAGTCGCATAATCAATCTGTGCATCTGTAATATTCATAACACTTATCTGAACGGGAGCAATCCATAACGGAAAGTATCCCCCGTAATGTTCGGTCAATACACCTACGAATCTCTCGAATGAACCAAATACTGCGCGGTGTATCATAACCGGAGTATGTATTGAACCATCACTCCCTATGTATTCGAGCCCGAATCTCTTCGGCATCGAAAAATCAAGTTGTATTGTGCCAAGCTGCCAGTCCCTGCGTAAACTATCCTTCACCACGAAATCAATCTTCGGTCCGTAAAATGCTCCGTCGCCTTCATTGACTTTATACTTTATCTTTGCATTATCAAGAGCTGCCGCAAGCGACTTTTCTGAATTGTTCCATACTTCAATGTCACCTATGAATTTCTCCGGACGGGTCGAAAGAAATACCTGAACTTCATTAAATCCGAAAGTATCATAAACTTCAAATACAAGCTTGATAAGAATATCAACTTCGTTTTCTATCTGCTCCGGAGTGCAGAAAATATGCGCATCATCCTGCGTAAAACTTCTCACTCTGAACAACCCTGACAATACTCCCGATAATTCGTGACGATGAACGAGTCCGAATTCATATAACCTCAAAGGCAAATCCCTATAGGACTTCATTGTTGTCCTGTAAACAAGCGTGCTGCCCGGGCAATTCATAGGCTTGACCGCGTAATCTCTTTCGTCTATGTCGGTGAAATACATGTTCTCTTTGTAATTGTCATAATGACCTGACTGAAGCCATAATTTTTGATTAAGAATAATCGGCGTATTAATTTCCTGATAATTCAACTCTGCAAGTTTTTCGCGAAGATAACTCTTGAGTGAATTCATTATGACCATTCCGTTATTATGCCAGAATGGAAATCCCGGACCTTCTTCATGGAATGAAAATAATTCGAGTTCTTTGCCCAGCTTTCTATGATCACGCTTTTTTGCTTCTTCAAGCGCTTTGAGGTACTCGTCGAGTTCTTTCTGCTTCGGAAATGAAATTCCGTAAATCCTCTGCAGCATCTGCCTCTTCTCATCTCCTCGCCAGTATGATCCGGAGACAGATAGCAGCTTAACTGCTTTCACTCTTGAAGTTGAAGGCAGGTGCGGTCCTCTGCAAAGATCGGTGAATCCGCCCTGATGATAAAGAGACACATTGTCTTCATCTTTTGCAATGGTCTCGAGTATCTCAACTTTGTAAGGATCTTTTCTTTTGCTTTTGAAATATTCAATTGCGTCGGTCCTCTTCAGTTCTTCGCGTTGTGGCTTAAGATCTCGCTTCGAAATCTCCAGCATCTTGTCTTCAATCTTCTTCAGATCTTCATCGGTGAATTTCTTTTCCGAATCAATGTCATAGTAGAATCCGTTTTCTATCGGCGGACCAACTCCGAATTTCGCCCCGGGGTACAATTCTTCAATGGCCTGCGCCATGATATGTGAAGTGGTATGCCAGTATGTTTCTTTGCCTCTGTCTGTATCAAATTTATGAAGAACCAACTTTGAATCTTCATTTATCGGTGCATCAATGTCTTTCATCCTGCCGTTAACTTCAGCAACAAGAACCTCATCTGCCAGGCGTTTGCTTATGGACATAGCAATGTCAAACGCACTCACGCCTTTCTCAAATTCTTTAACCGTATTATCCGGAAAAGTTATATTTATCTTTTCTGCCAATTCTTTAATTCACTTTTTTGAAACAGTGGGCGGTAATGGATTCGAACCAATGACCTCTACGATGTCAACGTAGCACTCTAACCAACTGAGCTAACCGCCCATCAATTGAAAAATATTACTGAACTTGTAATTTACTCATTATATGAAATCTTTACAATGTAAGATTTGATCATTTTCATATTGTTGTAAACCTTATGTAGGATTCCCGGAGAAGACTCAATTCAAATTCTGAAAGTAATATCGAATCAGATCCTCGTATTGAGTCGTCAGTTCCATGTGCCTTCGCGACATAACTGTCTTTGCAGTTTCAATAGCTTTGTCAATATCGTATCTGACAGAAGATTTACCGCATTCATTCCATGAAAATGAATCAATAATTTTATCATGAAATCCACCCCCGAACAGATTTGCAAAAATTCCTATTATGCTTCCCGTATTCAGCATTGTATTGATGGATGTTTTCGAATGATCTCCGATGATGCTTCCCAGAAATTTCATTCCTGTGTCAAACTCTTTTCCATCTGTTTTAATGCGGATGTTTGAATAATTATTTTTCAAGTCGCTTGTCACAGTATCAGCTCCAAGATTCACAAAAGGACAGATATAACTGTGTCCGAGAAAACCCTCATGCTGTTTGTTTACATAAGCAAACAAAATTGATTCGGCAATCTCTCCTGCCACCTTGGAAAATTCGCCAATTACGCAAGGACCGTAAATCTTTGTGCCTGCTTTCACAAGGCTTCCGGTGCCCATGTACGCCGGACCCTTTATGTAAGAGAATGATTCTATCTTCGCATTATCATTAATGAAAATATCTCCCTCTGATGCATCGAGTATGCATTGGGGTTGAATAATGGTTTCCTTTCCCGTAAAGATCCTCTTCGCATTTATGCAGCCATCATATTTTTTTATGCGTGAAAAATTTTTCTGACGGTAAATAATGTTTTCATAATCATCTGATAATTTATTCTCTATTAGATGAGAAATCATATCCCATGGATGTCTGATTATACTTACGACAGCCTTTCTCCCGACATCTTCCTTGCCAAAAATTTTATTTCCAAAGAATTCATCATCCGGGATATTATCTAAACTTTCAACTTTGCTTTTCAATAATGAAGAATACTTCTTAGATACATGGGCGGCTATAACTTCTCCATCGTGAACATAGACAACATTAGAACCTTTGCCTTTAATAAAATGCTTCATTGCCTCTTCATTTATAACAGCCCTGCCGTTTATTAGCAGATAATCATCCTTTTCTATTTCGTTTATTTTGTATTTGCAAATGCTCCTTATATATCCGGCCATATACGATCTGCAATGAAGACTGCGCGAATATTTATTCCCAGTAAAATCTTCTATCCTTCCGATGACATTGCTTACTCCCGTCCGGATAAAATATACAGGACGCATCATCGCAACAGGAAATAAATTCCGGTATCCGTTGTCTTCGTAAACTAAAATTCTCATACCAATAATAAATTTTACGGAAAA
>JBDHXH010000119.1:0-6016 GCA_039810605.1 Ignavibacteria bacterium | reverse complement strand
AATATTTTCCAAGGGGAATATATTTCTCTCTTGTTAGTTTCCTTTTTAAAGGTGTCCAAATTAATTTTGAAATCGAGTAATAACTTAGAAAGTAAATCAAAATCGGAAGCTAAAATATTTTTTTGAAAACAAACCCGCCTGTGAAAAATTGCCGATAAGAAATTCACCAGTGGGAGATTTTTCTTTTGCCAAGCTTTTCTTTTGATCTTTCAAAAGAAAAGCGGACATAAAATTTTGATCTGACTTTCGGAGATTGTTTTGGACGGATGTGAATCATGTCGCTTGAACATAGTTCTGTTTCCATTGAGTTAATCACATCCTATCCTTATTTTTGGAATCCAGGGAAAAATTTAAATTACTTTAAAAAAATATTTTCATGCCAAGAAAAATCAAATCAGGATTAATTCAAATGAGTCTTCCGAAGACAGAAGGCGAAGGAACGATACAGGAAATCAAGGATGCAATGGTGGACAAACATATTCCGCTCATTGAGGATGCGGGAAAGCAGGGAGTTCAGATACTTTGCCTGCAGGAGATTTTCAACACTCCGTATTTCTGTCCCGGACAGGATAAGCAATGGTATGATTCCGCGGAGTCTGTGCCGGGTCCGACTGTGGAGAGGATGCAGCAATATTCGAAGAAGTATGGCATGGCAATGATTGTTCCTATTTATGAAAAGGAACAGGCAGGAGTTTTGTATAATACCGCAGCCGTGATTGATGCAGACGGAACGTATCTCGGCAAATACAGAAAAATTCACATTCCTCACACTTCCGGATTTTGGGAAAAGTTTTTTTTCAAACCCGGGAATCTTGGCTATCCGGTTTTTGATACAAAGTTTTGCAAAATTGGAGTTTACATCTGCTATGACAGACACTTTCCCGAAGGAGCGAGAATACTTGGACTTAACGGCGCTGAAATAGTTTACAATCCATCCGCAACAGTCGCAGGACTTTCACAATATCTATGGAAACTTGAACAACCTGCTCATGCGGCAGCTAACGGATATTTCATGGGATGCATTAATCGTGTCGGAACAGAAAAGCCCTGGAATCTTGGAAAGTTTTATGGCTCGTCTTACTTTGTCGATCCTCGAGGACAGATCTTTTCACAGGCATCGGAAGATAAAGATGAATTGCTGGTGGCGGAATTTGATCTTGATATGATTGGAGAAGTAAGATCAACGTGGCAGTTCTTCAGAGACAGAAGACCGGAGACGTACGGTAAAATGACAGAACTCTAAAGTAACAGAGTTTCATAAAATTTTAGTAGTCAACTATTAAGAATTTTTCAGCTCACCTCTTCCAAAGCTTTTTCGGCAATGAACCTTTCAAGCTGAAGCACGTCATCTTCACTTCCGATGAACAATGGTGTTCGCTGATGAAGGCTTGTTGGTTCAATATCGAGAATTCTCTGATTGCCGTTAGAACTTCTTCCACCTGCTTGTTCTACAATGAAGCTAAGGGGATTGGCTTCATACATCAGTCGTAGTTTTCCGTTCTTATTTTTGCTGTCAGCCGGATACATGAATATCCCACCGTATATCAAATTTCTGTGAAAGTCTGCGACAAGCGAGCCGATGTATCTTGACGAATATGGTCTTCCCGTCGAAGGATCAATTTCCTTAAGGTAAGAAATGTATTTTTTCATTCCTTCTGACCATTTGCACGAATTGCCTTCATTGATGGAATAAATCTTTCCTTTCTTCGGAATCGTTACATTCTTCCCCGATATCAAAAATTCTCCGACCGAAGGATCAAGAGTAAAGCAATGAACTCCGGAACCTGTCGTATAGACAAGCACAGTGCTTGATCCATAGATAACATAACCCGCTGCAACCTGCTGCGATCCTTTTTGCAGACAGTCTTCAAGAGAACCGACACCGGATGTGGTGACTCGTTTGTAAACCGAGAAGATAGTTCCAATGGAAACATTTACATCTATATTGGATGATCCGTCAAGAGGGTCAAAATGGCAGACATATTTATTGGACACATATTTATTTTCTGCAAACTTATCTTCAATCGGAATAAAATTTTCTTCTTCTTCGGAACATACTGCACAGATATGACCGCCCTGCCGCATGACATGAGTAAGAACATCATTTGCATATACATCGAGCTTCTTCACTTCTTCACCCTGAATATTTTCTTCTCCAGTAAATCCGATTATGTCAATGAGTCCCGCGCGGTTTACTTCAAGTGAAATTACTTTGCATGCAAGAGCAATATCCGCAAGCAAATCAGAAAGTTGTCCTGATGCTTCCGGATACTTTCTCTCTTCTTCAATTATGGTTCTGTAGAAAGTCGAGAATTTTCTTATCATGGAATTTTTTTTATGTGAATTCTAAAATGTGTTCCCCGAGATCAAATACCTGTGTGCCGAATTTTTTTTCCAGAATACTTCTTCCTATAGCAGAGCGCGTTCCGACCTGGCAATGAACGACAACGGGTTTGTCACCGGGCAAATCATTTACTTTCTCACGAAGTTCATTTAATGGAATGGGAAACGAGTCTTTGAAAATTTTTCTACCGTCTGATTCGGAGTTCAGACGGATATCAACAATCGTATATGAAGACGGATTCTTTCTGAATTTTTCAAAATTCATTTCACCGGACTTTACGAGAATGCCATTGTCAGAATGCACAAGCGCTCCTGCAATATTTGATTCATAGCCGATTGCCGCGGTTCTTCCGATAAGATCGTTAAGCGATTCGTTGGTATCTGAAACCAGATAGAATTTTTCAAATGGAGAAACGATTGCGCCAAGCCAGGTTTCGAATTTAGTGTTATTGAGAATATTAAATGAGCCGGGAAAGTGACCTTCGGCAAACTGCGTCTTCGACCTTGCATCAACTACCGGATATTGATTTTCAATATCATCATAAGAATCTATCTTCTTTACCTTTGAAATGCTTTCTTCAAAATTTTCCGCGCCCTTTCGATTCATTTCAACGTCATATCCAAAGTATTTCGGAATAAACGGCTGATCTTTGAGCAGGACATTCACGAATTCATTTTCGGTCATCTGCTTGAGAGCATAATTTGAATTTCGTTCTCTTCCGATTGTTGTAAAAGTATCCGCACTTGATGTCTTTCCGCATAGTGAACCTGCACCGTGTGCGGGATATACCAGAACATTGTCAGACATTTTCAAGAGCTTTTCGTTGATAGTCTTGTACATCATCTTTGCAAGCTCTTCTTTTTTCTTCTGAATGGAGCCTGCGGATTCTCTCAAATCAGGTCTTCCTACATCACCGACGAAAAGCGTATCGCCTGTTGCCAGAGCATAGTCTTTTCCGGATTCATCTTTAATAAGAATTGAAATGCTGTCCGGTGAATGGCCGGGAGTGTTGATTGCATTGAGTGTAATCTTTCCGAGCTTCAGAAAATCTCCTTCGTCAAATGGAATGAAATCATAATGAGGATTCAGAAGCTTGCTCACATAAATTTTTGCTCCCGTGGATTTTGAAACCTCAAGATGCGAGCTGACGAAGTCCGCGTGCGGGTGTGTTTCTATTACTGCAACTATCTTTGCATTGTTTTCCCTGGCAAAATCATAATACTGTTTCGGATTTCTTGCAGGATCAATCAGCGCAATTTCATTTTCACTTAATATTGCATAAGAAGCATGTGCAAGATTTTTGTCATAGAATTGTTTTATCTCCATAATTGAGTTCGGGCTATACTTAACTAAGATTCAATTTTAAATCCGTGTTTATCCCATGAGATTATTCCTTCTGCAAGATTATATACTTCTTCGAATCCAAGATCTCTCATGAGAAACATGGTTTGTTTACTGCGGTTGCCGGAGCGGCAATACACAAGATATTTTTTTCTCTTGTCCAGCGCATCAATGTCAATTTCAAATCCGTCATCATAAAAGTCAACGTTAACGGCGCCTTTGATATGACCGGCGTTGAATTCTTCCGGAGTCCTTACGTCAAGCAGGACATACGAATCCTCTTCAAACAATTCCTTGAAAGCCGGCGTATCAATGTTCTTATGATTCATAGGGGAAAAATTTTAAAGCATTATAAAGAAGAAATTGATTGCTGTGAGTTTATCTACAATTACAAATTTTTTCAACGGAAAAAGAAATTCTCATAGTGAAATTAATTCCCTGATGATAATGTAAATTCCCATGAGTAATACAAACCATCCGAACGATTTTTTCAAGACGCTTCCGGAAACAAATTTTGTCAGATAGCTTCCCGTTAATATTCCTGCAACGGCAAAGGCAAGAAATATAAGGAGCAGCTTCCAGTCAATATTATAATCTCCCATTAAGTCGCCTGCAAATCCCGAAAGCGAATTTGCAGATATAATAAGGAGAGACGTGCCGATTGCCGACTTCACGGGAATCCTTGCCAAAAAAACAAGAGCCGGCACAATAAGGAAACCTCCGCCTGCGCCAACAAGCCCCGTAATGAAACCAACAAGGATTCCGTAAACAAAAAGTATCGTATATTCTCTTGTCCCGGGCTCATGATCCATTTCCTTTTTCTTCACTCGACCGCGTATCATTGAAATTGAAGCCGCAAGCATCAGAATTGAAAACAAGAAAAGCACTGCGTGATCTTTAGTGATTGTGAGGCTGCCGTTTGTATATAATATTTCCGGAATTGCAGGCAGAATAAATTTTCGCGTGATGAATATTGAAACAAGTGATGGCAATGCGAAAGCTGCCGATGTTCTGAACCGCACCATGCCGTTCCTGATGTATGACATTGCGCCGAACAATGTTGTGGTGCCTACTATGAATAACGAATAAACAGTCGCGGTGACAGGCTTGATTCCCATAAGATACACCATTATCGGAACTGTGAGAATTGCACCTCCTGCGCCAATCATTCCCAAAACAAGTCCGACGCCAACCGCCGCACCGTAGCCGATTATCTCAAGCATCAGCTAAAATATTTTTTGAATTCATCAACTTCTTTCCTCGACATTCGTTCAGGCTTTTCAGGTTTATCATATATGTAATTCTGATTAATGTTTTTTCCGGATGCAGGCGAATTTTTTTTCTCAAGTGAATTCCGAAACTCTTCTGATTTCTGAATCTCACATCCGCAGGCTTTTGCAAGCGAGGTAATGTGGATGTCCGAACTTATAACTTTCAAATTCTTGTGAGTCGGAAACTCCTCAATGTATTTCCTGATGACCTCGTCTGCGGAAAGTTGTTTTGAGAATATAACATTCTTATTTGCTATACTCCCGTAACCGTCAAATACAAAAATGGTTCTTGCATTACTTTGAGAACGCGACCTTACAATTTCAATGAGTGAAATAGCTGCACCCTCGCGATCAACTGCAAATTGCGCTTTGAGATTTTTGATTTTATGAATGAGATTGTTTCCGTCAATGATAATCGTTTTCAAGAAATGGAATTTTGCTGAATCAACTGTGTGTCTAAATTAGTTAACCTTCAATTATAATTAAACAAACAAATACATCTCCCCGCAATTGTCATATTGCTCTGCACCATTTCCGAATCTTCAATTTGAAATTGTTTTACAATCCGCGGGGAGCTATTTTTCGTTAGTTATGATGTAAGACAATTTTGAACAAAAAGACAAAATCAGGCATCATGAAAATATTTTTGATAATTGCAGCTCTGGCGGCAGTCATAGTTTCGTTTAATCTTATCAGCGGAAGAGGTGAACAAACCAAAGTCTCAAACAGCACGAATAAAATACAAGCAGGAGAAAATACAAACTTGGAAAAAGCAACTCTTGGTGGAGGTTGTTTCTGGTGCACCGAAACAATCTTTAATGAATTGAAAGGTGTAGAGAAAGTCGTCTCCGGTTATTCCGGAGGAACAGTAAAAAATCCGACTTATCAACAGGTATGCACAGGGACGACAGGTCATGCCGAAGTCATTCAGATTTCTTTTGATCCTTCGGTAATAAGTTATGAGAAACTTATCGAGATTTTCTTCCACGTACACGATCCAACTACACTCAATCGTCAGGGAGCGGATGTTGGCACACAGTACCGTTCCGTAATTTTTTAT
>JBDHXH010000118.1:0-6301 GCA_039810605.1 Ignavibacteria bacterium | reverse complement strand
CAGGCAGGCAACAGCAAGCCGAGGATTTTCAGATTAAAGAAAGACATGGCGCTGATTAACAGACTTGGTTTCAACAATTCCGGCGCTGATGAAGTAAGAGAGAATATCATTGCATCAAGAAAATATGCGAGTGACGACTTTCTTGTCGGAGTCAATATCGGGAAAAACAGAATCACTCCAATCAAAGAAGCATTCAGAGATTATAAAATATGTTTTGAAAAGCTATTCGACGTTGCCGATTATTTTTCAATCAATATTTCCTCACCGAATACTGAAGGACTTAGGAAACTCCACGAAGAACAATATCTCGACCAGTTGCTTTCGGAGATTCAGGATCTGAATCTGAAAATGTCGAACGAAAAAAATTCTATGCCATTGAATATCTTCTTGAAAATATCACCGGACCTTGATTCTGAAATGATTGAAATGGTTTATAAACTATCTGTCCGCAACAATATATCCGGAATCATAGCGACAAATACAACCATTGAAAGACCTGAACTCAATTCCCGCGTAACGCCCGAAGGGGGTTTGAGCGGAAAGCCGCTTAAGAATATTTCTGACCGGGTTATTAGCCAACTCAATAAACTAAATAACTCCCGGCCCGAGACAGAAAGAATTATCCTCATTGGCGTCGGGGGAGTTTTCTCGGGAAGTGATTTTTCGGAAAAGATAAATTGCGGAGCATCGCTGGTTCAGCTATACACAGGAATGATTTACGAAGGACCCGGAATTGTGAAAAAAATTTTGAAACACGAATATGAAATGCGATAGATCCGGACACAATGAATTAACAAATGAATTTACAAATGAATTTAGTTGTTAGCAAACATTGCAACAATAATTAATTAATCTTCACAACACAAAAATTTGAATTCAATCTTTGATGCTCCGGTAACAATAACATTGATCTTTGCAAACGTTGCCATTTCATTATGGGCATTTTTCAATCCGGTGTATTTTGAAAAATTCGCGGAACGTCCGTATGAGATTGTTCATCAGAAAAAGTTTTATCAGATGATCACGTCGGCATTTCTTCATGCCAACTTCATGCATCTTTTTTTCAACATGTTTGCGCTTTACACTTTCGGAAGTTTTCTCGAACAATTTTATGTCCAGAATTTCGGAGTGTTGGATGGAAGGCTTTATTTTTTTCTCATTTATTTTATAAGTCTTGCTTTTGGTTCTATACTCACTGTAATATTTCACTACAATAATCCTCTATATGTTGCAGTCGGTGCATCCGGCGCAGTTTCAGGTATTGTATTTTCATACATAATTTTTTTCCCGAAGAGCATGCTGTATGTGTTTTTCATTCCGATGCCGGCATATCTTTTTGCATTTCTGTGGATTGCATTTTCAATTTACGGAATGAGGAAGCGGCTTGGGAATATCGGACACGAAGCACACCTTGGCGGAGCAATAGGCGGAGTAATCTCAACGCTGATACTAATTGACGGCGCAATGAAAGTATTGATAGGTCACTTCGGGGGATAACGTTGAAGTTGTCTCAATTGCATGAAAAAAAATGTACCGTCACCCCAGGATCAGGTAACTGATTTGAGTGATCTGATTCTTGCGTCTAAATAATTCGAGTAATTTCATCGTTGCGCGTTTTGCGCAGGCCCGGTATTTTCCTATCTCACATATCTCTGTATAGAGTTCGTTGTGAAATATTGTACTCATTCATTATAGTCTTTCTTGTGGCGCAATAAGCGGTTTTGTCTTTTAGTCTAAGACTCTTGAGCTAAGTTGTGAGCAAAGTTGTAAGTGAAATTGATAACCCACTCGTATTTGCAATCGTATGAAACAAGAGATTTAATCAATTTTGCAAAAACCACAGTTACATTGTACTTTTCATCAAGTGCTTCACTCTAAAATTCATACTATCAAGATTCTTGCTTTCATAATTCATAATTTGATGCTTCATTTTATTGATGTTGTAATCAAGTAACTCAAAATCTGAACTCGCCGAAATTAATAATTCTGAGTCACAGAAAAATATGACAATTGCTTGGTCATTAGGATTCAATTCACTGATGTGAATTTCGCAGTTGTAACAAGTGACTTGACTGCTTGACCCGTTAAACATGCCAATGCAAGAATTTGAAGATGTTGTATTTATTTTGATGTTTGTAAGCAAAGCAGTGCCAGTATTTTTGAGAATCAAATAATTTAGCGGATCACTTGACCTAACCGAATCTATGAATTCTATCATTGAATATTGGAGAATAAATTTCTTTGATTCTTTGTAGTCTGTATAAAAAGTGTTTAGAAAAAAACTTAGTATGACTGAAACTACAACAACAATCAGTTTCTCAAGAATAGGATGTTTAGAAAAAAAAGTTTTAGGATCTTTTTGAGTTCTGTTAAACTTATTTACTTTTGGCATCTCCCTCAATTTTTGAAGATATAATTAACATACTATTTTTGAATAGTACTTTAAATGCAGAGAAGGTTGTTTAAGTTTTATAAACTTGCAGATTTATTTGAAGCTAAACATGCGCAGATCGTAAACCCTATAGGGTATAATTTTAGCTAATAACGTAATTTTATACCCCAAAAGGTATAATTTATATTTAACTCATAAATTTATACCCAAATGGGTATAAATTTATGTAATGATTGCTTATATTATACCCTAAAGGGTATTGGAATATGCAACTAAGTGAATTGGTAAAAGAAAAGAGAAAGCTATCAAAGCTTACACAGCCGGAGCTTGCAGAAAAGGCGGGAGTCGGGCTAAGATTTGTCAGAGAGCTGGAGCAAGGCAAAGAAAGTTTGAGATTGGATAAGGTCAATCAAGTTTTGAAGTTGTTTGGGTATAGAGTTGGAGCAGTTCCTCTTGCACGGTTCCAGAATAATACTAAATCAAAAAATGAATGAGAAAAGCTGAAATCAAAATGCAGGGTGTTACTGCAGGCTGGATCACACAGGATGAAAACGGTTATCATTTTGTTTATGACAAAGTCTATCTTCAATCAGAAAATAGAACTGCGATCAGTTTAACACTGCCACTTAGAGAAGAAAGTTATGATAACAATGTGCTCTTTCCATTCTTTGACGGATTGATACCGGAGGGATGGCTTCTGGACATTGCCGAGAAGAACTGGAAGCTGAATCCGCGTGACAGAATGGGATTGTTAATGGCATGCTGCAAAGACTGCATAGGGGCGGTAAGTGTTTATCCTGAAATTGAAGAAAGGGAAAATGAATTATGAAGCGGTGTTTGTATTGTTATAAACCATTAGAAGAAAATGAAATAGATTTTCATCGTGCTTGCAGTAAGAAAATGTTCGGGCAGCCGGAACCACCGGAGCTACCTTACACGGAGGAACAAATGGGAGAGTTGGCAACAAAGGTTATACAGAGTCATGTAACTGTTACCGGCGTACAACCAAAACTATCTCTACATCTTGAAGGTGAAAACAAGCAAGGTCCAAAACGATTTACAATAGTAGGACTTTGGGGAGGGTATATACTGAAACCTCCAACTATACACTATCCACAATTACCTGAAGTTGAGGATCTGACTATGCATCTTGCAAGCATTGCAAAAATTAGAGTTGTGCCTCACAGTTTGATAAGGCTTAAGTCAGGAAATCTTGCATATATCACGAAGAGAATTGATCGTATTAAGAAAGACAAAATTCACATGGAAGATATGTGCCAACTTACAGAAAGATTGACAGAAGAAAAATACAACGGTTCTTATGAGCAGATTGCAAAAGTGATAATGAAATATTCCTCTAATCCCGGTCTGGATGCAGTGAACTTCTTTGAGCAGGTGTTATTTTCTTTTCTTACCGGCAATGCGGATATGCATTTGAAAAATTTTTCGTTGATAAATGATCCAGGGATAGGGTATGTATTGTCACCGGCATACGATATGGTTGCAACGGCGCTTGTTAATATAAAGGATGACGAGGACCTGGCATTAACTCTGAACGGAAAAAAGAAAAGGATTAACAGGAATGATTTTATTGCTTCTTTTAATTCACTAAAACTAGAGCCAAAACAACGGGAAAATATTTTCAAGAAAATGGAGAAGTCAAAAACAAAGTGGATGGAATTTATTCGGACGAGTTTTTTGAGTGAGAAGTATAAGAAGAGGATGAGGGAGATAATTGAGGAGAGGTTTGAGAGGGTGGGAATATCAAGTAACTTACGCAAAAGTTAGGTAATGATTTTTACTAAGGATTTGGAACAAGTGTTTTTGAATCCCTGTGTTTTGAGTAACCCCTTAAGCCCTGTGATTAGTAAAATGATTAGTACTGCAGAACTTGTAAAATTAAATTACAAAGAACATAGTGAAAATCAATTTCTGTCTGTTAGTTTCGTTCTCAAAACTTAGACATTGAATGACTTTTGCAACTGCACTGTAGTGCAAATTAGTTTACGGATGCAAGATTGGAATAAAAATTTATTAAGTAAATGGAAATCGGTAAATTGTAAAACAAAAAGGAGACCGTTACTCTGTTTGCAAGTAAAGGGCTCGTGTTTTCAATTCCAAATACTGAGAATGTAAATGAATTCATTAGCGTAAAAATTATTAGTCAATGTCCTCAATACAATATCTTTACAAATATCAATCTGTAAATAAGTTTTCAATCAACACAATCCTAAACAGCTATATCTATCTGTCATCTCCATTAGATTTCAATGATCCTTTTGATAGTCAGTTCAATGCTATTTGCGAAGGAGATCAGGGTAAGCTAATTGAAATGTTCAGGAAAAATGAATTACACTCGCCGAATAAGTTACTTCATACTTACAATAATCTTGATGAAAAGCAAATAGAGAAGATAGTTGAGGAGTCGAAACTTGTTGCACTAGACTCACTTGGAATATATTGTTTAACAGAAGAAAATGATAACATCCAAATGTTTTCTCACTATGCAGACAGGCATAAGGGTATCTGCTTAGTATTCAAAAAGGAAAGTGTTTTCGATAAAGCCGAATGTGTAAAATATATTCCGCATGAATCTTTAATCACTGTAAACATAATTGAAGAGTATGAGCCTAAAGATTTTATTTTAAGAAAAAGTGAATTCTGGAAATATGAGAAAGAATGGCGACTACTTCATACTTACAAAAAAGGACAGACTAAGGACAGATTGTTCAGATTTGATCCCTCTCTATTATGTGGAATAATTTTCGGCTGTAAAATTTCAGATGAAGATAAAGATTTAATGACAACTTTGGTGAAGGATAGAGATGTAATGCTTTATCAATCAGAAATGAGCCGGGACAAATATAAACTGACACTTCATCAATTGAAGTAGAAGATCATACATTCATTCTTGCTTTGAAAGACCAAAAGCACCTTTCTTTGTTCGGTGGATCCTCGTAGGAGTGCGTAGTTTGAGTAAAACGAAAGCCCCGCTGTTACCAATTTAGTTCTCTTGATAGTTAACAGGGCTTGTATTCAATAACAACTTATCAAGTCGATTATCGCTGCAGCCGCAGAATTGAGGTCGATCTAGTTTATTGTACCTTTCGAAGGCACTTCCTTGACTGTTGCTGAATCGGAAATTACAAATACCCTAAGCGCTTTCTCAAGCTTGAGGTTTCTTTCCTTCAATTCATTGCACTCACTTGTTAAGTCAAGTATCGTATCCTTGAGCTCGGAGATTTTTTTGTTTTCGTCGAACTTCGTCTTCTGTCTTGTTATCACATACTCCATATTGACATTAAATACTCTCGAAATCCTGAGAAGGTACTTCGCCTGTATCCATGCGTTCTCTCCTTTAAATGTGTTGTCAAGTGTCGCGTTCTTAATGTCCGCCTTCTTGCTTAGGCGATACTCGGTGTAACCGAATCGCTTCATTAACTGCTTAATCCTTTCCGTAAAGGCTTTCTTAGTTTAATTTATGAAATATGTGACTTAGCATTTCTATTTTCAAGATCACCTCATTCTAAAGTAAATTAATTTAAACTAGTTTAGTTCAGTTCAGTATGCTTAAACTAAGGGCAATAAAATCAAAAGCAAAGAGGAATTTTTATGTTTGCTAATTTTTTTTGTTTATTCTCTTTCCGTACTCATTGTAGAATCCCAGTAACCGCCTTCCTTTCTTTTGAATAGGAATGACATAATGTTTTATTTTTTAGTGATTACTAAATTGATAACTCGTTAGTAACTGCTAATGATATAGCATAGTTGTAAATTTAGGGGAATGTAATCATTAAAAAGCCCATACGAAATGGGCTATTCAAAGGCAGGAAATTTCTTTTATTTCGTACGCCCGAGTGGAATCGAACCACTAACCTACAGCTTAGAAGGCTGTTGCTCTATCCGATT
>JBDHXH010000117.1:0-6378 GCA_039810605.1 Ignavibacteria bacterium | reverse complement strand
TGTCATACTTATACAGTCATGCTTCGGTTACGAATCAGCCTGCCCGCTGCAGGCGGGGAGATTCGTAACGAGGAGTTAAAAAACCGAATCAAGATATTGTCTTTAAACTAAAAAATCTTGTCGTGTACTTAGCCGGAATTTTCTTTACATGATGTTCCAAATCCATTTACTCATTAAAAAAAACCGGGAGCAAGATTTGCTCCCGGTTTGATTTTACAGAATAAAATTAAATTTCAGTTTATCTAATTTCTCCGGCTCGACCCAATCTGCTTATCCTTTCCGATTGCTGGGAGCCGATGATAATATTTTGACCTGCAATTCTATCTCTTTCAAGCCTTTGCAGAACTTCAGGACCGAGATATTCATTTACTCTTCTGACAAGCTCGTCAACCTGACCTTTCTTAATCAGTGCAATACCTTCTTCCATTGTAAGCTCATGTTTCTTTTCGGAAGTTTGTGATTGCTGCTGTTTCATCAATTCAATTGTCAGTTCAAGTTTTCTTCTGTCGGCATCGTTCGTTACTCTTGTAGTCTTCATCACATCCTCTATTGAAGGTGCGGACGGTTCTCCTCCCGGAGGTGCGACTCTTGTGACAAAGGCAGTTGCATTATTATACGAAATTGATAAATCTGAAAGGTCAACATAAAAGTCTCCGGTACAATCTGTTATTACATAACCTGAAACGAAATTAGTACCATCAACATATATTGTTACTATATCGCTAAGGTCAACATTGGAATCATTAACAACTTCTCCACTATACATTCCTCTATAAAATGGCGATGTGCTGACAACTGCCTGATTATTACCGTATGCTTGTCCGTCAGGCTGAATGAAATTCCAATGCGAATTCCCGCCACGAGAATAAGTGATAGTCGAAGCCGACCATGTTTCAATACAGTTTCTGTGTTTTATCACAGTGTAATAATTACCGTCTAATGCAGTATTGTACATCAGATTATCACAAACTGCGTTTGACCCCATTACACCAACAGAAGAGTCAACTACTGCATTCGGAAAATCCGATCTATGCAAATAGACTTTAAGAGTATCTTCAAAACTCCAATAAGGGTCTGTCGGAATGAACATTCCCTGATGTGCCAGACCCATTGAATTTGCAACAGGAGGTGTAAGAGCCTGGACACATACATTATCAACCCAGATATCATTTCCAAATCCGCTGACAGCACGGAGCCTGACCTTGTTAGTAAAAATCGGCAAATGATATGCTTTAGGTCTCCACTGACCGCCGGTTGGAGTAAACTCGCTACCTCCGGTGAATACTGTATTTAAAGGTCCTGCTTGAGCGCCCAATCCACCCCATAATCTTGCACGGACAGACCAGGTTGAACCTCCATTGACCGAAGATTCGATTATCAGAGAATCTACATTTCCTCCTGACCATGGTGCATAAGCTTCGTCAAAGGTAAGCCACGTATTTAAACCCGCAGCAGGAAACTGATATGTGACGAGAGACTGTGTTGTCCCGCCGGTTGCACTCCATGCGTTGAACATTGCGCTGCCTGATCCGATATTGTATGCGCTTGGAGATGGCGTTCTCCAGTAGTTAGTTGTATTAGCAGTCATTTCTTCGTACAAATTTCCTGTATGAAGCGGGAAGTTCGCGCCGGATGTATCTAAATAACAAGAAAAATCTTCGCAAGGATTTGACTTTGTTATATCAATCAAAGCAGTCCATGCCTGATAACGACCTCCGCTTGCAGGTCCTTGTTCACACCAGTATGGAAGAATCTTTCCGGCTCCTCCCGATGTGATACCGATATAATCACCCTGGTATCCTGTAGCCAAACCGGAAATCGGGACTGGTTTGAATTTATGATCTGATACTTTTACATCAGTAAACGTTGCGCCTCCGTCAGTTGAACGTGAAAGATAAATTTCAGCAGAGTCATTTGTAGGAACATTTCTTGTGCTGTAATAGCATACGTTAATTGCTCCGGTTTCATCTACGCATACAGCCGGAAAATATTCATAAGAACCTGCAGCGTTCTGATTGACTCGCACTCTTGTCCATGATGCACCTCCGTCCGGAGTCTTCATGAGAACTATGTCGGCAGCATCCAATGCAGGCGCAAAATTCTTTTCCGCCATTACGACATAGTCATCATCCGCAGATGATAAGCAGGTCATGTCTGTAGCAATTCTCGGAAAACCGTTTGCTCTGATAGCAACATTCGATGGCGTCAGCAAATCGGAAGTTCTTATACCGTTGGTATTGACCTTGTGATTTGACTGATCACCCCAAGAAGTTCCACCTGTTCCTGATTCTGCCCAACCTAAAGAATCTTCAGTAGAATTTTGTCCGTTCGACGTGCAGTTTGCCCAGACAACTCTGACCCAACCATACTTGTCAACGACAACATCACAACCTTGATGGTGATGTCCTGCTGATGGCACAGGGCTCACCGGGATTACAGATGACCATGTAACTCCTCCGTCTGAAGACCATGTCGAAACTATTCGGTTAACATAAGCTCCGCCAAATTCTGTATATACTGTATATATCCTTCCGTAATATGGGCTTGTCGGCACGCCATCTACTGCGGACAAATTCTTGTCTGCGGAAGTTGTTGCTCCCGGAAATGTTACTACTCCAGACCATGTAGATCCAAGGTTTGACGAGTAAGATGCGCCCATCGAACCTGTGCTGGTAATAAATGATATTACTAATCTTCCGGTTGGCATAACCATTGGAGCCGGATCACCAAAATTAAATACAGTGGTATCGCTTCCAAACCAGGTTACTCCACCGTCAGTGGTTATGTAATTTGCAGTACTGAAGGATGTAGTGCCTCCAACATTGTATGTATTAGCAGACGCAAACATAATGTTCGGATTGAGGGGATGTCTCGTAATTGGTGTTTCACTTTGTGTTCTTGCTGTTGTGGGGTGAACCCTGAAATTAGGTCCGACAGCAAAGACGCCTTGTGGAGTGTACTCATATCTGACTGAATTTGTGTAATTCATTCCGTCACCTGCGGGGAGTTCCTGATAACGGGAATCAGCATTCAAGTCGAGTCTTGTTCGTGGATCAATGCTCCACTTTGGGGAGTTGTCTTGCGCTTGTACATTGTGCATACACAGGATCTGAATAGTGAAGACAATGGACAGAAGTAATTTTGTTTTCATTACCTTTTCCCTTTCGAATTTTATATTTTAAGTTAGGAACAAGTTTGCACAATTATGAATTTTTAATTTTTATTTTCAAGTCCATTTTGGTAGTAATGGAGTTTTTGAGCATATTAGTTCTGCTTTCTCAAAGTTATTTTCAGAAACTTGATCAAATGAGTTGACCTTTATCGTCAGGCTCGATTTTTTATTTCATACAAATTTTTAAATGACGAATAAAAGATTTTTTAAATGTATAGTACTCTTCCTAATTGTATCATGCTCGAAAGTTTATTCGCAACCTTTCTGGAGCCGCATACAAAGTCCCGTCAACAACGATCTTAAAGATTGTTATTTCGTTGACGCAAACACAGGTTGGATTTCCGGAAGCAGCGGTACAATTATAAAAACAACTAATGGCGGTGTCAGTTGGAAGATTCAAGACCCAACGGTGCAGTCTGATATTGAAGATATTTTTTTTGTAAATGAAAATACAGGCTGGGCGCTCACGTGGCTGATTACTCCTGATTCGAGCCAATATCCGGGAACGTATATCTTGAAAACAACCGATGGCGGAAATGTTTGGAGCAAGTCAATGTTCACCGATACAAATATTTTTCTCAATACGGTTTTCTTTCAAGACTCGCAAAAGGGCTACATGGGAGGCGGACCTTCGCTGATAGTTTATACAAATGACGGCGGCATCAACTGGACGCGCGCCGATACAGACACTTCTCTTATATTCGGGCTGCCTGTTTATAAAATAAAATTCTTTGACAACAATACCGGTTATGCCTGCGGAGGATTCCGTGACATTGCAGGGATAGTCTGGGTTACAACTAATTCAGGAGTGAACTGGAAAGGGACAATGGTTGCTCCCGAACCTTTCTTTGATGTTGATGCCCTATCTTCAACTAAGGCAGTTGTTTCCGGAGGCGATCTTGAATTTGGTTCGAGTACAGTCTGGACCACCAATGCAGGAGCAAACTGGCACTACGATACGCTTGGCGTATTCGGGCTCGCAACAGGTATCAGCTTCAGGACGAAGATAGAAGGATGGATGACAGGAAGTTATTCCAGAAAATTTCTTTATTCAATTGATTCGGGATTTACTTGGGAGTCGGTTTACACAGTTGACAGTTCATCACTTTTTGATGTGACTTTCCCGGACAGTTCGACAGGTTATGCATGCGGTGCAGGAGGGGCGATATTAAAATATCAGAGAACGTCATCGGGCGTAAACAATTTGTCGGAAAACTTTTCACCCGAATCATTTGTGATTCATCAGAATCATCCCAATCCATTTAACCCGGTAACTAAGATAAATTATGAATTGAAATCCGAAGGATATGTGAGAATTGTTATCTATGATTTGCTCGGTAGAGAAATGGAAAAATTGATTGACAAAAAGCAAACGCAGGGGACTTACAGTATTCAATTTGATGCATCATCATTTTCCGCAGGGATTTATTATTGTAAATTTTATTATGCAGACGACAAGTATCCGGAGAATGTAATTTCAGGTTCCATGAAAATTGTGTTGATGAAATGAGAAGTGTTTCGAGTTATTTTAGCCGATTGAAAAATTGAGAAGGAGTTCACAAGCGGGTTTGTTTTCAAAAAAATATTTTAGCTTCCGATTTTGATATACTTTCTAAGTTTATTACTCGATTTCAAAATTAATTTGGACAACATTGGTCTGACCGGGCAAGGACATCATTTTTAAGACTTGAATTTTAAAATCCACTTTTATAATTATGCAGGTATTACAATCCCAAAGAACAACATTTCATTTTGTAAAGACTTACCAAAAACGTGGTTGGGGGACCTAATTTATTTGATCATCGAAAAAATAGATTTAAAGATCTACCAAAACATATCATTAACTTCTTATTCGAAAGGGAAAAAATGAAAAACACATTACTGCACCTCACGTTTTTGATTTTTGTCTTCGCTTTCGTCAGTTCTGCAAATTCGCAGGTTGATGAAAGGCGATGGGTACGAATAGACCCACGGTCGCTTCCGGCGGTTGACAATAATTCAACACTTGCTCCAAGCTTTCCTTATGCTGAAGTGGACAACACTCCGCAGGAAGTAACTTACAGATACGAAGCTACTCCAAACGGGATTTTTGCCGTAAGTTCAAGCAGAAGAATTCTTTCTCAAAGAACTTCAAACACTGCTACACAAAGTGAAGTTTACATTACAAGACATCCGCTGAATCCAATGATAATGTTTGCTTCTGCCAATACTTATCCCGTTTATAATTCAATAATCAGCGAAGGTGTTTATGTAACTACAAACGGCGGCGCTAACTGGTTTGGCTCTGATTCAACTGCAGATACACAACCCGGTAACCACGTCGGTGACCCTGGACCTATGATTGACAAGAATGGAGTATTTATCAACTCACATTTGAGATACAACTATGGAACGGGACAGATAACAGGAATGGATGCAAGTTATTCCACTAACAATGGAACAACATGGTTAGGACCAGTAACGCTGCAAGCGGTATCGGTTGACAAAAATCTTTCCGGTACAGATGATGCGCCAACGAGCCCGTATTACGGAAGATCTTATGTTGTATGGTCAAGGTTTAATGCATCACTGCCTCCGATAGCAATTTCATATACGGCAAACGGTGGTGTCAGTTGGTCGGGAGCAGTAGATATTAATGCTTCAGCTTCGGGACACTATTCACAGGGATGCGACATTAGAGTTGGTCCAAACGGCGAAGTTTATGTTGTTTGGGCAAATCCCGTTGCTGCCAGTCCTTTCACCGAAGACTTTTGCGGATTTGCAAAATCCACGAATGGAAGTGCGTCATGGGTGATCAATACAAATAATGCTTTCGATATGAACGGAATCCGCGGAACTCTTCCTACAAAGAATAACATAAGAGTTAACAGCTTTCCGAGAATTGATGTTGACAGAACATGCGGTCCTTATGCAGGTTATATATATGTCGTTGTTTCACAAAAAAATCTTGCACCCGCAGGAACAGATGCCGACATTGTCATCCACAGATCAACAGACGGAGGTACTACATGGTCAGCAGGAGTCAGAGTAAATCAGGATGCTTTGAACAATGGGAAGCTCCAATGGTTTCCTTGCGTAAGAGTTGATGAATCCGGAGCAGTAAATGTTTTCTATTATGACGATAGAAATGTTGCCGGTACCCTTGAAGAAACTTATCTCTCAAGATCAACTGACGGAGGGCAGACTTTTACTGATGTAAAGGTAAG
>JBDHXH010000116.1:0-6384 GCA_039810605.1 Ignavibacteria bacterium | reverse complement strand
CACTTTGCAACCACATAGACACATTGCTTAACCACATAGACACATAGCTCACATAGACACATAGCTTAACCACATAGACACATAGCTTCACATAGTCATAGGTTGTTTTATTTCGGGAATGTCTTTGTTAAGATTTAAAGGAAGAGGAGTTCTATGTTTCTATGTGTCCTATGTGCCTATGTGGTAAAGAATATGTCTATTTGGCAGAACAAAAAATCTTGTTGAGGATTTAGGTTGGTCAGTCGTGTTTGGTGTCTAATAAGGATCATTAAACTACTTCCGGCAAATTATTACAAAGTCATTTGATCTGCTGTCAAGCGGTCTGCAACCGAAATCACCATATATATTCTCGAGACTAAAGTTGCTTCTCGCTATTAGATTGACAAGTTCGTATCTGAAATAATACCTTAGTAAAACTCTATGCTCCGCTTCATTAAGCTTTCCATTTTCTTCCCACACATATCTGAACTTTACATTCAACAACTGATTGGTATAATCATTTTCAATTTCAGCATATCTCTGAAGTTTCCCACCGCCGTTATATTCACCTTCAAATTCTTTGATATCTCTTACAGGTTCTGCAAGTTTCACAATGTCCGGAACGAATACATCAAATATAAATTTTCCTCCTTGGTTAAGGTGAAAGTAGATTCGCTCCATTGCATTAAGCTGGTCATCTATAGTGAGCATGTGCTGAAAAACTCTGAACGGAGCGACTATTAAATCGAACTTCTCCTTCAAATTAAATTCTCTTATATCTCCATAATGAAGTCTTGTGTGATCTTCTATATTCAGTTTACCCTTAAGAATCTCGAGCATTGTTCCGCTGAAATCCAATCCATGAATATCCGCTCCTGCATTGAGAGCCGGAATAAAGATTCTGCCGGTTCCTACGCCGACTTCAAGCGTTCTGCCATTGGCTTTCCTGATTTCATTCAAATAAAAATTCATGCCTGCTTTGTCGAGTAACTTATCATAAACAACATCATAAAAGCGTGCTGCTATTTCACTATATTTATCAGTCATGATTTTTCAATAAGATTTATCCTTCTGATTTCGTCTCACCTGCGCAGAAATTTTCTTCCATTTCTTCTTCTGTTCGTGTGCAGCTTTTTTATCTTTGCGATTTTCCATCCAGGTTAATTCTCTCTGCAATTTCATATAACTTCTGAATCTGTTGTTATCCAGTTCGCCTTCATCAATTGCTTTTCTGATTGCACATCCCGGCTCGGACTCATGTCTGCAATCGCCAAATTTGCATTTCCCCAAATATTGCTCAACGTCTGAAAAAGTTTCGTTTATCCCTTCGCTTCCTTCCCAGAGTTGTATCTCTCTCATTCCCGGGGTATCAATTATCATCCCGCCTCCGGGCAGCGAAAGCAATTCGCGATGTGTCGTTGTGTGCTTACCCTTATCCTTGTAAGCACCAATTTCTTTTACCACCAAAGAGTCTTCGCCAAGAAGCTTGTTGATCAATGTTGATTTCCCTACTCCTGATGAACCTACAACAGCAACTGTTTTTCCCACTTCAAAATATTCGGATATCTCTTCGATTCCGGTATTGAACAATGCACTGACAGCATGAACGTGTACTCCTGAAAGTGCAGATCTTACTTCTGAAATCTTTGCATCAACATTTTCACACTGATCTGACTTTGAAAGTATTATCACAGGCTTGACATCGCGTTCAATCGCAAGGGTGATATATCTTTCGATTCTTCTTATGTTCAAATCCAGATTCAAAGATGTGATAATAAAAAGATAATCAATGTTTGAAGCAATAATCTGTTCGTCAGTTTTGACTCCGGCAACTTTCCTCGAAAAATAGTTTTTTCGCAAAAGTACATGCTCAATGATTGCCTTATTTTCATCGGGAATTTCACGCATTGCAACCCAATCTCCTATAGCAGGAAAATCAGACTGTGCATCGGCGTTAAAATGAAATTTTCCCGATACTTCAGCGTTGAATTCTCCTTTCTGACACTGCACCAGATAAGCATTCTTGTTCACGCGGGATATTCTCCCGGGCACAAATCCGATTGAAGAAAATTTTGTGAAATCGTTCTCAAAGAAATTGTCCCAGCCGAGCCGGGAAAGTTTTGTAAATTCTGTCAAGTTATTTTAGTTAATTTTTTTTCTTAAATCAAAAATTTTTTATTTAAGATGATTGAAAACTCTCGCTATTATGCTTACCGCTGATGCATCATTTCTTTTTCTCTCTGCTCCCTAAGTTGCCGTGTATAGAGATTGTAATAATCACCTTTCTTCTTCATCAACTCCGCATGACTTCCGTCTTCAACAATCTTTCCTCTCTTAATCACAAGAATTCTATCACAGTTCTTTACGGTTGACAGTCGGTGGGCAATGATAATCGAAGTTCTGCTTTGAATCAGTTCTCGGATTCCGTTCTGTATTTTCTCTTCAGTGATTGTATCTACAGAAGAAGTAGCCTCATCCATAATGAATATTTTCGGATTTGAAAGCACTGCCCTTGCAAATGAAATCATCTGTTTTTCCCCGAGCGAAAGGCGTTCTCCACCCTCGCCGACTTCCTCATCGAGTCTTTCAATAAATTCATCGCCGCCTATAAGCAGAAGTGAATTCATTACTTCTTTCTCTGTCGCATCTTCTCTTCCGTATTGAATGTTCTCCCTTATTGTTCCTGAAAACAAGTGAGGCGTTTGTAATACAACGCCGAGCTTGCTTCGCAGGCTTTCAATTGTTCTTTCCATATAGTCAACCCCATCTATCTTGATTGTCCCCGAAGCCGGTTCATAAAATCTGCATATAAGATTTATCACCGTAGATTTTCCTCCGCCTGTTTCCCCAACAAGCGCGACCGATTGACCGGCGGGAATTCTAAGATTCATATTTTCAATTACAGGTTTATTTTTTTCATAGTAAAACGACACATTGTCAAACACTATCTCACCTTCAATATTTTCAAAATCAATGACTCCATTCCTATTTACTATTGTCGCCTTTGTATCCAGCAGAGAAAAAATTCTTTCCCCTGCAGATATGCTGCTTTGTGCCTGGGCATAGAACCTCGATATGTCAAGTATAGGCTCATAAATCAGAGTCGCATATCCAAAAAATGCAGCAAGCATACCGACTGATATTTCCGGGGGAGTTGTTGTCGCCATTATCCCTCCGAAATAAATGATCATTGCCGCGGCTATTGAACCTCCGAATATTATCAGGGGCTGATAAAGCGCAGTAAAATATGCCGACTTGTATGAAGAAACTCTCATCTTCTCACTAAGTGATTCAAATTCTCCGCTGGCTCTGTCTTCCTGCACCATACTCTTATTAACTTCAACTCCAACAATATGCTCATTGTAGCTCGCCGTTATCTCGCTGTTGAATCCCCTTGACTGTCTTGAATACATCAGAATTACTTGTCTGATCTTAAATGAAATCAGCATCAGTAGAGGAATCGTAACCATTACTATCAATGCAAGTTTGTAGTTGTAAAACAACATTGCTCCCATGCAGAAAACTATCATTCCGATTCCCCAGATGCATTCAATGAATCCCCACGAAATAAGTTCTGTTACTTTTCCGGTATCGGAAGTAATTCGCGTCATCAACCACCCTACCGCAGATTTATCATAAAATGAAAATGAAAGTTCCTGCAGCTTGTGAAATAATTTCTGCCTGATATCAAACATTACATACTCCTGTATTCGTCCTGCAAAGTTGATGAACATAAAAACAGAAAATGACAATATGAATCCAAGCACAGCCACTATTATTACATATTCAATCAGCGGCGTAAAATTAATATCCGGTTTCAGACCCGCCTCGAAAGCATGTTTGTTTTTTTCAATCGCCGGTATCACCGCATTATCCAGAAGCTTCATCCACACAATCGGAAATGTTGCCTCCACTGCGGCTACCATCAGGACAAAGAAAACAAACCCTGCAAGCCATTTCTTATAAGAAAGCGCATAAGAAAAGATTCTCTTAAGGAAAGGAAATAATGCTCCCTTCGATTTGAATCTCCTGTCTTTTAGTTTTGACATATTCTATGAATAATTTTTTTTTTATGATTCATCAATCAAGGTTGCAACTCCCGACCCATTGCTCTGTCCGGTTTCCTGTCTTATCTCATCTTCAATTGATACCTGAATATTGAATATCCTGTTATAGAAGCCATTGTTTTCAATAAGCTCCTCGTGAGTTCCTTCTTCCGAAATACTTCCTTTATCAAGCACAATGATCCTATCGCAATCCTGAATCGAAGTAATTCTGTGAGCAATGATGAAAGTCGTTTTGAATTTCATCAGCCTTCTCAATGCTTTCTGAATTTCAAATTCAGTTTCCGAATCAACCGAAGAAGTTGAATCATCCAGCACGAGTATGTCCGGATCTTTAAGCAGAGTCCGGGCTATAGTTAGTCTTTGCTTCTGTCCGCCGGAGAGTGTTACGCCTTTTTCTCCAACTATTGTCTCATAGGAATCAGGAAATACTTCAGTAATGATTTCATGTATCTTTGCCGCAGATGCAGCATCAATCACTTCGTCAATGTGTGATTCAGGATTAGAGTATGCAATGTTATCCTTAATCGTCGTTGAAAAAAGAAACGGCTTTTGCAGAACTACACCGAACCTGCTTCTCAAATATTGTTTCGTATATGACTTTATATCTTTGCCATCAATAAATATCTCGCCCGAATCAGGATCATAAAACCTCATCAACAAAGAAATGATTGTCGTCTTCCCGGCGCCGGTCGGACCAAGAAGCGCAATCTTCTCGCCGGCGTTTACCTTGAAGCTGATGTTGTTAAGTACACGATGCTTGTCGCTTTCTTCGTAATTGAATGAGACATTTCTGAATTCGATATCGCCTATGAGATTCTTCCCTTCAATTCCTTGCGAGTAATAATCCTCCTTTTCAGAATCAAGAATTGAATACAACCTGTCCATCGCAACTGTTGCCATTCCCATTTCACTTACAATCTGACCAATCCTCCTCAATGGCCATGCAACCAGCGATGAATATGTATAGAATGCAGTCAACTCTCCAAGTGTAAGCTGATTGGTCAACACCAGATATCCGCCATAAAACATTGAAAGAGCAATCTGCGAGTGAACAAGTAAGTCGGATGCCGGCCAATAAATTCTGTGAAGTTTTAAAAGCTTCAATCCCCAAATCCTTTTGACTTCATTCTGTTTTGAAAACTTTTCAATCTCAAAATTTTCTTTCGCAAATGCCTTCACTACTCTTATTCCTGATAAATTTTCCTGAACGATTATCGAAAGCTTATCCTGCTGCTTCTCATGTTCTGTCCAAATCTCGCTTTCTTTCTTGAAAAATACTGCTGAACCGACCGCGAGAACAGGTACTATGGCAATCGCAACAAATGCATACGTCAGATTTATTGTCGCCATCATCACGAACGCTCCGATGAAAAGTGCAGATAGCCTGATAACTTCGACGACCTGATTTGCAGCAAATTTTCTGACTGTCTCTACATCACCCGTACATCGCTGAATCAATTCCCCCGTCGGAGTTTTAGAATGATATGCAATCGGCAACGCCTGTATATGTGAGAAGAGCCTGTCCCTTAAATTCTTGGCGGCTTTTTCGGTTGATGATGCCGTTATTGCATTTGCCCAAAACGAGAACAATCCACGCAAGAGCGATATAATTAAAAAGATGATTCCGAGCCAGATTAATATTGCCTGAAGGTTCTCGATTTTCATTTCCGGGATGATTGAGTATAGAAACAACGTAAGTTTATCATCAGGAAAGCTCGGCAACTTTTCGGAGCTCTGAAAATAAAAGATCACTCTATCTACAGCTATCTGAAGAATCTTAGGCTCGAACATTCTTATGAATGTTGAAGTCATCAGCAGCAGCGCAGAAAAAATATATAGAGACTTCCACTTGTCGAGAATCTGAAGTAATTTTTTAAAGTGACTCATTATTTTTGTTTTGAAAATTTCGGGATAAAATTTTAGTAATTTTTAGAACTTAGAGCCACATCCTGTTCATACGTCTCTATCTTGCACAAAAAAAAACCGCGGATATGTTCAAGTATCCGCGGTTTTGATAAAACTCCGATGTGATATTGTTTAATCTGAATACCTCCGGCTTAACCACGGATGTAAAGCACAATCCATTCCATGCGAATCGGAAACAACGCGCCCTACCTGAATATTTATATTTGAAATGTTTATCATAATTAGTATTAGATCCTCACATTTTGATTTGATTTTTGAATGCTCCAAAAATAGGCTTACAAAATTACATATGATAATTCTAAAAAGCAACAAGAGGCAAAGAAAAATTTTTCTGATGTGAAAACTTATTAAAAATGTCAGTAATATAACTCGATAGAAATGTCAGTAAAATGTTAACTTGAAGAGACCCCAA
>JBDHXH010000115.1:0-6477 GCA_039810605.1 Ignavibacteria bacterium | reverse complement strand
CAAACCATCCCGTTCCTCCGGGGTTTGGCAATCATCATAATGTTCACGTGATTTTTGTTACTTGCTGGTCAGACAGAGATCCTGATGGAAAGGATACTACAGACAGAGCATTGACAACTGAAATTGTAAATGCTCTTGGAGGTGCAGGGAACGGAAACACTTCTTCGGGTTTTAATGACCTCGCCCGAACCACTAATCATGTTGCTTATACTTATGTGACGGGTCAAACTGATACTGCAACAATCAATAATTTTTTGAGAAACGGAAATGGCTCATGGGAAAATTGCCCACCGGTAAACAGAGTCCCTCCTTCTACACCAAATCAGAGAACCTGTTTGCAGGCACTTCTGGACAGCGTCAAAGGCGGAGCTGGGAGAGTGACTGTTGGAAATATTACATATCCTGCCCCTGTAAATGTTGTACCGCAATATCCATTGGCATCGGATACATGCTGCAGTTGCGGAAGCAACAACAGTTGCGGATGTACGGCTACTATACCCGAGCCAATTCCAATTTGTACTGGGAATTCATATTCATGGAACGCACAAGCCTCCGGAACTTCAAATACACTATTATCCGTGTCTGCGGTTTCATCCGATGTTGCATGGACTGCGGGTTTGGGTCCGACAATAAAGAGAACAACCGACGGAGGAGCAACATGGATTGACGCGACAGGAGTAGGAATTTCAGGTGATGCTTATGTGGTGTTTGGAGTTGATGCGATGACAGCATTTTGTTCATCAGCTCCTGCTTCTACATTCATTTACAAAACAACAGACGGAGGCACAACGTGGTCTGCGGTTTACGCTCTGCCGGGCGGTTTTATTAATGGGATAGAAATGGTATCTGCCACAGACGGCTATGCCGTCGGTGATCCGGTTGGAGGAAAATGGACTGTTCTCAAAACTACAGACTCCGGTTTGACATGGGCGCGCATTGCAACTGAACCAACACAGGCCGGTGCGGAATATGGATGGAGCGGTTCGTTCAGGATTCTTGGAAGTCGGATATGGTTTGGCACAAATAGTTCTCATGTGTATTATTCTTCAAATTCCGGATTGACATGGACATTTACAAATACTCCGGGCATAGTCAATTCCTATGCGATTCAGTTTAATACTTCGCTGCTTGGTTTAGCAGGTGGAGAGGTGATGAATAAGACAACAAACGGAGGAATCAGTTATACATCAACGGGTTCTCCCGGAGGAATCATAAATGGACTTACAGGATCAGGTTCAAAGTGGTGGTGTGTTAAGAGTGATTCAGGAATTTATCAATCAACCGATCAGGGTACAACATGGAATATTGTTCATTACAATCCATCATCGCAGTTTATAGGAATTGATGTTTCTTCCTCGGGAGGCTGCATTAATGGTTGGGCAGTCGGCGGCGGCGGGAAAATTTCAAAACTCGAACCCGGAAATATTATTATTCTTAACTTAACGGGAATAATACAGGGGTTATGGAATGGAACGTCAAACATAGGTGATACATTGAAAGTATTTGTCAGAAATTCTTTTTCTCCATATAGCGTAGTTGATTATGCACAGGGTGAGAATGACGGAGGTGGTTACATTCCTCTGCACTACACAAACGGTACGATACAAAACGGCACGCCTTATTATATTGTTGTTACTCACCGCAATTCGATTCAAACTTGGAGTAAATCCGGCGGCGAGGTGTGGACGGGAGTATCTTTGATATATGACTTTACAACTTCGGCAACACAGGCATACGGAGCAAACGAAGTTCTCAAAGGCGGAAGGTATTGCATATTTGGAGCTGATGTCAATCAGGACTTCCTGGTTGATCTTTCCGATATTGTGCTAATATTCAATGACGCATCAGTCTTTGCATCGGGATATATACTGTCGGATGTGAACGGAGACAGTTTTGCCGACCTTAGTGATTTGACTCTCGCACATAACAACTCCGCGATTTTTGTTTCTGTCATTGCACCATAGTTCTTGCTGCATAAATCGGGGGTGGTTTTAAACCACCCCCGATTTTTTTGTCCGGGAATCCTCTTGATATTAATTCTGCTTAAACATCCAAAAAACATTCACCGCAATGTTAGCAAAGTATTGCAAAGCCGCAAAGGAAAAGCTGATCATATATTCTCTGAATAATTCTGCATACTCTGCATACACAACTTAATTTTTGAATAGAAATAATTATCCGAAAGGATTATTCTTGACTTCAAAAACCCATTTTAAAAATTCCCCTATTTCAAAAATCATGAATAAGACATTATTGATTATCTTTGCTTTGGCTACACTTTTAGTTAATGATTCCTTCGGACAATTTATTCGGGATGATGAAGAAAATGAAAGTGAAACAAGCGAAACAATTCGTCAGAGAGAACAATACATTTATACAAGGCGTGCGGGCGGACCGGGTAAGGTACTTCCGAAAAATGCGCACGAGAAAGCCGTGAAGGAAAAGATGCTTCTTCCCGAAGACAATGACAATCCAAACAGCCCAACGTCTTCAGCAAGTTGGTTCAGTGTAAATCCAACCGGAATGTTTTATCAGTTCACAAATAATAATTACATTTCCGGAAGAACGAACTCAATTGTATTCCATCCGACAGACCCAAATACATTTTACATCGCTGCAGCGCAGGGTGGTGTGTGGAAAACAACCGATGGCGGTATTCAGTGGTCGGTACTCACAGATAATCTCGGTTCCATTTCAAGCGGCGATATCGCTATGGATCCATCCAATGCTGACATACTTTACTACGGAACAGGCGAGCTGAATTATTCTCTTGATAGTCAGTATGGCGACGGGATTTATAAATCTACAAATGCAGGAAGCAGTTGGATTAAGATTGTTCCTGCTGCAACTGTCGGAAGCTACATTTCAAAAATTATCGTTGATCCGGTAAACACCAATATTGTCCTGTGTTCGGGTTCAAATGGAATCTACAGATCAACAAACGCGGGAAGCAACTGGTTACTCAAACTCTCAAATGATATTTCTTCACTTGTCATGGATCCATTTGACAGCCAGATTCTATATGCATCAACCGGCTCCGATGCATCTCCAAGTGTGGTTTATAAATCTACCGACAACGGTTTGACATGGTTTCAGATTAACAACGGAATTCCTTCTAATGTGGGAAGGATTCAGTTGGCAATTTCACCCGACAATTCAAATTACATTTATGCAAGTGTTGCAAATTCGGGAGGCTCGCTCAATGGTTTGTACAGAACGACAAATGCGGGCGCAAACTTTTCTTTAATGACTTCGAGTCCGAATTACCTTAGTTCGCAAGGATGGTATGACAACGCAGTAACCGTCATTCCGGGAAATGTCAACGGTGTTGTTGTCGGCGGACTTGATGTCTATTCTTCTACAAACGGAGGCACAACGCTTACAAAGAGATCAACCTGGTCAACTACGTCATCCGGAAATTTTTCACATGCGGACATCCATAATCTTTCTTACAACGGATCAGTTTTGTATTGCTGTTCAGACGGTGGAGTTTATAAATCAACAAACAACGGTGTGAACTGGACAGACCTCAACGTTAACATTTCAACCCTGCAATATCAAAGCGCCGATTTTGATCCGACTGATATCACCCGTCTTTACGGAGGAACGCAGGATAATAATAAGCAGACAAGTACGAATCAGGGTGTTACGTGGATTCAGAGAACTACCGGTGACGGAGGTTATACGATCGTTGATTTTCTTAGCACTAACTATGTGTATGGACAATATGTCAACGGCTCGGTACAACGTTCGACTAATTATGGGGTGAGTTTTTCTAACTTCACACCCAGCGGTTCAAGCGGCGGACTATTCTATAATCCTTACGAACTCCAGCCTTCAAACCCGCTGGTCATGGTATTTGGGAGAGCTAATGTTTATAGAACAACAAATTGCAGAACAGCTACAACTTCGAGCGGATGGACGCAGATCGCAAGTACAGCTACAGTGGGGGGAAATGTATCAGCAATCGGAATCAGTTATCAGGACCAAAACAAAATTTACATTGGGACAAGCAACGGCAGGATTCTCGTAACTTCAAACGGTGGTACGAATTGGTCTGCATCAACGGGATTTCCTTATGTGTCTGATATGTGGGTTGACTCTTTGAATGATAATACTTGTTATGCAACTTTCGGCGGGACAGGTGTTCATGTTTACAAGACGACTAACTCGGGATCTTCCTGGTCAAATATTTCCGGAAATCTTCCTTCAATCGGAGTCAACAGCATCGCTGTAAAAATGACAACTCCAAGAACTTTATTTGTCGGCTCTGATCTTGGTGTATTTCAGTCAACCAATGACGGAGCAAACTGGACTTCGTTTAATACCGGATTCCCGAATGTAGAAGTATATGATCTCAAATACAGATCAGGTCCGAAGATTCTGCTTGCGGCTACTCACGGACGCGGATGTTTCATGTTTGATCTAAGCAGTTTGAAAACGCTTGAGCTAACAGTTGCATTTGAGGCTTGTTTGTCCGCGGATACAATTGCAGTTGAGCTTAGAAACAGTTCGTCGCCATATAATCTTGTGGAGTCGAGCAATGGTCTTGGCGGCGGGGGAGTAAGTTATTCCATTTTGTTTTCTAATGCAGTCAATGGAGTTCCATATTATATCGTTGTTAAGAACAGACACAGTATTGGAACCTGGAGCTCGAGTGCAAATGCATTTTCATCAAACACCTTGAGCTATAATTTTACTTCCTCATCTGCGCAGGCTTTTGGAAGTAATCTCATTCTTGCAAATGGTCTTTATTCAATTTACGAAGGGGACATTGATCAGGATGGTACGATTGATGTAACGGATATTGCGGGAATTTTTAATGATGCAGATTCTTTTGCTACAGGTTATATTGTGACAGATTTAAATTGTGACAACCTGACCGATGTAAGTGATATTCTCATAGTATTCAACAATGCAAATAATTTTATAAATGTAATACAACCTTGAAATTACAGATACCAATTAGCAAGTTTATATTCTTATAAATTTTAAATAAATAAAAAAATACATGGCAACTATTGTAGAAAAAGTGGTTGATGCAGTAACTGATTTGAAAGAAAGCGGAGCTGACAAGGTTAAAGATATGACTGATGAAATTACCAATTCACAGGATATAATTAACAAGAGCGGGTTTAAGTTTCACGAGATTGATGTTAAACTTGCCATTCCTCCGGAGGTCAAAGCCGGCTTCTTCTTCGAAAAAAGAATTTCGGATGAGGAAAGAGAAAAGATACTTGAAGAAACAAAGGAGAAAACTTCTCTCAATCTTATTCTTAAATCTCTTTTCAAAGCAAGTGATTTTTATGATTCAATGAAACTCGGCAACTTTAAATTAGATGTAATCTATCTTTCACTTGGATTAACCCCCGGAATCGAAATGAAGTTCGTAAAAGTAGACTGACAGCAGATTCACGGCCTTATCACGGAAACGTAATTTGAAGAGTTATTGAGACAAATTACCAGATCGCTCAAGTCCACAATCTTGTCTCCGTTCAAATCTGACTGATTGTATCCGGAAGCGAATTGTCCTACGTCGTTGAAAATTATCGTTATGTCTGAAAGATCAATTGCAAAATCTCTGTTCACATCTCCGCTGTATATACAGAACTTGCTTCCTTTTTGCTTCAGATTATTTCCGTACGCCTGTGTTGAAGATGAAGTAAAATCATAATTAAGGTAAGCAGATTGAAATTTGCACCCTGCGGCGCTCCACGTTTCGATTGAGTTGCGATGAATGATGACAAGGTAATAATCAGTGGTGTTCAGAGCATTATGAAAATAATAAGATGCAGCGCCGTTTACGTCAGTTGCCGAAACTGCTGAATCTTCTACTGCATAGGGTGATGAATTATTTCTTAACAATACCTTTATTGTGTCAGGTATCATTGAATTCAGATTTTCATCATACAGACCTTCGATGAGAGATTTCATTTCAAGCATCTTGTCCTGCTTATAACGTATCGTACAGAAATCCTTTTTCCCTTCGAGACTCTTGCTTGTCCCGGTTACATAAACATTTCCTTCAGTATCAACCTTAACTGATGTTGCCTTGTCGGAATCATTGTCAATGTGATTATATTTTTTTAACCAGCTTTGTTTTCCAATGCTGTTATACTTTATGGTGCAGTAATTCATGTTGCTTAATACATCATTGCAGAATCCTGTTATATAAACATTGCCCGCAACATCAAGAGCAATTGCATTTGCTTTGTCAATGCTGTTAGCACTTCCGTTATAATTTTTTATCCATTGCAGAACTCCCGACGACGAGTATTTCAAAGTTGAATAATCAATATTTGTTACCGCATTCTTTGAACTGCCTGCGACATAAATGTTTCCCTGCGCGTCAGTTGCAATTGCATTACCTTCGTCATTCCCATGAGCAGTTCCGTCATAAGTGACAGCCCATTGCAGAACACCGGAAGAATTATATTTCAAAGTAATAACATCATAAGCGGAAGAAAGTGATTTTGT
>JBDHXH010000114.1:0-6550 GCA_039810605.1 Ignavibacteria bacterium | reverse complement strand
TAACATTACTGTTCTATTTGTTTCTTGCAATCTTATATTTTGCTCTTACAATCTTGCAAAAAATCTTCACGCTGTATCTGAACAATAATTTGTATTAATCCGATATAACCTCAAGGTATTATCTCCGATACAAATGCTGCAGCATTATTGAAGGTGAGAATCAAATCCGAAAGCTCGGTCATATTGTCTCCGTTCATATCGGATGGAACATACCCGGTGACAAATCCGGATGCATCATTATAAACTGCAGTGACATCAGTCAGATCAACAGCGCCGTCCTGTGTGCAGTCGCCGCCATAAATCGCATAACCCATTCCCGGAATATAATCCTGATTGTTTCCGTATGCTGCAGATGCATTCCATGTAAAGTCGTAATAAGTTGGAGCTCCGTTGAGTTTTGCGCATACACTGCTGAATGTCCTTATGTGATTTCTATGGCTCACGTCGAAATAATAGCACGAATCCCAATTAACCTTTACCAAATTGAAATAGGCGATTCCGCTTGTATCGGCTACGGCAGATGTCGAGTCGAAAACACCGTAAGGAGGAAAATTGCTTCTGACTTTCAGCCTGACCGTATCAGAGATCATTTTGTATTGGTTAGTGAAACCCTCGAGATACAGCTTAAGCTTTAGAACATTGAATGTTCTCGGAGATATATCAAATCTATAAGGAGAGATTTCCCCAAACTCGATCCAACTGCCGGAACCTTCCGGTGTTGTATAAAATAATTCTCCCGGTCTAATCGGATATTCCGTCTGATAACTGACTCTAAGATTTCTTTCTTCAAGTTGTTTGTATCCAACGTAGTAATACCCCGCAGGAATTACAACAGGCGGATTCGGAAAATATGTTGACCTTTGAATCACTCCCGAAAATGCCTGCGGAGTAGAACGCTGCGGAGAAATATGAAGCAGCGTTCCGGGAGAACCACCCGCTCCGTCTGCGGAATAAAATATTACTTTATATGGATTCCAGCCCCAGCCTGTCTCTGCAAAGAATGACATATCAACCGCGCATATTGAAATATCGCAGGGCGAGTGAAATCTTGCCACGTAATCTCCCGTGCCTACTGACAATCCAACTCCGCCATTGGGTGATTGTGATGGAATGTAATGACTGAAAGAATTTGAAACACAATGCTCTATATATGCTGCCTTGTTATTTTTAACGATGTCTTCTCCGTTAACAAAAGCAGTTACAATTATTGAATCAGTGTGAACTCCATTTTCAGGAATATAATTGTGAACAATTGTTTTGGATTCCTGAACATTGCTGATTATCGTATCGGAAAATGACTTGCTGATCATTAACGTGTGAACATTCTTCACACTCGTATTTACAATTATTGTATCCGCTGCATTACGCTTATGATTAACGACAGTCCGAACGAAATTTGAATCTATGCAAGGGAGGATATTCTGCATTCCCATTGAATATATGGGTCCAACGCTTACAATATCTTTCTTAATTGTACCGAATCTAATTTCGGCGCGAAGATTAGAAGCAATGTCCGTGATGACTCTCATGCTGTCATTAGTCTGAACAGATCTTAGTATCGGGACAGGCTGAAATTTATTGCTCCATGAAACATTTGAAACCGAAGCAAGCGGTCCCGATGGATTTGAATATTCAAACGCCACATAAATTCCTCCTCCGGAATATGTAAATGAATCACATTGATTAAGAGAGATATCAAAATAACCGGGAGATGTCTGAATCTGAAGTGTGTCGGCATTCACAAGTGTCATTTGCGAAATCGCCGAATTCCAGTTTGATGTCTTTGTGTTTATAGATTCCGATGTATTCTGAAAATATACTTTGAAAAAACCTTTCGTCGCAAGATTGGTTCCATATTTATAGTTGAAACCGATTGAAGTAATTTTTTCACCTGCAGGAAATCCCGATGCCGCCATTTCGGATGGAAGAATCAGAAAGTAACATCTTGAAAATCTATATAAAGACTGCGGAGCCGTATGCCGCGCATGATTTCCGTCATGCTGCAATACGGTAATGATGGACTCATCTCCCGTTTCAATGTCAAAGTTACTGTTGGAAACTGTATAAAACGATTTGTCTATTGACGGGCTATCCCAAAGAGGTACTAAATCCTGGGCATTAGTGATACTATAAAACAACATGAAGCATAATGATAATACAGCGTAAGTATGTTTCCGTCTGCTTTTCATTAAAAAAATTAATTACTGTCAATTCTTAATTCAAGGTAAGTTAAGCAGATCATAATTTTGTTTGCTGCCGGTGTTTCCAACAGTTTAAAGGAATCACCCATCCAAACCGGGGCTTGGGTGGGAGGTGTATAAAAAATGGTCGGGAAAAAATTTGACTACGTTTCTTTGTTCAGCGCAGATAAAAAATGGTTTAGTCAGTTAAAAATTATTTAGTCATCAATTCGACTTTGCCGGTCTCAATGTCATACATTGCTCCGATAATTTTTATCTCACCCTTGTCCTCCATTTCCTTAAGTATCGGACTGATTTCTCTTAGCTTCCGGATATTAAGAATTACATTTTCTCTTGCTACTGCATCAACATACTCATAGTTCTTTGAATTTAGTTCGCCTTTAAAATTTTTGACCGAGTCAACGGCAGGTCTGATATTTGACAAGAGCTCGGTTATGTTTCCCAACTTCACATCATCAATAGCGCTCTTTACGGCTCCGCAATGCGTGTGACCCATTATGACAACAATTTTTGAACCTGCAACTTTGCATGCATACTCTGCGCTTGCTGCTATGTCAACGTTTACGAAATTCCCTGCGACACGGGCATTGAACAAGTCTCCAATGCCGGCATCGAATATAAATTCAGCCGGAGCGCGCGAATCAATGCATCCTATAATTATCGCTGCAGGATGCTGACCTTTCGATGTGTGCAAAACTTCATACAGAATATCCCTGTTAATCTGCTCTCCGGATAAGAATCTCTGATTGCCCGTTTCACCCAACTTGATTACATCGTCCGGTGTCAATGCCTTTTGAAAATCTTCCGTCATTGTTCTCTGCTTTTTTTCCCGGACAGGAGGCTCGGTCTTCACAGTTTCATTTTTTCCGCATGAAAAGAAAACTGACTGTGCAATTACTGCACAAAGAAAAATGAGCGCGTAGCTTAAGGCTTTCATAGTTAGATTTTGTTTAAATTGTTTGAAGTGCTAAAATTAGTTTTGAAAAAAGAAAATCAATATGGATATCTGAACAAATCTCATGGCTTCATTACGGTAACAAATGCTGCAGAATTATTGAATACTATTGTAAGATCAGTCAAATCCACGACGGCATCTCCGTTGAGATCAGCAATGACATAACCTTTGACAAATGCCTGCGCATCATTGTAAACGCTCACAATATCTGTCAGATCAACATTACCGTCACGGACAACGTCTCCGGAATAAATTCCGAAAAGAAGCGGTGATGGGTTCATAAGTTTAACATTGTTCCCGAAAGTTTGCGAAGAATCAGAAGTAAAATCATATCGGACAGTATCTCCGGTCATGCTTACCGTATCCGCACTCCAAGTAGAAATGCAGCGCTCGTCAAGCACTTCAATCCATACGGGATCATTGTTGGAAATTAACATACTCATTGTTTCACTTTCGAAATCAGCAGTGTCAATTATAGTCGTGATGCTGTCGAGAATATTGTATGGAGAATTGAATGCCCTCAAGTTAATGCGAAGTGTATCCTCTCTTATGAGTCCCTCATTAATAAAAAATCCCTCCGGAATGACTTTGACTGATATAAATTTCTGTGATGAAGTTGTGAAATTATAAGCGGATGAAAAATGTCCATCTCCGAGCGAATCGTTATCGGCAGACATTCTCCAGAAATATTTTTTGCCTGATTCCAGAATAGAAGCAGGAACGTCGTATTCAGGAAAACTAAGGGTATCAACGTGGAAGACAAGCGAGTCCCATGTGAATGCGGAATCTTTTGATATCTGCAGCGAATAGGAATACTTCATGCCGCGCAGAGTCCCGTTTAGATGCGCCTGAATATGTGGTGTAAGAGATTGTCCCGAAGAATTGTCCGGCGGCGAATCAAGCTGCATTGATGAAGTATTCTCACTCTGACTTTCTATGATAACGTTCAGAATTTTTGAAACGTTATGCATGATTCCTCCTTTGACAGGACTTGCGGGAATTTTTGTATCTATAATGCTTGGACCATTCTGCGTTCCCAGGTCATCACCGGATTGATTGCAATCGTCAGAAGTAAAGAGTTGCCATAACGTACTGTCATTCTTGTCGTTTGAAATTCCGGTTACAAAATATATTTGGCGGTAAACATTAAGGTTGCCATCGGCATTCATTTCTTTTTTTTCAACGAACAACTCTATGCCGTGATTGCTTGCAATGTTTGTAAAAATTCTTTGCATAATTTCCTGCGCCGCAACAGGATCGTTTTCATCCCAGTTCAGAATTTTATTATTCAAAGGAAATCCAAGCCCCTTCATATAATTTTTTTCTCCCTGCAATGTATCAGAACCTGTAAGGCAATCAGGGAAAGGTGCGCCTTTATTTACCGTATCGAAACCCAGGGGTTGTTTTAAAGCCTCAATGGAAATTTTACCTTTGTCCAGTCCGGGAAAATTCCCAAAGTTATGAAGTGAGGTCAAACTGTTATGCACGGCTGCAGGGATACTTTCATACAATCCGCATGATGCGTTCACTGTATTTCTTCTGTCAAGCAGAACAGTTTTCTTTTCATTGATTGCAAAACCTTTGAATGGCGCAGGTGGAGGTTTTGAAGAATTTACTTCTGTCGAATCCGCTCCGAGGCGAATCACTTCATTCGTTTGCGCGACGTGTGAATTAATGAATGGAATTGGTGCTACTGCTGTATCTGCAGAAACATTAATTGAGTACTGAAGATTGTTTACCTCTGCTCCTCCGCTGCTGATTTCAAATGCAAAATAAATTGTATCAAAAAAGGTGCTGTCGGATGAAGGCAGCAACGCATTCTGTATTTGCCATTGAGTAGAAATCCCCTGCGCATTGATTGACAGATTAAGATATCTCTGAACGTCAGAAGTTTTAAATATATATTTTAGTTTCCCAAAGTTAGTCAATTCGTTCGAGAAATTTCCGATTATCTGAAAAAATTCCGCAGCAATTTTAGTAGTATCGCCTGCTACCGCAAATTCCCGGAAGTCATTCAAACCCGCTGTGGTTAGGTTGCCATTGACAAGAGTTGTGTTTAGACAAGTCCATTCGTCCCATGGAGTTGTCCTTGCGACTATGTATAGTTGGTTAATGTCCTGGTTAATTGTAAAACCCGATAGACTAATGGTTACGTCATAGTTTGCAAATCCGCTCTTATCATTTCCGGTGTAACTTGTTCTGAACCATTTGTCTGTATAGATATGATTCGGTGTGAAGATCGAACTGTCATTAGTAATGGCTGTTGAATTATTTCTTATTATAGTATCCGCCAATGAAGCTACAGGATTCTGATCTTTCGTCAATGCAATTGTCAGAGCTCCTCCGGATGGATTTCCGGTTGTATTCATTGTTATTTTCAAGAGGGAATCAGAGCATGAGTAAATTCCCGGTGAAGAAACATTTTGTTCGCATACCGAATCCGTATTCATGATCACAACATTGTCAATCCACTGCCTGTTTCCGTGAGCGCATTTCGATCTGAATCCGATCATAACATTGTTCATGCCTGCAACATTGGACAGGCTAATCATTTCCCTTCGCCATTGATTTGATGAATCGGGATAAAAGTCCAATGAGGAAGGAGGTCTTGTAGCAAGAGAAGGAACAGAATTGTTTGACTTATTGAAAATAGTTGATGCGCTGAAGAAGCTCGCCCCCGCGTCAGTTGATACCAGGACTTCAAGTGAGTCGTCTTCGTCGTTTGTGTTGCTTCTGTACGAAGAGGAAAATTCAAGGAAAGGATTCGGCATTCCATTTAAATTAAGAAGAGGCGAGCGCAGGATTTCCTTTCTTCCGGATGAACTTCCAAAGCAGTCTGATGACACTGCGCTGTCATTAACTTTACCATCAGGATTTGTGCAGGTATCAATTTTCCAAAGCGGAATCGAGCCTGTGGAATCCTCAACCACAATTGTCCAATCTGTATGCGATGAAAAGTTTTCGAAGTAAGGATTTGCAGACAATGAAGAGTATGCATGCAGAAAAATTACAGCAGTATCATTATCGTAACTTGTGTCGGAAGGAAGTGAAGTAAATGCTTTGATAGTATAAGTTCCTGAAGATTGCGGAGTGAACTCCAAACCTCCAGTGAAAGCAACGCTGTCTTCTTCATCCGTTGCAATAGTGTCAGTTGAATTCACAGGTCCTGAAGGCGGTCCGGCGTTGACGCTGTAATATACGGGAATATTTGTTTGAGGATTGAAACCAAAATTTTTTAAGATAACTTTGAGGCTGACAGAATTTCCTACAGCAAGAAGCTGATTTGGGAGCAAACTTGTCTCGATTGAAATTGCACCCGCATCATTGAATGGTGGAAAGTTTGTGACCGGTGTTCCGTCAAATTCATCATAGCCAATGTCAGGATAGTATGATC
>JBDHXH010000113.1:0-6558 GCA_039810605.1 Ignavibacteria bacterium | reverse complement strand
TTGTTTGAGGATTGAAACCAAAATTTTTTAAGATAACTTTGAGGCTGACAGAATTTCCGACAGCAAGTATCTGATTTGGGAGCAAACTTGTCTCAATAGAAATTGCACCTGCATCATTGAATGGTGGAAAGTTTGTGACCGGTGCTCCGTCAAATTCATCGAAGCCAATGTCGGGGAAATATGCACCCCCGCAATTAGAGCCGGCCGGACCCGGACGATTATCTCCGTCAATGTCAGTTATGATTCCAACAGAAGCTGCTCCTGATTCAAGTTTTGTGATTGAACAAGAAGTTATGTGCAGATCCGTAATTGAAACAAATGGTGCCGCCTGCGATGATGCAAAAGATAAGCTGTCATTTCCGGAAGTTGATCTTAACGCATTTGAATATGCGCGAAAATTTGTTGATGGCGTGATTGTCCCGGGATTAAAATTTCCGGCAAAGTAAAATCCGGTTCCTGCAGATAATCCAACTTGCGCAAGTCCCTGATATGAGAATAAAGAGTCGCTGAAATAAGCGTTGTTGTTCAAGGTAAGATTCATTGAAGAACCTGCACCGGCAGGGAGATAGATTGAAACATAAGAAATTGAAGACGTTCCTCCGGACATGGTATTTGAAAAGACATTATTACGAACATCAATACCCGTGAGCGACGATGAAGTAATGGCAAAGCAAGATGAGAGAAGACTTGTCGAGGGTGTCCCTGTTCTGGTCCCGAACAAGTTAACGGAATTATTGTAGATCTTATGTCCGTTCCCGACAGAAATTCTGATTCCAAATATTCCGAATGAAGCTGAAAATGCAACGCCTCCCGACATGTCGCCTGTAATACCCGTTATGGAATTATTTCTGACAATGTTGTTTGAACCTGCGTTAAGATTGATTCCATAAGCGCCGAATGTTCCTGTTGACCTGTTGTTTACTCCATCAACAACATTTTTTTCAATGACGGCATTTGCTCCGTTTGCAAATTCATTACCGAGTCCGATTGCAATCTGCGCTGTTGCTACGAACCATTGCATATTCTGAATTCTGTTGCCGGAGACTTCAGCATTGTTATACCCCTGAATCGTAATTCCTCTCGAATAAACAGTCGAGCTGTCTCCGGATACGGATGAACCAAAGATATTATTTGTAATCTTTAGACTGTCGGCTACAGTAATTGCGGAGCCCATAACAGCGATTCCCCTGGCGCAGGAATTTATCTGATTGTTATCGGAAATGAAATCAACCGCAGTAATTCCGCTGCCAATAGTAGCGGAGACTGAACTCACGGGCGAGGGTGGATTTGTAACAGATACTGTAGAAGCGCCGCCTCCGATGAGAATTCCGAAAGTAGTGTTTTCGGAACCTGCTGTACTTGTTGCTGAAGAAACATTCCTTCCCTTTGCACTGCCATTAATGATGCAGTTCTTGATAACATTATTGTTCCCGGAACTAATCAGAGAAGAAAGTACGATACGGAAACATGACGTGTATGTTGAAGTTGATGCAGAGGTATTGATAATAGAAAGATTACGGTTTATCCCGGGAGTGTTGGGATTGTCACCGTCAATGGTAACATTATCAGCGCCGTTTAATTCAATTACTCCTCTTCCACCGGAAGTTGTTGCATAAATAGAAACAGAGTCTGCAGATGGTCTTATCAGAATTGATGAATAGTCTGCACTGCCGGCTCCGGAACTGTTAATCACGGAAGCGGCGCCCGGATCAAGATATACACCCTGACCTGTTATCTCAATCAGAATATTTCCGGTATGTGTTCCACCATTGATTGCATCAAATGCAAGTTTAAGATTCGGATAAGTTGTGACAGGTCCGCCGGTTGAAACATCAACCTGCGCATTTGTAAAAGAAATATTTAGTAAGAAGCAAATAAGAATTGAAAAGGCAGCGCAAAGATACTTCATAAAAATTGTGATTTGGTAAAAAACAGATTCAAATTAATTTTTATGAGATTCAAATCAAATACAGATTTGTCAGTGATTAATAATTCATAACAATTTCGCACAATGCTTTCCAAAACAATTTTTGGAAAACAATACTTGCTTTAAATAATGGTTAGTTTATGACCAAAAATTTCGGTGCTTCAAACCGCCCCATAGACTTGGGTTCAAACTACATCAAATTGAATCATTATCGGTTTTGATTTTCCAAACATGTTTACCTTTATTCTTTTTGGGATTCGCCTTCATACCGATTTTCTGAAGCTCAACTAAAATTTTTAATTAAAGTAATTATATTTCAAAGATTCTGCAAAGTAATATTTGATTATCGGGGCACTTGTTAGAAAAAAGTCTTTGCGTACTCTGTGAAAACTTTTGTATGCTTGGAGTTTAAAGACGTGGAATAATTCTCATTGAAGTGAATCATCACTGCCGGAGCAACGAACATCCCGCAGTGATGAGAAGATAAGATTAGTTTGCAAAACTTTAGAGCAAATCAGGGTCTGATCCTGCTCACAAAGTTTGATGAATTATTAAACACAATTATAATATCAGTAAGATCGGTAAATTCATCTCCGTTTACGTCATACACGGAGTAAGTTGATTGAAAGAATAAATTTGAATAATTGTAAGTGTCTAAGATATCGGAAAGATCAATCGTCGCATCCTGATTGACATCGCCGCTGTATATGCACCATTTGGAATCACTGAACTTGAGGTTGTTTCCATAAGCCTGGTTTGAGGAAGTTGTAAAATTGTAAGTATTAGGCTGGCCTAAATCAAGCAACTGAACATTCTTTGTCCATGTCTCAATTGAGTTTCTATGTTTCAATACGACATAATAATATATCCCGCCCGATGCATTGATAAAATTTGCGATTCCGAATCCCTTACTATTAAGAACAATCTTCGATGAATCAAGGATTCCATAGGGTGTGATTGGTGCTCGAAGCAATGCCTTTGCAGTGTCAGGCTGCATGTAAGAGCCGCCCCATCTTCCTTCGATTAATGCAGTCATGTCAAGAGATACAACTCCGTTGCCGGAAGGATGATTTTCTGTTGTATCAATGAGTTTATAAATCAGTGTATCGCGGAGAGTCGCATTTCCTCCAATGCTTGCGATGACCTTAAATTCACGCACGCGGAATGCTTGTGTAAAGCTTGGAGAAATATTTAGAATGGAATCATTGGTGATGGTTACATTTGAAGGAGCATTGAGAAGATCATACTGCATGTTTGCTCTCACAGGTCTGACGCGGAGAGTATCCCGCTGTGTCAGCGCGGTGCGTCGGAAACATTTTCCTGCGACTGGATAGAGCCTCGGCCTGTTGCTGGTAAGGAGCTGAACATCAAAGTAATCTCTCATTTGTTCGACGCCGTTGTATAATACACGCACATACCAGTTTCCGGTTTCTGCGATTCCGGGATTGAAATCCGGCGTCCACCATATCCACGCATACTGGTAATAGTCATTGATGTAAAAGTAAGTGTCATCAAAAAGATTTCCGTTAGGTTTTCTGATTTCGATATAGCATGGAGTTCCGGTATATCTTCCCTGAAGGAGAATGAACATTCCAATTTTAGATTCATACCCGCTGACAGTATTGGGTTGAAGAACTCCCTGCTTTAGCAATGCAGGGCTAACATTGTTCATGTTTCCCCCAACCAATCCTTCTGTAAACACTCCCATGTTATGAACTTTTATGTTTCTGTTTCTCACGTATCCGAATTGGTCCTGCCATAAGCTTGGAAGATTATTATACGTACCATTCCATGGATCACGTTTGCTCCATTGATTGTTTATAAACCTTCCCGGTTCGAAATGCAGATGAGCGTCAGAGGAACATCCCGAGCTTCCGGCATAGCCGATAGTTCTCCCTACGGGAACATATTCACCGACTCTGACAGTAATTGAATTCTTCATGAGATGAAAGTAATACGCATAGCTTCCGTCATCATGCCTTATCAGCACAATGTTTGCGTCAGTTATGCATGCAGTGTCGCGGTCATAATTAGAGTAAGCAATTTGTACGACTGTACCCGGTGCGGCAGCTTTGACGAGATAAAACCTGTCCATTTCCCTGAAATTGTGAAGCGAGATGTCTGTTCCATTATGACCATTATAAGACCATTCATTTCCCATATAATCTTTAATCCCGCTACCGGGAAGATTATCAACATAGTTGACAAGGACAATACCGGTATCAATTCCATCTTCCATCGGCCAGATGAATTCAGGATACACGTCAAGCATGGACATCTGTGAATTCTCGTGAATGTTCGGATCGAATCTTATCTCCGGATGGCATGGCAATTCAGTTCTCGCCGAACTGACGTAAAGATTGTCTCCTATTTTCTGGGTTTGTGCATGAATGCTTGCTGCAAACAACAAGATTAATATTGCGATTACGTTTTTCAAATTTCCCCCGACGTTTATATTTTTTTAATTTTCTAAAATACTTTTTTTTCAGATGTAATAAAAAACTCAATACAAAAATAGAAATCTGCTGCAATGTCTTCAAAAACATTGATAGCAAATTGTATCTCATCAAAATGAATTCAGCTTGGAATAATTATAGGAAAGAATTTTGATAATGTTTAATTCTGATTGCCAAATGTTGATTTGAGGCATATTGACAACTAACATATTGTACCGGTTGTATCTTGAAAACTCTTTTGAAGACTTATGTTCTACTGGAGAAATTTGTTTCATTGCTTGTTCTGTTCGGATTGAGATTTGAAAAGAGTCAAATTTTTTTGACATTCAATCTCTCATTCCTAATTAATAAATTTGAAACTGCCGCCGGTAAATTAACAAAAGGGGCTCACTTTCAATTTGAGTTAGTACGGATTAATTTCGTATTAATTACGATTTTCCGTAGAATTATGAACTTCTAACCGAAAGGAGCCCTTATGCAACAACAAGTTAAACAAAATGAAATATACAAACACTACATTGCTTTGGACTGGTCAAAGAAAAACTTTGCTCTTGCATCAATTCGCGACTATGGTACAAGTTTCAAAGTAAAAGAGTATCCGCCTGATTTAATGAATCAATGGAAAGAGATTCGAAAGAAAATTAAACGATGAAAAAATTAAAGTTCTTTTTTTGCTTGACAATTGTCGCGGCAAAATGTGTCGCTCAATGGCTACCGCAAAATTCGGGTACAAATGAAAATCTATATGACATAGAATTCATAAACCTCAAGACCGGCTGGGCTGTGGGTGATGCAGGAGTTGTACTTAAAACAACCAATGGTGGAAGTAACTGGATTAATATTCCTAATCCATCTCCGATACTTAGCCCTAACTTATGGAGCGTCGCTCCTATAGATTCAAATATTGTATATGTAACCAGTAGCGGGGATTTTATTATGAAGACAACTAATGGAGGAATGAATTGGAATGTTCTACATTCATGTTCAAGTTGTAATTCATCTGCTATAGGAATTTATTTCCTCAACAAGGATACTGGTTGGATATTAGGATCATACAAAGTTTTCAGGACGTATGACGGTGGGCAAACGTTAGATTCACTCTATGCACCGTGGTTTCAGAATTACGAAATATATTTTAAGGACATTAATACGGGAATATTCACCGGTGACGGCAGGGTATTCAAAACCACCAATGGTGGTGTGGATTGGTTTAATACAAATGTTCCAACTACTCGATTTTACATGTTTAGAAAAATTGCAGTTGTAAATAACAGTGTTTGGCTTGCTTCTAGCGGAGATGCTCCCGTTTTTTATAGTCAGGATTTTTGCGAAAGCTGGAGCGTTATTGATACGATAGATTGTTATCCGCCTTCTGTTATATACAGTGTTGCATTTGCAAATGAAAATACAGGTTGGGCGGGTGGAACATATGGTTGGATCTATAAATCTACGAATGCTGGTTACAGTTGGCTCAGAGAAGAAACTTCAAGTGACCCAAGATTCTGGGGTTCGATCTATTGTTTCAGCGATTCAATTGTATGGGGAGTTGGAGGTGCGGGCAAAATACAACATACTACTACAGGTGGGCAAACAATCACAAAGATACTTACCTTTAATCAGATTATATCTGAGGACATTAAGATTCAATCGATTTTTCCCAATCCATCCAATTTGGTAACAAACATAAAATTCAGTATAAATAAAACAGCAAATTACATTTTAAAAGTTTATGATTTATTAGGGAGAGAATCAGATAAGATATTTAATAAATACTTGAATAAGGGGGAATATGAAATTAGTTATAATGCAAGTCACCTTTCAAGTGGAATGTATTACTTTAAATTGTCCTCTGGAAATGAGTCTGCTGTAATGAAATTTGTATTACTAAAATAAAAATGTTTGTAGAAAATAAGACCTCCATAAAATTGTAAAAAGGGCTGAAGCAGCATCTAGAAAAGTCGCGGTCAACGAGTTTTAAGATATTCTCCAAAACTGAAGGAGAGCTTCGCCCTTTTATTTATACAAAATCAATCTAAAATAATAAAATTAAAAATTTTTAAAACTTCAATTGAGAGAGGAATTCGATCATGAAAAAAGTGATAACGTTCCTTTTAGTGTGTAAAAACTAATTGACTATTTGTAGGAACAGAGCCTCTCCTTTGATTTAAATATTCG
>JBDHXH010000112.1:0-6620 GCA_039810605.1 Ignavibacteria bacterium | reverse complement strand
AGATTCAAAAGACTTCGTTTCTCCGTCACACTTATATTAAGGACTCTCCTCTATGTTGCAGTAATTTCATTCTCGGTGATTATTGTCTGGGTTGTCCATGAGAGCAGTATCAATGAAACAAATATATTCACTACTCTTGCAAGCGATGACTTCAAACACTTCATCACCGTTGGCGACTTCAGAAACATTTTCATCTTTGCCATAGTCGTTGGATTTCTTATCAACTTCTTTTCTCAAATAAATTCTCTGCTCGGAAAAAGGGTTCTCATAAGTTATCTTACGGGAAAATATCACAGTCCCAAAGAAGAAGACCGAGCTTTTATGTTCCTCGATCTTTCCTCTTCAACTACTATTGCCGAGAAACTGGACCCCGTGCGCTTTCACAGATTTATGAACTCATATTTCTTTGACATTGACGATCCGATTGTCGAATCAAGAGGAGAAATATATCAATATGTCGGCGACGAAGTTGTAATCAGCTGGAAAAATAATTGCGGTTACGAAGATGCAAATTGCATAAGATGCTTTTTCAACATCAAAAATAAAATTGACGAACTAAGGGAAAAGTATGAGGAAGAATTCGGAATAGTCCCGGGTTTCAAAGCAGGGCTTCACTGTGGAACAGTTGTAACCGGAGAAATCGGAGACTCAAAAAGAGAAATTGTCTTTCAGGGAGACGTGCTCAATACTGCCTCTCGGATTCAATCTCAATGTAATCTTCTTGGCAGAAAATTTCTTGTGTCCGAAGACATCTTGAAAAAGATAACCCTTCCTGTTGAATTCAAATCAGAGTCTTTAGGAAAATTTCTGTTGAGAGGGAAGGCGCAGGAAGTCGAATTATTCAGTATAGAAGAACGATGACCCGGATTACAAATTCTCCCTTCCTAATAAACCTTTGATACAGAGCGATGTGCTTTAGACAGGCTGTGCTGCGCAAAGCTAATTTGAAACTCCTTGAGATATTCAAACGAGATATACAGATGGTTCAGGAAAGATCCGAATTCAGTTCAACTCGTGTTTCCAAATACTTATATGTTTTTGCCTGCGAGCCCTCGCCGTTTGGTTCGCGGTCTTCAACGTAAGGATTACTCTGTTCAACGTCTATTGCACGCGCCTTAGTTCTGTCATTTAGCTGAAGGTTAACAATGTCCGTTATTACAGCTTTTAATCGTTCATCCTTAATGACAATTGCAGTCTCAATCCTTCTGCTCAAATTTCTTTTCATCCAGTCTGCCGACGAGATATAAATCTTCCGCTCTCCCCTGTTGCTGAAAATAAATATCCTGCTGTGTTCGAGAAATCTGTCAACAATGCTGATAACTTTAATATTTTCACTTTGACCTTTAACACCCGGAACGAGACAGCAGATTCCTCTGACTATGATTTGAATACTCACCCCGGCATTGCTCGCTTCATAGAGTCTGTCTATCATTTTTCGGTCTTCAAGACTGTTCAGCTTAAGAATAATTGAAGAAGCGATTCCATTCCTTGAATTGTCCATCTCCTTTTGTATGAGCGACAGAAATTTTCTTTTCATATTAAATTGTCCAACAAGCAATTCATCAAACTCCGCCTCTTTACTCTTTCCTTCAAGGTAATCGAACAACCTGTTAACATCGTCATTCAAAGTTTTGTCGGCGGTAAACAAACCGATATCGGAATAAATCTTCGAAGTGTTTTCATTAAAGTTTCCGGTCGAAAGAAAACTACACCTTTCAACGCTTTCATCATTTCTTCTGCTTACCTGACATATCTTTGCATGAACTTTCAATCCGGGAATGCTGTATAAAACTTTAGCACCGTTTGCCTCGAGAATTCCAGCATATTCGAGATTGAGTTCTTCATCAAACCTCGCCTTCACTTCCGAAAAAACAACTACCCGCTTACCCCTCTTCAATGCGCTGATGAGACTGTCAATTATCTTTGACTGCTTTGCAACACGATATAAAGTAATTTTTATTTCTGTCACACTTTCATCGGTTGCTGCAGTATCAATGAATTTTAAAACATGATCAAATGATTGATATGGAAAGTTGAGAAGGAAATCTTTTTTGAAAACTTCATCTACTGTGTTGTCTGACAGATTTAATCCCTTGATTACAATTGCCTTTATGGGAGCAAACTCGAGTTGTGGAATAGACGGGTGGGGAAACCGGAAGAAGTCACTGAAGTTGTGGTAGCGTGCGCCGGGCAGCAAATCATCTTTTGAAAGTTCCAATGACTCCGTCAGGAAATTGAGAAGTTTTCCTGAACATCGTTCATCAAAAAGAAATCTGCTCGGTGATCCTGTTATTCTTTTTCCAAGACTCTTTCTGATCTTCTCAAGCAGATTGCCGGAGAATTCATCTTCAATGTATAACTCCGCATCGCGCGTCAGCTTCACCGAACATATCTCATCAATCCTGTAACCGTGAAAAACCCTTCCGAGATGCATCCTTATTATATCATCGAGGAACATTACCGACACCCGCTCATCTGTTCCGGGAATAATGATGAATCTCGGCATCCTCTCAGACGGTATCTCAACAAGTCCGTAATAGCTCTTCTTCTTTTCAGACTTCGAGCTCTTTAGCGACATTGCGATTGCAAAATACAAAACGCCGGTTCGAAGGAACGGCTTTACTTTTTTCTTTATGAGAATTATAGGCGCAATATACGGCTGAACATTGGTAACAAAATAATCCTCCACAAAAACTCTTTCATGCCCATCAAGATCCGCATCTGATTTTATAAGAATTTTATTCTGCAAAAGATCGGGGATAATCTGATCTCTGAAAATTTTACCGAATTCATTCTGAAGTAAGCTGACCTTTTTATAAATCTGCTTCAGAAGTTTTCGCGGGTCAAATCCAAGTTCTCTTGCAGTCTTCTTGTTAAGTTTTATAAGACTTCGCAAGGAAGCAACACGAACGCGGAAGAATTCTTCCAGGTTGGATGAAAAAATTGCAAGGAACTTCAGCCTTTCAAACAGAGGAACACTTTCATCGGCTGCTTCCTGCAACACTCTGTGATTAAACGAAAGCCAGCTTAAGTCCCTGTTGAAATACTTCATTGAAATGTAAACGGAGAATATTAATAATACATTTTGGGATACTCAAAGAATGCAAATTTACCTTTCCCTAAATCAAGATCGCTCCACTTGCTTATGTCAAGTTCAACGGCAAAGATTCCGGAGGTTGGTATATTTGCGATTTCATGGTTTGAAATCCTTTCCGCGAAGTAAGTGAGAGACGGATTATGACCAACCAATATAACTGTTTCTATCTCATCTCCAATTGATTTCAGAAGTTCAAGCATTTCACTTTCATCTGCCATATACAACTTCTTTGTTGTAACAACACTCTTCTTCCCTGTCTCCAGTTCTTCGGCAATAATTTCCGCGTATTGTGCCGCTCGTATTGCCGAACTTGACAAAATTAAATCCGCTCTGATTCCCTTCTTCTTCAGAATCTTGGCCATTAAAGGCGCATCATGCTTCCCCCTTTTGTTCAAAGGTCTGTCATGATCATTCAGTTCGGGATACTTCCAACTGGACTTCGCGTGCCTGATTAATAAGAGAGTCTTGATTGAATTATGAGTATAAATTTATGAAATCAAATGCTGATGATTATGGACGGACGACGAATGCGGGCATATTATTCAAACAAATTTATCGGCTGCATCGGAGTTACCATAAAGGCAACAATATAAGCCAGGACAGAAATAACCAGTCCCCATAAAAAAATTGTATAGCAGACTTTAAGATACTTGTATTTCTTCCCGAGCACCTGACCTAAAGTATAAAAGTCCTGTATCATGCTTCCGTATAAATAATCCTTGTCACTCATCATTTCGTACATTCCCCATTTAAAATCCTTCAGATCCATATTGTAAAAATTACCGAAGTACAAAAGATTTGCAGTCTTGTTCTTGATATCATCCTTTGAGAATTTACCGCTTGATACAGTTGGTCTAGTAACTTTTACCGCAAATATAATGCATATTAGACTGACAACAAGAAGTATAAATGTCGGAATTATGAGCTGTGGATTGACATCAAGTTTGCGAAGCAGAACAGTAACAATCGCTCCAATGATAAGTGTATTTATGCTGATCATTATATTAGCCTTTCCGTCAGCAAGACCGCTGAATTCAACATGCGTCCTGATTGCATTCTTGAACATCGTTTCAATTCCTCTCTCTGCCGTGTTCTTAGCATCCTTCTTTGCCTTTAGTTTCTCTTTCTCGAGTTCAAGCTTCTCATCCTTTTTCTCCTCGTCTGATTTATCGTCAAGTTTTTTTCTGTATCTTTTCTGGAGTTTGAGGAGCAGTTCAGCTTTTCCTTCATCCATAACCTTTTTTGCATAGCGAGTATAGAATTTATGTGTTGAAAGAAAGTCAATATTAATCTTGAGCCACTCAAGTTCAGAGTAAGGCTTGTTATTTGTTTTTTCCCATTCCAGCCGGAGCAAGTCCGATTTATCATAGTATTCATTGTCTTTACCAAGGTGAAAAAGATCTGCATCGCACATTACTTCCTGCAGCAAATTAGCGGGCGCAGTTCCGTAACGTGTCACATCAATACACTCAACTACCTTAGCAAGTTTCTCATCCCTGTAATTATTATTCTTCAGGAATTCTGTAGCAATTCGTATGCTTGCATCTTCATGATTGTCGCTTCTCTCAATAAATCCCGTATCATGAAACCATGCCGCAAGAGTCACTATTTCAATCTCTTCATCATTCAATCCGGACTTGTTCCCTATTTTCTTCGCCGCATCAACGACATCCTCGGTATGCCTGTAATTGTGATAAACGTAAACACTCGGAAGCCTTGTCTTTAAGAGATCGAATACATAATCAGAAGCTGCATCCGTTATACTCTTTGAGTTTGATAACATTGTCGGAATATTAGATTGTGGCAAAATAAATAATTTAGACAGTAGAAAAAATCAAGTAAAGTAATACTAAGTATACTTCCGAATCAATCTGAATCAATAGAATGAAAAAAATTTACAACCCGAAACTTTCAACAATTCAGACATCAAATTGCCAGAGTATCTTTCCGCTTTCAATATCGAGGCAGACTGCCTTTAGCATGAACACAAAAATTAACTTCTTATCGTCGGCAATCGCCCGCATCGTGTTAAGATCAGGACTCCCTTTTGAGAATACTATTTCAAACGAAGATCTGTCCAGACCTTTTACCGGATCGCGGAAAATGTTCTGTAGTTCTGTCTGCCACACAAGTGTTATTGTCGAGTCGCCGTTAAATTTTATTTTGGAAATAATTACTTTCGCCTGATCCGTTGCGTCAGTTTGACTCAATACAAAGGAGCAATTCCCGGCAGTTATAATTTCAAAATAATCATCCATTACTTCTCTTTTTATCTTGTCTTCTTCTCTTTCAATATTCTCCAATGCATACTCTATATTTCTCTGTGCGTACTTGAGGTTGTTTACATTTTTTCTTCTTTCCCATTTGTCCCCGGAAATAGTATCTGCATTTGCAATGAATTCTTTAATTGAATCAATTGTATGCTTTTGTATTTCAATTTCTTTTTCGATGGGCAGAATAAATCCGGAATTTGATTTAAGCGGATTTGTTGAATTTGAACTTACCAAAAATTCTCCCTTCAGAAATGAAGGTTCCTTCACTTCCCTGCCTTCATAAGTGATAAAGCTCCGCGGACTTCCCAGGAGATTAACTGATTTATTGACATCAAGATTAATGGAACTCGATGTACAGCGATTATCAAAATCAAGATTTGTTATGGACTCTGAAATTTTTTCAGCCTTGAGTGTTACAGGATCTACAATATACACAAACCCTTGATTGTCAGCTATCATCGGCGAGTTTCTCACGGCATCAAATCCGTAGTAACGAATGATGTTGTTCCATTCGGGACGGCTAAGATTATTTTTCAGAACCGGATTTGCATCTGTGAGTTGAGCTTCCGAAACTACAACATCGAGCGTTTTTGGATCCCTTGCGTGAAATCCAAATTGCTTATCTACACTCTTGTACCAGAGTTTGCCGTCAGTCTCTCCGAGGAATATGCACGAATTATCCTTTGCATCACCTAAGGCAATTCGTCTTGACAATGTGCCCGTATTAAGATCATAACTTGAAATTCTGTACTCGGTGTAACCTGTGATCTGCCTGATACCTCTGTCATCCGATTTTGAGGTTGCCTGAAACACTTCTTCATTCATGACAAGAAACTTTCCGTCTTTTGATTCAGAAAGTATTATTGAGTTTACATCATCTGCTGTGTCTTTCATTACATCTTTCTTCATTGGATTGCATGACGAAATCAGGATCAATGCAAGTATGCTTAACATCAGCAGACACATGTTGTTTAATTTGTATAATTGAATCATCATGGATAATCTTGGATTTAAGATAAATAAATCAGAAGACACAGTGAATTCAATTACAAATTTCTATTGCCATTCTTGCAAAATGAAATTCAACCAATGCTGTTGAAAATATTTTTGAAGCATATCAGTAGTTGAGTTGCAAAAAAATAATCTCGATTCAGATTATTCAAATGCAATGCTGTCCAAATTAATTTTGAAATCGAGTAATAACTTAGAAAGTATATCAAAATCGGAAGCTAAAATATTTTTTTGAAAAC
>JBDHXH010000111.1:0-6643 GCA_039810605.1 Ignavibacteria bacterium | reverse complement strand
AAGACCATTTCAAAAACATCTGATATTTTAAAATGTGTGAAATACTTGGCATATCGTTCAAAAATCCGATAAGACCGGTACTATCCATGACTGCCGTGAGCAAGAAAGGTCATAGGAATCCTGACGGATGGGGGGTTGGATTCTATCCCGACAAGTCTGCACAGATTATAAAGGAACCGATTGAAGCCGGAGTGAGCCGACTTTCGGCATTCATGAGAGATTATCCCGGACTTGTCTCAAATATTTTTGTTACTCATGTCAGGAAATCAAGTGTCGGAGCAATTTCTCACAAGAACACACATCCTTTCTCCAGAGAACTATTCGGAAAAGATTTTGTCTTTGCTCACAACGGAGATCTAAAATCTTTTAACGATCTTGATACAGGCAGATTTACACCTGTGGGAGAAACAGATTCCGAACATTCTTTCTGTCACATTCTTAATCTGATTGAAACCAGAGGTGTACGAAACTGGAAAGAGGAGGACTTCAATTGGATCAGTGAGAGGCTGTCCGAAATAAATAAGCTTGGAAAGTTCAACACAATTTTTTCCGACGGCGAATTTTTGTTCTGTTACAATGACGTAAATGATTTCAAGGATTACTGCCACGTGAAGAGAAGTCCTCCGCATGAACTGATCACACTCTCCGACGATGATTTTGAAATCATTCTTGCACTCGAAGATGACAAAGAGCAAACCGGTTACATAGTCGCGACCAATCCGATGACAGATGAGTATTGGGAAAGTTATATGCCGGGAGAATTCATAGTTTACAAAGATGGTGAAATCGTTTTCAGAAATAATCCCAAGAAGCGGACTTAAGATTACATTTTACTTTGAAGCTTTCATTTGCTGCTTTAACCACAGTTTGATTCCAAATTGATTGCCCTCGAGTTTTTCGATTTCCTTATTCAGCAAGACCGCATCATAACCATCTTCACCGGTTCCTTCTTTGAATTTTATGAGCGCAGAGACAAGTCTTAAATATTCATTGAAAATATTTTTAAAATCAGTTTTAATTGTTTTCTCCCTCTTCAGATAATGTTTGAATGCGTCAATTGCCGCATACGCCTGATCGAAGAAATTCATTTCAACATAAATGTGCAACTGAAGAATCTTCACCTGAAGTTTGAGAATAAAATTCGGGAAAAATGTCTTTGAAAGCAGATGCAGAGCTTCATCCATGCTCCCCTGTTTATAACAAATCATTCCCAGGCAAAAGTTGAGCGTGCTGTCTTTCTCCATTTCAAGTTTATCTTTATTCCCTTTCATATAATCTTCAGCCCACCTGATTTCATCTACTCTTAAAGCAATCTTAACTTCATTTATAAAATCCGGATAGAGAATTTTGCCAACGTCGGCAAGTCCTATGTGAAGATTCCTATCGCGATTGAGTTCAAAGTGTTCACGCTGAAGATCAGTGCGGGAATATACATTGTACATCTGCGCACAGTACCCGGCCATGTGAAGAAAACTCATATACTTGTCATAATCACTCAACGCATCATAGTATTCATTCCTTAGTTCTTTTAACTTGTAAAAATGAAAGTCCTCCGATTTCATTTCCAGCATTATAATGTGATAGTATATCTGAATTGTCGCATTGTCTGCATTCTTATTCTTCTCGATGTAGCCGATCACTTCATCAAACATATTCATTGTGAACATGAAGTTGTTCTGCTTTTTCTCATGTAACATTATGTTGTATAACTTCAAAAATTTCATGAGTGCATATTGCGTAAATAGATCAAGCTTGTCTTGCTGCAGATTGATAAATTCATTGGGTCTTCTTAGCGTGTGATAAGAAATGCTCTCTTCGAGGAGGTCAATCTTACGGCTAAGATAATGTTCATCTTTTGCGGATGAATTTTCATTTTTTGCAGTCGCAGACTTTAAAGCCTGGAGGAAAATACCGTCAAGTCCCCTTTTGAATGCCTCCTGAATCTGATAATATTCTCTCAAAAAATTATCATTTCTGTATCTGATGAATGAAAGAAACTCCATGCAAAGCTTAAACAAATCCGATGAAGCATTCCTGAATCTGAAATAATCAAATTTTGCGCTGTCAAAAACTTTTGGAAATATATCTTCTTCTTTCATCCTATCGCTTTCAAACTCCGGGTAGAATTTTATCAATTCATCAAAGAGTCTTGAGACGTTTTTGTTTTTGTTAAATACCCGGGAATGAATGAAATCTTTAAGCTGGCGTATCTCATAACGATCTATTGCCTTAAGAAGCTTTACGAGTTTAGTATTTTTCATTTTAGGAAGTGTGCCATCCTGTTCATTAGAATTATGACACTACTGTTCTTTGCTTAAATTTTGTTTGGAAAATCATGTAGTAAATCTTTTAAATAATATAGTGAACATCAATTCAAAAACCTTGAGTTTCCAAATTATATTCTCCAAATCTTGAACGCAGTCATAGCGTCAACTCCAAAAGTTTATTGTCCTATGCCAAATAGTCACGCAAATATTGAAAAACCTGAAAATCTTAAGAATTTCAAAATTGTCGTATACACTTTTTCAATTGAATTAGTTTTTCTGAAGTATTATTTTTGACAAAATGAAACTTTTCGGGACTGGCATTATGTTCTTGATATGAAATCTTAGTATACAATGAACAAAGATAAATTATACGGTCCGCTCGAGGAATCAAAAGAATATCTGCTCAAAGCCTATCGTCTGCAGATGAACGGGCAATTCGAAGAAGCAATCTTAAATTACAAAAAATCTCTCGAGATATATCCTACATCGGAAGCATATACATTCCTCGGCTGGACATACAGTTTTCTCGGCAATTACGAAAAGGCAATTGAAGAATGCAAGAATGCCATAGCAATTGATCCCGATTATGGAAATCCATACAATGATATTGGCGCCTATCTTATACAGCAGGGAAATTTTGACGAAGCGATCACGTGGCTTGAGCTTGCACTTAAAGCTAAGCGTTACGAAAATCCGCAGTTTGCTCATGTTAATATTGGAAGAGTCCTTGAGAGTAAAGGTCTCTGGTTCGAAGCAATTGAAGAGTATAAAACAGCCATCAGTATAGCCCCCGACTATCTGCTCGCAAAGCAATATTTTAACAGGCTCCAGGGTCTGCTTAACTAAAACAATAAACAAGAAAAAAAAGAAATGAAAAAATTGATTTACTTGCTGATCATTGCAGCGGGCGTTGTATCTTCAGGGAGGGTTTCCGCGCAAGGATTCACTTATACTCCTTTAGATCCAACATATATCCACTACCCTTACATACCTGATTCCATTCAGGTTGTAAAACATCGTGCTATTGTAAGCAACAACACTTCCTCCACTCTGAATTTCAGGTTTGCAAGAATTGAAAACAATATTCCTGCATCCTGGCAGACGCAGATGTGCTATGACTTGTGCTATGCTCCGATGATTGATACAATTTCATTGCCGGCTTTTCCTCCTTATTCCATAGGTCCGAATCATACTGACACGCTCTTCTACATTGACTTCACCTGCAGCGGTCCCGGTCTTGGCACTTCAAAAGTAAGAATGTATAATACAGATAATCCTTCTTTATTTGTTGAGAATACTTTTCAGGTTGAAATCGGAGGTTCGGGCATTACTAACATTTCTTCGGAAATTACAAATTTCAGTTTGAGTCAGAATTTTCCGAATCCGTTTAACCCTGTCACACAGATTATTTTCTCAATACCAAAAACATCAGGTGTTAGTCTAAAGGTTTATGATGCTCTCGGACATCTCGTGAGCAATCTGATTGATAATCAGAATTTCTCCGCGGGGAAATATAAAGTTGATTTTAACGGCAGCAGCCTTTCTTCGGGAATTTATTATTATACAATCAGTGCCGGAAATTTTGTAGAGTCGAAGAAGATGATCCTGATGAAATAACGACATTCATTAACTGAAATTTCATGAAGCCGGCTGACTTTACTCACGCCGGCTTTTTTATTCCTCTAATTTTTTCTTTATTAATTCTTTATCAATTCTGAATTTTGCAATTATAACTCCGTTAATTTTTAACACGGGTATCCTATCTTTGTATTTCCTGAAAAGTTCTTCATCATTCTCAATGTTAATCACCTCCAATTCAAAATCATAATTTTGTCTAATCTGATTCAGTTCGGATTTCATTACTTCACACAGATGACAATTCGGTTTTGAATACAGCAACAACTTTTTCAATGTCCTGCTGTATGTGACTGGAGCAAATACTTTTTTTCAACGTTGAGTCTGCTATACAGCAGAACTATTCCGGCAACAATCATAATTACTGAAATCATCTGCGCCTGACTAAGCCCGAATGCAACGACCGGGTTTAATCTTATAATTTCAACAAGCACCCTTTCTGCGCCCGCAAGTATCAGGTAATATGCAAAGATGATTCCGGATGTCTTGTAACGATCCCTGTACTTCCATAAAAAAATAAATATAAGGAGTGAAGCAACGAATTCATAAACCGGCGTCGGATGAACAAGCACACCCTCCTTTGTCGGGACAGTTCCGTTGCTGTAGCTGTAACCCAGAAATTCCCAGAAGGTACCATTGACAACAGTTCCATAATCACCGTCTCCGGACAAATGACATCCTATACGCGCCAGTCCGTAACCGATTGCCGCGGAGGGTGACATCAAATCGAATATCTTCAGCACGGAAATTTTCTTTGACCTGCAATAAATTACAATCAATATGATTGCGACTATCAGTCCGCCATAAAATGTCAAGCCCGAAGGAGAGAGTAAAACGTCTTTTGTAAAATAAGAGCCAATTGGTTCACCCGTCCCGAAATTCCATTCTTCAATTATATAAAAAAGTTTTGCACCGGCAATACCGCCAATCAGCGAAAGGAATGTTATTGTCACACCGATATTTTCACTCATGCCGCATCGCTTCAACTCTCTGCTGAAGAGAGATGAGCCGACCAGAAAGGCGACACCAAGCATTAACCCATAGCTGTAAACGGGTACTGAACCGATCTCAAAAAGTTTGGGATACATAACTACTCTGCAATCACTTTAATAAATGTTTTTTTTGGATTCAAGATTACTTTAATTGATTTTGGTGTAATCTTAATCTTGAATAATGTCTTTTGTTTCAGATATTTTGTGAGTCTCAAACTGTATTCACTGTTTTTGTAATCGAAAAATTTATATTCGAAACTTGCAGGACCTTCTTTTGAAATATCCACACGAGGCGCTGAAAGTCCTTCTATATTAAATTTCAATTCCTTGCTGTCTTCGTCAAATTCAGGGATTACATGCATCTTGTATGCAAAATTCTCAAAAAGTTTTTTCGTCCTGAAGTCAAACAAAATAAATTGCTTCTTCAAAATACTGTCGGTACCCTTTGAAATATAAAGCTCATATTCGTAGTCAAGTCTTTCCGGTCTTACAGCTCTGGTTCTCATTGTAAAAGTTGTTTTATATTTTGCAAATCTTCAATTTTGATTTCGGTACTGTCAGACATCTTTCGCAACATCGCCGAATTGTTCTTTAACTCTTCATCCCCAATTACCACCACGTATTCTGCATTCATCCTATTGGCTTCCTTCATCTGCGATTTAACACTTCGGTTCAGAAAATCCGTTTCGCATTTAATACCGGTTGAGCGAAGTTGTTTCATAAGATTCATGCAAAATGATTTTGCCGCCTCGCCGATAGTAACAAAGTAAAGTTTCAGTGGCGGCTCCGGAGGAAAATCAAATTTCTGTTTCTCAAGAATCATCAACATCCTTTCAATCCCTGCCGCAAAACCAATTGCAGGCGTTGGTTTCCCGCCGAGCATTTCAACGAGAACATCGTATCTGCCGCCTCCGATGACGGTATTCTGCGCACCAAGCGAATCCGAAACAAATTCAAAAACTGTGGAAGTATAGTAATCAATCCCTCTGACTAATTTGAAATCCGTTTCGAACGAAATGCCATTTGATTTCAACCCTGATAAAATTCTGTCAAAATGATCAAGAGTTTCCTGTTTCAAAAACTCCTGAATGACCGGCGCCTGTTCTAATATCTCAATGTCACCCGGATCTTTGGAATCTAGGACCCTCAATGCATTTTTTTCAAGTCTTCGCTCACTGTCCTTTGACAATTTTCCGGAAAAATTTTTCAGATATTTTTTCAATTCCGAAATGTATGATTCACGCTCATTGAGAGTTCCTATTGTGTTCAGCTTCACAGTTATACCCTTAATCCCGAAAGACTTCAGAATCGCATCTGCCAATATTATCATTTCAATGTCTGCAAAGCAATCATTGCTGCCAATCAATTCTGCGCCGAATTGAGAGAACTCTCTGAACCTTCCCGCCTGTGGTCTTTCGCTTCTGAACATATTGCAGATGTAAAACAATTTTCTCACCGGTGACTCGTTGAACAAACTATTTTCAAGATACGCTCTCACAACGGGCGCGGTCATTTCAGGCTTTAATGTAAATTCACCTTCATTAAATGAATACATTTCTTTCGAGACGATATCAGTTTCCTCTCCTATTCCCCTTTTAAAAAGTTCCGTCTTCTCAAACGCAGGAGTCCTGATTTCTTCATAATTGTAACCGGAAAAAATATTTCGGAGTTTGTTTTCGAGAAATGTTCTTTGAAACGAGTTGCCGGGTAAAATGTCGTATGTGCCTTTCGGCTTCTGAATAAGCATTG
>JBDHXH010000110.1:0-6743 GCA_039810605.1 Ignavibacteria bacterium | reverse complement strand
ACAAAGCGGTCTCGGTCGAGATTTCTTTCTTAATCTGTTCATCCTGAATTTGTCAGGACTTCCGTCTAAGTATTGCAAAGCCTGCGAATGAAAAATGCTCGTATAATTTTTTATTGTTTGAGACATGAAAGGGGATTACTTTCAAATCCCTTCACAATACCTGTTTCGAAACATCAGAAAACTTTATATACTCCTTTTCTTCCAAACGGCATAAAACGGCAGTCCGCTTAGGACAAGCGCAAGACCTATACCGGCATCGCGCGGATTCTGAATAATGGTTACAATGACAAGCGTTGCACAGAATAAGACGAAGATCATTGGCAGTACGGGATATCCGATTGCTTTGTAAGGTCTTGGAGTTTCTTTGAATTTTTTTCTAAGGATGAATACACCGAATGCTCCCGCGCCGTAGAAGATGAATGAAGCAAAAATCAGCATGTCGGTTAGCTGATCAAACGTTCCAGACAGCACTAGAAGACATGACCATAATCCCTGTATTACAAGCGATGTGTATGGAGTTTTGAAAACCGGATGAACATTCCCTGCGGATCTGAAAAACAGATGATCCTTTGCCATTGCAAAATATATTCTTGAAGAGGCTAATATTGTTCCGTTTGTAGTTCCGAATGTGGATATCATTATGAGTATCGAGATAAACATAGCCCCGCCGTTTCCCATGAACTTTCGCATCACCTCAACTGCAATAATGGTATTCTCACGGTTTGCAACTTCAATGATTTCATTAACAGGCATTACATACAAATAAACAAAATTTGTCAGCAGGTAAATTATCATTACCAATCCGACACCAATAAACAATGCAAGCGGAATATTCCGCTTTGGATTTTTGACTTCGCCTCCGAGATAACCAATGTTGTTCCATCCGTCATAAGCCCAGAATGCTCCGAGCATCGCCGCAAACATCGCTCCGAACAATCCGAGCGATGAACCATATTCCGCAGAACTGCTCTGACCCAGTGGCGCAATGTTAGATGCCGAACCTCCGCTCATTGTGAGTCCGAGAAAAATTATTATCAGTATTCCTATGACTTTAAGAGTTGTGAAAAAATTGGAAATGAATCCGCCGAAAACAACCCCGAGATAATTTGCCGTCGTCAGAAAAATAATCGTGACAATCGTCAGAGCCTTGACACCAAAACTCTGCAACGGGTAAAATATTCCAAAGATGGAAATGCTCTCAAGTGAATCACTCAAATGCGGAAGCAGAACCATTGCATTGACGGATTCGGCAAATACGTATGCGATGGATGCTATTGAGGCAGACTGAATTACCGAAAAGCACGACCATCCGTAAATAAAAGCGAATGCCTTTCCGTACATTTGTTTGAAGTAAACATACTGTCCGCCCGGCTCGGCTATTATTCCCGCCACTTCCGCGTTGGTAACCGAGCCGATGAGTGTTATAATTCCTGCTATTACCCAGCACAAGAGCAGCAAGCCTCCCGACTGAAGATCCACCGCCATTGGAGCAGCTTTCTTAAAGACACCCGAACCTATCATCGAACTAATCACAATAAGGACAGCCGTATAAAGTCCAAGTTTTGTGAGAAGACCGCTCGGATGCAATGCTGACTCGTTTTTCTCCCTCATTTTTAATTAAGTTTATATTTTGATGTGATGCCCAAGGTAAAACCATTCACGATACAGATCCAGGATATTAGGGAGATTTGTTATCACTCATAATCCTTAAGTCCGTATCATCCAAAAAATACCTGTGCAGCTTTGTAGAGTTTCGCATCAACAGTTTTCAGCCTGCTGATCGCTTTCTCAATCGGAACATCCGTAATCTCTGTTGAGACAATCGCGCACATTCTTCCGAATTTCCTTTTCCTTACCATGTCAACTGCATAAACTCCAAACCTTGTCCCCAGTATTCTGTCAAATGCCGTTGGCATTCCTCCTCTTTGAACGTATCCCAATATGGTAGATCTGGTTTCAAATCCCGTTCGTTTCTCAATCTCATCTGCGAGGTAATGAGAAATTCCTCCAAGTCTCTCCCTTCCAAAATCATCTTTCTTCTGTTTTCCTTTCAGTCTGTTGTCGGCAAATTTAATTCCGCAACCCTCCAGGCTTATCCCTTCGGCTACAACAATTATTGAAAATAATTTTCCTCTTGTGAACCTGTTCTTGATTACGTCAACGACTTCTTCAATCTTGAATTTTTTTTCAGGTATCAATACTACATCAGCGCCTCCTGCTATGCCGGCGCTCACTGCAATCCAGCCTGCGTTCCTTCCCATTACCTCCAGCATCATAACTCTGTGATGCGATTCGGCAGTTGAATGCAGACGGTCAATTGCATCCATTGCTATGGTTACTGCCGTATCAAATCCGAAAGAATAGTCTGTTCCGTAAATGTCATTGTCAATTGTTTTTGGAATTCCAATCACGTTTACGCCGGCTTTGTATGCAAGCTGCGCTATATGCATTGATCCGTCCCCACCAATGCATATTATGGCATCAAAATCTGCTTTGGAAATTTTTTCAAGAAGTATTTTTTTTCCATTCTTCTGTTCAAAGGGACTGAATCTGGATGTCCCGATTATTGTCCCGCCTTTATGAATAATGCCGGAGATTTCCTTCAAACCTAACTCAACAAAGTCTTCGTCAAAAATTCCTTTCCAACCGTTCAAGACACCAACAGTCTGATAATTATAACTCAAAGATTTTCTGACTATGGCACGCAGGACTGCATTCAATCCCGCACAATCACCACCGCTTGTAAGCACACCAATTTTCATTTACCGGTGCATTTCAAGAATTTACAATTCATGTTTTTTGTCTTTTGATTTTTTAACGGGCGGGTCATTGATAAGATACTTGAATCTCTTTATGAATTCCTCCGTGGTCATATTCCCGATCAAAGCGAGCCTCGCAACATTCTTAATCTCATCAAAGTCTTCTTTCTCAAGCCTTATCATGTATTGCCTGGCAACCTGGTAACTGTCCGAATCAACATCAACTTCCCTCGTTTGAATCCTTCCGTTTGCTCCTATTATATTTTCAAACTTTATGGGAATCAGCTGACCTTTGTTTACCGTTACAATTGCTCCTGAATTACCATTGAGAAGATAGCGAACCGCGGCATAACCAAGGTCCTGCGTATATTCACAGTCATACGGGATCGGAGCAGCACATCTCAATTCATATCCGATGTCTTTATTCACGATTGTAACATCTAATCCTCTTTCACGAAGCCTTCTCCTGACCTCGTCCTTCGTAATTCTTCCGATGTCAATTTCCGATAAACGAATATTTCCCTGCTGATCTTTTTCAAGATTTACATACGGATGATTTTTAAGTTCCTCCGGGTCAATTCGCGTAATGATCCCTTCGGCTAAAACAGCAACACCGTAAGGATTTCCCAGAGCCATCCTCTTGATTATTGACGCTTCGAGAATATCACAGATCGTTTCAAAACTAATTATCTCATTTCTGAATTCTTCACCGATGATTGTCAATGTTGCTCCGGATGCCTTGCCGATTCCGAGCGCAAGATGCCCTGCTTTTCTTCCCATTGATACAACGTAATACCATCTGTTTGTTGTAGCTGCATCAAGCATCAGTGACTGGACAATGTGAAATCCGAAATCTCTTGCAGTCTGATAACCAAATGTCGGCATGTTTCCGGGAAGCGGCAGATCGTTATCAATTGTCTTCGGAACATGTGCAACCTGAATCTGTCCATTTGCAAGTTCATCAATCTTATGCGCACTTGATGCCGTATCGTCACCTCCGATTGTCACGAGATAATCAACGGATAATTGAGTCAGCGCTTTAAGCACAGCTTCGAGTTTTTCTTTGCTCGTGCTTGGATTGGCGCGTGATGTCTTAAGAATGCTTCCTCCGGAAAAATGAATTCTGGAAACATCTTCAATTCTCAATTCAACACTATGTGATGAATCTCCGTTGACAAGGTGTTCAAATCCGTCGTAAATTCCAACAACGTTCAATCCCGAATTTATAGCTTCAATTGTCACCGATCTTATGACTCCGTTTATTCCCGGAGCAGGACCGCCTCCGACCAGCATTGCAAGCGTCTTTTTCCTGTAATGATCTTCTGTTTTTTTCATCTTTAAATTTTGTTAAGTTGTCGCCTCATTGATTTTCAAATACCTCATTCTGATTATAACCATTGCCAACAGATAAATAACCGCCGCTGTTATGAAAACTATTCTGAATCCTTCGGTCATTGCAAGTATGATTGCAAGAACAGTTCCTGTCACCGAAAAAAAACCGTTCACACCCCATGCAAACGCGACAAATCTTTTTTCAGCTGGAAGTATAAGAGACATTCCAACAGGAAAAGGCATTCCCATAAAGAAGCCAAGAGGAAAAATTATTGCTATGGAAATCAGGATTCTCCAGTGCTGCTCGAGCCTGATCAGCGATTGGAAAATTACAGGATTGAGCATTCCAATTGCCATCGTCAGAATGAAAATTATTCCGAATATAGCGTATAATTTTTTCAGGCTGTTATTGAAGAATTTGATTGAAAAATAACTTCCGATTCCGGAGGCAATGAGCATCGTTGAAATCACCGTCAGCATTGTTATTGCAGGCTGTCCAAGAAACAACGTGAACTTCTGTATCATGCATACCTGCAGTATAATATATCCCAATCCCAAACACGCAAAGTATATCAGAAATTTTTTGTCAATTGAAAACTCACCCGTACTTCCTTTTTCAGGTTTGAAAAACTTCAGCGGAATGAAAATGAAAAGTCCCGAAATCAAAATGCACTGAATCAGTATCGCGATAAGCGCGGTCTCCGCAACAGGCTTGTCCTTCAACGCAAGGATCGCCTTGTCGTCCTGTGAAAATGTTTCTTTGATTCCCGAAAGCGATAATCCGGAAAACCCGATGTTCTGATCAAAGAATGGCTTGTCGTCAGTTGCAGGTTCAATATACTTTGCATAATTGCCGGCAACCCTGTAGATGCTGTCAGTCTCGATCAGTTTTTTGTACTCGCTATCCTTAGTCGTCATCGGATCATATAAAATTTCCAGACCAAGTTTGTCTGCTTCATCCCTCATGCTTATCACATCACTTTCAGTATATCCGTTTTTCTTGTAAACAATTCCTGCAAGAAAACTCTTGTCTGTTTCAAATTCGCTCGGCGGTCTTCTAAAGATTATAAAACTTTTCTTGCCGTCTTCGACTCCTTTGCTGTTTTCCAAACGGGATTCTTTCAATGTTGTAATCAGTTTCGGTATCTGTGTCTCCGGTCTGGAAATGTAGAGTATTCCGTTTGGCTCGAGATGATTCAGATATTCCTTTACGGCTTCTTTAGTGAGAATGTAATTTTCCACAAGGCTCATTGCGCCGCTTGCAATCGCCGATGCAGATATCGTATGCGCGGATATAATCACGTCATAAGCAATGCGCTTTGATGAAAGTACTGACCTTGCATCATCTGTTATGAGTCTGACTTTTTTATTATTCTTTATCAGAGGACCTGTCCAGTATGCAAGATCATTCTTAATCAGTTCATTCAGGATTCCATTGATTTCAACTGCGGTAATGCTCTTCGCATTGTGATAAAGTCCTGTCAATATTTCTCCTCCGCCTGCAGAGCCGATGATGAAAACTTTTTCGGCGGAATCTTTCAGAATGAAAGCAAGATTCGATGCATCTGCGGGTTTTGATTTAAGCGGAAATGATTTGACATTCGGTATGTTCGTCGTAGCATTCCCCGCATCTATAATAGCAAGATAGATGTCATATCCGTCGGGCGATTTATCTTCATCCCTCATCAGATCAATTTTTGAAAATGTATTCCACTCCGATCTTAGTTTCAGATCAGGTCTGTCTTTAATGTAATTTCCGTAAACTTTATTAGCCGTAACATTTATTGGAAACCTTGAATCGGAATCTATTAAGAATGTCAAAGACACTCCAAGCAGTATAAACGATATTAAAGAGTATGTCCTGTATTTTTCATAAGAAAAAATAATAGCGGCCGCAAATGCAAATGCAGCAACAAATACCACGGCTCCGTTTCCGCCGAATGCAGGGACAAGAAGTACAAACGCGGCGCATGATACTCCGGCGCCAAGCAGATCAAAAAAATATAATTTTGATATTTCATGTTTGAAACGTGAAAGCATGATTGAAATTATCAGCCCCGCAAAGAAAAACGGAACAGTAATCAGCAAATAATATAACGGAAGATACAAGAATTGAATTGGCTCAATGAGCAGACTGAACGGATCGAATGGAATCTTGTTCATCAGAATAAATGAAACAATAACGCTCACCCCGTACATTATCGAAAGCATTGAAAGAAGTTTGTCTGTATCGGCAGATTGCAGCTTCTTGTTCACAGACAACAATACTCCGCTTATACCGAATCCGAGTAGAGCTACGCTTATGATCATGAATGCAAAATGATACCAGAGCGAAACGGATAGAACTCTCGTCAGTGAGAATTCAAGAAGCAGTGCGGACATTGAAATGAAAAATATACCTGAATAATAGGCGGGCTTTATTTTTCCAGTGTTTGAAGAATTTATTCTTACGTTCATTTAAATTTTTAAAAAATTACACCGCAAATCATAAGTAACATTGTCTAAACCTATGTGCCTGATTCATTATTTGATCTGATATATTTTTTTAAGGCGCGAAAGAAGTTGCTCCATCTTGTCAAGTTTCATCATGCTCCTGGCATCGCTAAGAGCCTTCGCCGGATTCGGATGCGTCTCTATAAAAAATCCGTCAAC
>JBDHXH010000109.1:0-7040 GCA_039810605.1 Ignavibacteria bacterium | reverse complement strand
TATTATGATAATTCGAATGACCGGCTTAACATCAGGGATACTGCAAGCATTTATTTGCATCAGAATACATCTCCTTACAATTCAGTTGATTCAGCGAAGACGGTGATTGATTCGCTAAGTTTTTCAGGACTATGTTTCTTTAATAATACTCCCAACGGAAAGTACTACATCGTGGTTAAAACAAGGAATACGCTTGAAACATGGAGCAGAAACGGTGGAGACAGTGTAAGGAAGGGTGCTGTCAAATCATTTGATTTTACATCTGATAGCAGCATGGCTTATGGAGACAACATGATTAAATCGGGAGCGAAGTATTGCATTTACAGCGGTGATGTAGAGAACAGTGGGAATATAGACCTAACAGACATAGTTGAAATATTTAACGATGCGTCAATATTCTTAACAGGGTATAATCCAACGGATCTCAATGGAGATGATATCTCTGATCTGACTGATATTCTGATTGCATTTAATAATTCAACAAACTTTGTGACTTTGATAAGTCCATAAATTTAAAAATAGCTTTTGTTTAAGTAAAAAAGTTTATATTTTACAGATGCATTACGAAAGTTTCCCTAAGAGTTTAAAGAGTTTAATTCAAAAACATTTACCCAATTTAAAGACACACCGAAATGAAAAAACAATTTAGAATTTTTCTGATAATTGCAGCAATCGTTGGATATTGCAATATCAGCTTTGGTCAGGATTCTGTTTATGTAAAACCGAGATATTGGTTATACACAAGGAACTACACCAATACAATGAACACGTTTGAGTTTGACATTTTTATAAAACAGGACAGCATCAATATGGACTCAACACAGTTCAGATATGCGGCTGCTCAATATTTCCTTAATTTCAATACCGGTTTTGCAAACGGAGGAACTTTAACATACGCAATAATTGCATCTGAACTTCCTCAAGCAATGTGGCCGATTAATCCCACAGTATTCCAGAATCAGTTGAGATTGGCAACCAACCTGCCAAGTTTCAGCAATATAGCTATAGTTGACACAGGAGGATTGGTCGTGGTCAGAATGCGTTTGACAAATACTGTTAGCTGGAATTTCTCGGAATTTATAAATCTTCGATGGAGAAGCGCCAATCCAAATCCATTCACAAAGATAACAGCATTCACGGGGCTGAATAACACTGTTTTGACAGAGATTCAGGATCCGGCGAGAAACATCAACGATTCAATTTTAACGGGAATAAATCCTGACCCTGTCGCAAGTATGATTCCGAAAGAATTTGAACTTGCACAGAATTATCCAAATCCTTTCAATCCTTCGACTCAAATTAAGTACGCCATACCGGTTGACGGTCATGTCACAATGAGAATTTTTGATATTGCCGGAAGGGAAGTGATGAACTTATTGAATGATGTAAAGCCGGCCGGTTTCTATACAGTCAATTTCAACGGTTCGAATCTTTCAAGCGGAATGTATTTCTACAGGCTTGAAGTCTATTCCGGTAATGAAAGAAAATACATGGCTACAAAAAGAATGGTTTTGATTAAGTAATCAGCAAGGCAAGACCCAATCTTATAAAGATGCTGTCTCATATTTTGAGACAGCATTTTTTATTTGCCTCTCCTAAATTCATAGAGCAAGATGCCTGCCGCAGCCGCAACATTAAGTGATTCACATTCCGAATAACCTTTGATCTTAACTTTGCTGAAATTTTTATTATCGAGCAGTTCCTTCGAAATACCGTTTGCTTCATTTCCAAAGACTAATGCGACTCGGGAAGTGGAATTATCAATTTGATCAATTATTAAACGGGAATTCAAATCGGAAAGAAATATCTGAAATTGTTTTTCCTTGAGAGAGATTAACTCGTGAGAAAGATTTGTGTTCGTTCTTATATTAAGGTGGAAAACAGCTCCTTGTGAGGAGCGCAGAGTTTTCGGATTGAATATGTCTGCAGACCCGTTGCTAACGAGAATTTTCTTTACATCAAACCAGTAGCAGGTTCTCAAGATAGTTCCAAGATTGCCCGGGTCATTTATTCTGTCAAGTGCGACTATGATGTTTTCATCAGCAAAGGAATCCGGGTCAATCTCATGAGGGTTCATGCGAACTTCTGCGACGATGCCCTGCGAATTGACGGTATCGCTTATCTGATCAAAAACTTTTTCTTCGATTACCGTAGCTTTAACTTTTCCGACTTTTTCAATTATCTTAAGTACTTCAGGTTTATGACTATTTGACGAAAGGATCAACAGTCTCTCGATGCTGTCTCGGTATAATACAGAGGCAAGACACTCTTCAATGAGATGAAATCCCTCAATCAGAAACTTTTGTTCCTCGTCTCTGTGTTTTTTTTGCTTGAGCTTCTTCAGATATTTTATTTCAGCTTTAGTCACCTCTGTATTCCACATAATTCTTTTCAGTCTCATAAAGTCTGATTGAATAAAGTCTTGCGTTCTTACTTTTGATTTTAGGTTCAAGGATTTTCCAGAAAACCATGGACATAACTTCCGTAGTTGGAATCATATTTTTGAAAATGTCGAGGTCGTTCAGAAATCTATGATCAACCTTTGAAAGAACTTCATCGTGAATTATTTTTTTCAGTAACTTCAGATCCAATACATATTGGCTGTCGGAGTCAGGCGTACCTGCGACTGTTACTTCGATGTAATAATTATGTCCGTGAAGATTGTTGCATTTACCATAAATTTCTTCGTTCTTTTCTTCAGACAAAGATGGATTTTCAAGTTTATGCGATGAAGAGAAATGTTCCTTGCGTGTAATGTAAATCATCTTGAATGTAATTTTCCGTAAATTACTTTTATTAGTTTATTATTGAAATGTTAAAACCCGCGTCGCCGGAGAAAGGATGTATCGGCAGGTCAAAACCGTTTCAAACGGTTTTGACCATACAATTCGTTAATTGAAACCCTTTCTCAACTGCCAAAGTCATATTGAGCAGGAACTGAATGTATCTGTTTCTTTAAATTGAAACTTATTATTTTGATTATCGTTATTCAGAACTAAATCCCACAATGATTAAAAAACTTTTCCTGTTTTCAGTATTCCTATCAATTTCTGTTCAAGCATATTCTCAAGAGACCATTGACTTAAATGAAGCCGTGAATACTGCATTAAACAATAACACCGATGTTGTAAACCTTAGGCGTAGCCTGCAAATACAAGAGTTCAACACGAGTTCGGCAAAAGGTACTTTGTTCCCGGATCTAAACTTGAGCGCAACATGGAATCGCAACAATACTTTCTCGGAAGGAACGGTAAGATTTCAAAACGGTGTTCCGATAATAATTCCAAAGCAGAATACATGGATAAATAATTTCTTTGTCGGCGTGACTTCGAGTGTAACGTTGTTCAACGGATTTTCAAATTACCAGCAGATAAATTTCCAGCAGGAGAATGAGAGACTCATCCGGACACAGCTTGATAAAGAGAAATATGATGTCGTCTATAAAGTAAATTCTTCTTTCTTTGATGTACTCAAGAAGGAGAAGGTCGTTGATGCCAATGAAGAAACTCTCGAAGACTCAAGAAGACAGCTTGCAAGTGTAAAGGAATTTATGGACGTCGGTAAAAAGACAATTGCTGATGTTTACAGGCAGGATGTACAGGTGGCACAGGATGAACTTTCACTCGAAAGATCACGCAATGACTTGAGCAAGAGTAAAGTGAATCTGCTTCTTGCCATGAACACGAATCTTGATAAGGAGTATTCAACTTCTGCACAGGGAATAAATACAGATCTGTCGGAAACGGAACTTAAGAATATTCTTGACAGGAATTCAAATACTGATGAACTCACTTCTGCCGCACTGAATAAGAGATATGATTATAAGGCAGCTATACAGAGTGTGAACGTAAACAAGGTTCAGCTAAGCATTGACAAGAAGAATTTATATTTCCCGACAATATCAGCTTTCGGCAATTACGGTCTGAACGCTTCGAGGATCGGAGAAATTGCGGATTCAAGATCTTTCAGCTTCGGCATCAATGTCAGCTATCCTATTTTTCAGGGTTTCAAACTTAGCAACAAAAGTCAGATTTCCGAAATCACAATCAAGCAAAAGGAAGAAGACAGAAAGCAGCTTGAACAGCAGATTCGAAGCGATATAAAGAAGGCTTATCTTGATATGGAAACACAATACAAGCAGATTGAAATCTTGAACCGCAGCCTGAAGTCTGCTGAACAGGACAAGCTTTTATCGGAAGAAAACTATAAGGTCGGACTGGGAACTCTTCTTGATGTCCAAACCGCAACAACAAAACTTAATAACCTGAAAATTGATCAGATCAACTCATACTATGATTTCCTTCTCGCCGAGAGAACGTTGAAATATTATTCAGGTGATTTAAATTATTAATAAAAATTGGTAAAAAATAATATTGGAAAATGGCTGAAACATTAATACCGGGACCTAAGCCGGTAATTGCAAAGAAGAAGAAAAAAAGCAGGAAGAAACTTCTGTGGATCTTCGGATTGCTTCTTGTGATCATAATCGGAATTGCAGTTGTTGTATCCGGAAAGAAAGAAAAACTGATTACTGTTCAGACAGAAAAAATTTTAAAGAGGAACATAACGCAGCTTGTTACTGCTACGGGGAAGATTCAATCGGAGACGGAAGTTAATATAAGTGCTGAAGTAAGCGGTGAACTTACATCGTTACCTTTTAAAGAAGGAGATGAAGTGAAGAAGGGAGACCTTCTTGTTAAGATAAAACAGGATGTTTACGTTCCGCAGATACAGGAGCAGGATGCAGCTATTAGAGTTGCGGAAAGTAATCTTAGCATAAATGAAGTTACGCTGAAAAGAAATGAGCTCGAGTTAAAGAGGGTGAAGCAGTTATATGACAAGGGACTTGCAACACAGGCAGATCTTGACAATGCGCAGAATACTGTTGACCAGACGCTTGCGCAAATAAATTCAAGCAGGGCGCAGATCAATCAGCAAAGAACCGGACTTTCGAGAATAAAATATGATATTTCAAAGACAACTATATACTCGCCCATAGATGGAACAGTAACGCAGCTAAACAATGAACCGGGGGAAAAAGTATTGGGAACCATTTCAAATCAGGGATCAAACATAATGACGATTTCCGATTTATCAAAGATGGAGTGTCAGGTTGAAGTCGGAGAGACTGATGTAGCAATGGTAAATCTCGGAGATACAGCCAAGATTCAGATTGACGCGTTCGGTGATAAAGTTTTTACAGGATATGTTTATGAAATTTCAAACACAGCAACAGCAAAAGGTACGGGCACGCAGGAGGAAGTTGTCAACTTTATCGTCAAGATCAGGATTATTGATAATGATGTTGAATTGAGACCCGGAATGAGTTGCACCGTTGACATTGAGGTTGAGAAAAAGAATGACGTGCTTAGTGTTCCGATTCAATCAGTTACAATCAGGGAAGACTTTAATGAGAATAGTCTTGCGCAGGAAACCGAAAATGAAAACATTTCTCGAGAGTCGGACAAGAAGCAGAATAAGAAGAAGCCGCAGGAAATAATTTTCATTGTTGATAACGGAACGGCAAAGAAGGAGCCAGTTAAGACCGGCATCAGCGACGATTCATATATTGAGGTTACCGAGGGAGTGCAGGAGAACCAGGAAGTCGTGAAGGGAAGTTTCAAAGCAATTAATAAGGAACTTGAAGACGGCTCGAAGGTAAAGGTAGATAATGAAGTAATGAAAAAGAAATTTAACAAAGAGGAAGAATAATTTTTAATGGACAGTCCGTTAATTGAAATAATTGATATCACAAAGTTGTACATAATGGGCACGGAAGAGCTATATGCACTTAAGGGAGTCAGCCTGTCAATCAAGAAAAATGAATATGTCGCAATAATGGGTCCATCGGGTTCAGGTAAGTCCACACTTATGAATATACTTGGTTGTCTTGATACTCCCACGCAGGGAGAATATTTCCTTAACGGAAAAAATGTAAGCGAGATGAATGATGATGAGCTTGCTGAAATCAGAAATAAGGAAATAGGATTTGTGTTTCAGACATTTAATCTGCTGGCCAGAAGCGATGCGCTTCATAATGTGGAACTGCCGCTGATTTATAAAGGTATTTCAAAGCATGAGAGGATTGAAAAAGCTGAAGAGGCACTTTACAATGTCGGACTCGAAGACAGGATGAAGCACAAACCGAATGAGCTTTCGGGAGGTCAGAGACAAAGAGTTGCTATAGCGCGTGCATTGGTTAACGATCCTTCCATTATTCTTGCCGATGAGCCAACAGGAAATCTTGATACAAAAACAGGTGAAGAAATAATGAAACTGCTGGAAGAGCTCAATCAGAAGGGAAACACTATAATAATCGTTACGCATGAAGAGGACATTGCTCATCATGCTCACAGAGTAATAAAGATCCGGGACGGAATGATTGAAAGCGACAGTCCAAGTCCCAAGAGAATGGAAAAATCCAAAAGCGCAATTTTCTTATAAGCAGAAACAATGAATTTTTTTTCCGAGATAAAAGAGAATGTTATCATATCTTACAAAGCCATCACCGGAAATAAATTGCGTTCATTTTTGGCGACTCTCGGAATTGTGATAGGAATTACTTCGGTCACGCTGATGCAGACTGCCATTGAAGGAATCAACCGCGCCTTTGAAAAGAGTATATCCGCAGTAGGAGCGGATGTTTTGTATGTGCAGAAGTTTGAATGGTTCGGTAAAGAAGACTGGACATTTTACAGGAACAGGAAAGATATTACGATGACGCAATACAATTATCTGGAACGCAATGCGCAGACGGCTGCTGTGATGTGTCCGTCCGTTGGTTCTCCAAAAACATTGAAGTATAAAGATCTTGTACTGGAAAATGTTTTTGTTGTGGGAACTACCTTTGAATACCAATTGACATTTGGCTCCAATATGGATGAGGGAAGATTTTTTACTCAAAAGGAATCTGACGGCGGATATCCTGTGTGCGTGATTGGTATTGATATCAGAAAAGCATTTTTTGACAACACAGATCCAATCGGCAAAACAATCAAAGTAGGGACCTATTCTTTTAAGGTAATCGGAGTTCTCGAAAA
>JBDHXH010000108.1:0-7132 GCA_039810605.1 Ignavibacteria bacterium | reverse complement strand
GGCGAAATCCTTGTGTTGTATGATTCAACAAACGCAAACTGCAGAATTTCACGCGACTCTGTAATAGTAAATCTCGGAAGACTAAATAAAACTTACGAACTCTACAACAGAAAAGGCGTAACCGGAACGGATGCAGTTTCATTCAGAGGCTTCAAGAGAGTGATGGTACTTGGTGAAGGTTCTTCGGTAATGTCAAATAAAATTAAAGACTCATTAAAAGCATATATCTCTTCGGGAACCGGCAGCAACAAAGCAAGGGTAATAATCTTATCCGAAGACATTGGCTACCATCTTGACCGCATCGGAGGCGCGTATTATGATTCTGCATTCGCAAGAAGCACTCTTGGAATTTCTTATGTTGCAGATCGTCCGGGCGTAGGCGGAAGAGGAATAATTGGCATCAGCATTAACACAAATTTAACCGACAGCAGTTACGGACCAAGCACTGATGTAATCAAGAAATCTGCTTCCGTTCCTCCTTCGCAGGAATATAATTTATATCGTTTCAGATTATTTGCAGACTCCATGTGTGCAATCGGAAGAATCAGCCCAAACTATAACGTCGCTGTAATGTCCGTAGATGTTGAATCCATGAGGCCTGTTGCGGATAATCCAAATCCGTTTACTGTAAAGAGGATTCTAGATGGCATGATAAAATTTGTTGATGAGATTCCAACCGGCGATCCGAATACAATTTCGAATTCAATTCCACTTGATTATTCGATGTCACAGAATTATCCCAATCCTTTCAATCCGACTACAAAGATCAGATACAATATTCCGGTGCATTCATTTGTATCGCTTAAAGTATTTGATGTGCTTGGAAAGGAAGTGTTGACCTTGGTCAGCAAAGAAATGGAACCTGGGAGCTATGATGTTGAAATGAATGCCGCAATTCTGTCAAGTGGAATTTATTTTTATCAGATCAAAGCAGGCAACTTCGTCCAGACCAGGCGAATGATGCTTCTTAAATAAGTTAAGTTTTCAAGTTACGAGTTACAGATTGTCTTTTATTAATCTGTAACTTGTAACTCTTAATTCCCGATTTGTGATTTTCACAATTTCAATCGGGAATTTTTTCAAGAAGCCATTTCCTTCTGGAAATGTTTTTGTATGAATTTATTTCTTTCTCAAGTATTCCAAGATCACTCTTCCCTGACTGCGTTATCGAGTTAAGTATCTTTTGGTAAACTTTCATGAAACTAAGATTAGGAGTCTTGTGAATCTTCGGCATCTCCGGATGATTCCTTAAGTAATGTTTGAACTTATCCAATTCACTGAATGCATCTTCATACCTCGCCATTTCATAATAACAACAGAGTCTCAACACAGAGCTGTCGGAATAGTGAAGGTAATTTTTTCCTTTGATATGAGAAAGGTTTTCTAGCGCCTTCTTGAATTGTTTGCTGCTGAAATAGAGTTTTGCAAATGATAAATTGATTTCTTCTTCCCTTACATCAAGCGGCAATTCCTTAGAATACTTTCTGATAAAATTTTCGACCCATTTGTATTCCCCTATTTCAATTCCGATATAAACATAATCCCTGAAGGTATTTACGGGAAACATTCTGTTCCTGAACTCTGAATATAGCCCCTGCTGAAGTTTCTCGTTATATAGATCAAACAACTCATGCTGAAACTTCTTGACTCCGCTGTTCTGCCTGATTATGCAGTAACTAATCATGGATTTATATACTTCGTTCTTTAAATCATCACTAAGAAAGTGTCTCAATTCCCTAAATAATTTCCTGGCTTCATAGTAATTGGCTTCTTCCTCCGGATTCTCAAATGCCTTATAGATATAGAAGAACATTTTTACATACTTATGGATTTTCACATTGGTTTTGTTCAGGTTCTCAATCAATTTCTCGATTTCGCAATTCGACAACATGTGTTTAACAATGTTATTCTCGACCTTTCTTTCGTCATATTCCTGAAGTAAGAACTCGATTCCGTATTCAAACAATTGAATGAAGAAAATACTTACATCATAATCTGCCCTGTCATTGTACTGTTTATACATGCTCTCAAGTCTGCTCTTCCTGTTTAGCATTGAAAGATTAATGCCGTTTAGAAAAGCTATGTTGCGGAACTTGTAATCATTGTCCGCCATTGCATCTACAAGTTTTTTAGCCTTTCGGTATTTACCTTCAAAAAAATTATGTAGTCTCCTGTCAAGATATTCCGTAAGTAAAATTTTTTCCTTTTCAATGTTATGCTTTTTAAGATGTTCAAAAGCAATATAGTCCTCCCCGAGTTTGAACAGTTCAGAGAATCTATTCTTCAAAGTCTGATTGCTGTATTTCTTGCCCGGATACAATTTTTCATAAAGAGAATGCAGCGAAACATTTTCCAAACCAATTTTATTATACCTGATGATTTCATTGAGCAGCGGTATATAATTTCTTCCGGATGAATAAAGATTTGATGATATAAGCTTTCTGAATTCAGTAATCTCCTTATCAGAAAATGATCTTATCAGTTGAAATATCTTTGTATTGAATTTTTCCACTTGGGTATTTTGATAATTATAAATCTTTGAAACAGCAAATAAAATGAAGTTATTGAAGCTCCATCCAAATTGCATTTGGGTATTTCAGAAAAATCTGTCTTTGTGTTCAGCGACGAGAATTTCTATTTTGCACTAAATATTTTATCAACTCTAAACTTGAAGGCGTCAAAATGGGAAAAAAATTCTTTTTAGTTTTGTTTTTAGCTGCATTCTTGTGCAATGCTGCTTTCGCTCAACAGGATGTGAATGGCTGGTACTGGCTTAATGGACAGCCAACCGGAAACACCCTTAAAGCAATTAAGATTTTTAACACATCTACAATGTATGCTGTCGGAGGCAGAGGTACATTCATGAAATCTAATGACGGTGGAGATACCTGGTCAGTCAATAATCAAGTTGGAAATCCCGATAATTCTTCAACAGGAAATCTGGCAACAAGAGATTTGAACGCAATGTGGTTTTTCGATTCAAACACCGGAATAGTCGGAGGCGCAACTCAAACTGCTCCTTCGGGTGTGGCAACAGGTTTGATCAACCGAACAATTGACGGCGGTAATACATGGAACTTCGCACAGTTCAATGATACCACGGGGTCCGTAAACGGTTTTTATTTTATTGACTCGAATACAGGATATCTTACAGGTGGGACAAGAGCAAGATTCTTTAAGACCACAGATGGAGGTTTGACATGGCAGGATCAATCGTTTAGTCCAATTGTTCCCAGCAATACTTACAATTGTGTTTTCGCAATTGATACAACAAGAATTTTCCTTGGAACTTCATCGGGTAAGATTTGCACTCATCTACCGGGACAAGATTCAGCTTGGAAATTGAGACAACTTCCCGGAACCACAAGTGCATCAATCACGGATATTGTTTTCAAGGATGCCAATACAGGTTATGCATGCGGAAATGCAAATTACTTTGCATACACAACCGACGGTGGAGCAACATGGACTCAATCAAATGCACCCGCAACAGTCGGTCAAAGAGACATGGTTTATAATGGAGGCAATCTATATATGGCAGGATCTTATTATTCAATCTTTAAATCAACTAACGACGGAGTTAGCTGGGATACGGTTTTTTTCTATGATAACAGCAATCTCAATCAACCCGCTTCTTTCATAATTTACGGAATGGATGCTAACGGAAGCGACCTTGCCGTAGTTGGAAATGCAGGAATTGTCAACATCACTAATGACGGCGGTTCCACATGGAGAAACAAGAACTACTCCGTTGGAGGAGGTTCAACTGTATATTCAAGCATGCTTGTTTCACCAAATGCTACTTTTGATAATGTCCCTTCAGGAGACATCTGGCTTGGACCAAACGGAGGCGGAGATCTTCTTTATTCATCTAACGGCGGAGCGAACTGGACAACGAGGTCAACAGCTCATACAAGATCAATATTTGGAATTCAATTTGTGGATGCAAATACAGGATACATTTGCGGAGGCTTCCCGAACAATGGAGGACTTGGTATCGGCGAAGTATCAAAGTCAACTGACGCAGGACTTACATGGACCTATTTGAGCCTTCCTGCTACAATGAATACCTCACAGATAAATGCAATTTCATTTACAGATGTTAACACCGGATATGCTGCAGGTTTCAGATCACCGTTTGAACCCGGACTCATTTGGAAAACTGTTGACGGAGGTGCTAGCTGGGTTTCACAAGCATTGGAGGGTGTTCCAGGCGGTTCAATCGTTTCTGTGCAAATGCTTAACGCAGATTCAGGATATGCACTGGCCAATACTCTATACAGCACAACAAACGGAGGCAACAACTGGGTGAGAAGTATTGACCCTTATGTAACTTCAACAGGCTGGTCAAATATGAGAGTTGCAAGTTGGGATGTTGTTTATCTAAATGGAAACGGAACATCGAACCTCAAAAAGATCATTAGAACTGTTGATCGTGGTGCAACATGGACTGATCTTACCGGAAATCTGTTGAGCACAGTTACAGTCTTCAGAACAAGATGGCTCAACCTTAATCATGGTATCGTATCAGGAACCAACGGATACATGGCAAAGACAACCAACGGCGGTTTGAATTGGACGGCTACAAATCCCGGAGGCTCGACAACAGTCGACTGCGCTATTCCAAATAAAAATACATGGTATGCAATAAGTGATAGAAATTCTAGTTACGAAGTCTGGAGAAAATATGAAAACCTCACTTCAATTTCATTGAACCTTAACGTTGGCATAGAAGGATTCTGGGATGGATCGGCTCAAGTGCAGGATACAGTCAGATGTACATTGAGAAATTCAAGTTCACCTTATGCTCCGGTTGAACAAGCTGCTTACAGAATCAATACAAGCGGTTATGGAACATTTGAATATAATACAGCAGGGTCAGGCTCATATTATCTCCAGCTTACACACAGGAATGCACTTGAAACATGGAGTGCAGCACCTGTTGCATTAACAAGTGGCGGTAGCTTTAATTATGATTTCAGATCTGCCGCAAATCAGGCTTATGGAAACAATCAAACTTTGAAATCGGGAAAATACTGTTTCTACAGTGGCGATCCCAATCAGGACGGAACGGTTGACCTTTCAGATTTAACAATGATATTTAATGACGCTGGAAATTTTGTAACAGGATACGTAGCGACGGATATAAACGGGGATGATATTGCAGACTTAAGTGATCTTGTGATTACGTTTAACAACGCAAGCGCTTTTGTCACAAAGATTGTTCCTTAAAGATTCGATTCATTCTTTCATGGTTCTGCCTTCCCGACCCTCCGGGAAGGCAGTTTTTTTTTGTATCAAATAATTTTTTGATAATCAATTTGCTTGCGCAAGTATCCATTCATCTATTTTCTTCTCAAGCAGCGGAAGCGGAATTGCACCGTTCTTCAACACCTCATCATGAAATTTCCTGACATCAAATTTCTCTCCTAAAGCATTCTCCGCCTTCTTTCTTAGCTCTTTTATCTTTAGTTCACCAATCTTGTAAGCAAGAGCCTGCCCGGGCCAGGAAATGTATCTGTCAATTTCTGATTGAATATCTCCATCTGATAGTGGAGCATATCTTCTCATGTATTCGTACGCCTGCTCCCTCGTCCATCTCTCTTCGTGAATACCTGTATCAACAACCAGCCTGCATGCTCGCCACATTTCAAATGTCAAGGCTCCATATCTCTGATAAAGATCATCATACATTCCCGTTTCATATCCCAGACACTCCGAGTATAAACCCCAGCCTTCAATGAATGCTGTTACAAACATATCTCTTCTGAACTTAGGCAGATTCTTCAGCTCTTGCGCAATTGACATCTGTAAGTGATGTCCGGGCACCGCCTCATGCATTGCTAGAACTGTCATTGTGTATTTCGGTCTTCCGGGAAGATTGTAAGTATTTACATAAAAATATCCTGGACGCGACCTGTCCTCCGGTGCGGAATAATAATACGCTGCCGGAGCCGATGCAGCACGAAATTCTTCCATCTCTCGCAAATCATACTTCGCCTCGGGAAGTTTACCGAACTCCATGGGAAGAGTTGCATCAACTCTTTTCAGTATTTCCCTGAATCCGTTCATCAAGTCTTCTTTGTTTGTGAAATAAAATTTCGGATCAGTCTTCAGGTAAGTATTGAATTCGTCAATGCTCCCTTTGAAACCGATGCTGTCTTTCAACTCTTCCATCTCGGATAAGATTCTCTGAACCTCTCTTAGACCAAGCTCATGAATTTCTTTTCCGTTCATGTTCAATGTTGTATGACTTTTGATATCAAAATTGTACCTCGCTTCTCCATCCGGCAAAGACCAGATGCCGGCTTCTGTTCTGCACTTGGGAAGATAGTCATTCTTTACAAACTCATAGAGTTTTTCATAAGACGGGTTAATTATCTTTTGTATAATGTCAAGTATCTCTGCTGATGCAAGCGATTTTTCTTCGGGCGAAAGTTTGTTTTCATTCTTCAGTGGTGAATAAAATACAGATTGCTCGCCCTTCGCGTTCATTATTTTTTCCATCTGCGGAAGTGTCTGTTCGATGATAAACTTCGGCGGCATGAAACCAGCAGCCATCCCCTTCTTCATATTATCAATTGTATTGTCAACTAGTTTGTCCACTGACCTCAATCTCTTGAAATACTTTTGATATTCCTCGTATGTGTTCAAAGGTTGAATATAAATGATCTGCGGAAGATCAATGTGAATTCCGTTTTGTTGACCAATCGGCATGTAATACCATTTGAACCTCTCGCCTTCGAGGTCTTCTTCAAGATTTGATTTGAACAAATCATAATTTAATTTGTTGTCTTGAGTCAGAGCATTGTAATCAATTGCAGCAAGCTCTCTTAAAAATGCTCTGGTGGAGTCATATCTTGCGAGTATTGCAGATTCCGAATTGTCCGTAACTTTATCATCATACCTGTGATCCCCGTCATAGGTCGCGCCTTCGGGGTAAGTCCTCTTGTTGTATTCATCATATTCATTAAAAATATTGTTTAGCTGTTCATCGGCATCTGTTGGAACCGGAGAGTTCTTAAATGACATCATAGAATTAAAATTAGAAATGTAATTGTTTTCATGCATGATTTTTTTTTGAAAATACGAAATAAGTTTTAAATTGTTTAGCGATATAATTTTTTGAATC
>JBDHXH010000107.1:0-7239 GCA_039810605.1 Ignavibacteria bacterium | reverse complement strand
CTGCAAATATAAGAAAATTATTTTTTCAAATTTTCATTTTACAGCCTAAAAATGAAAATACTTTTTGGACAGCCCCGGAACTAAAATTTTGATCTGACTTTCGGAGATCGTTTTGGACGGATGTGAAAATATATAGACTCATTGATACCATTCTTGGGGCTGTCCAAAAAGTCTCGCCGAATCGGATTTTCAAAATTGCCATTGTGTTTTTTGAGGATTTCTACAGGCTAATAGCCTGTGCTACGATTAAATCCTTACTTTTGGGACAGCCCCATTCTTCTAATATCGGATCAGATTCTTGTTCTTGTTTGAAAAGTTTTGCCGTGTACTAATAACTTTTCTATTGCGACAGTAACACATAATTATTCAGCAACCGGACATTACATTTTAAATAAACCTGAATCCTGTTAAATTACAACTCCCATATCACTATTGAATAAAAACAAATCAATACAATCTCTTGCGGGAAGAGTTGTCGCGACAATTTCATTCTTGATCCTGATAATTGCAAATGCATTCCCGCGTTCGCTTGACAGCGGACTCGTAGCATATTATCCTTTCAATGGAAATACTCTCGACGAAAGCGGTAACGGAAATAATGGAACGAACTACGGAGCTACATTAACTACCGATAGATTCGGCAGAACAAATAAAGCATATACTTTTAATCAGGACTACATTGAAGTTCCCAACTCTCCGAGCCTGCAGTCACTCACAACATCTTTTACAATTGCATTCTGGATTAACATTTCGCAGTGGGATCAGAACTCTGCAGGATTTTTTGCAAAATCAAATACGTCTGCGCTTGGTCAATATGGATCGGCTGCAACAAATAGTCCCTATATTCAAATTGATATCGGAGGTCAATACGTAAGAATCACCAGATACTTCGCATTGAATACATGGTACTTCATCTGCCTTCGTTGGGATGGGCAGGAAGTGAAATTATATCTCAACGAATCTGTCTATGATTCAGCGAATGTATCAGGTCCAATCTTGCCCGATAATAATCCGTTCACTATAGGCAAGCATTCCCCCGGTTCAGCAAAATATCTTCGTGGAAAAATTGATGACATAAGGATATACAACCGCGCACTTAACGCCGGTGAACTTCTGCGCCTGTATGAAGAGAATATCCTTAACTTAAAAGTGATCCCACAAGGATTTTATAATCCTCCTCCGGCGAATCTCTCAATGAAGGATTCTGTCAGACTCTATGTAAGAAGCACATCGCCACCTTATCAGATAATTGATTCATCTGTTGAAGTTATGGATTCAATCACATTCGGAGCAGACTTCAACTGCTTTGTTCCTATAGGCTCTTATTACATTGCGGTGAAACACAGAAATAGCATAGAAACATGGAGCAGCGTGCCGGTTTATATAGAGAATGACGTGTCTTATGATTTTACCACTTCTTATTCACAGGCTTATGGAAACAATCTTTTCTACAAATCCGGAAAGTATTGCATCTTCGGAGGAGATGTAAATAGCGACGGCAACGTTGACCTTTCTGATGTGGTGTTCGTCTATAACAGCGCATTCATATTCTCATCCGGCTACGTCATCGGCGATCTCACCGGAGACAGGTATGTTGATGTCAGTGACCTCCTGATTGCTTACAACAATTCAAATGACTTTGTTACTGTCAACAGTCCATTTACATATCAGCCCCCGTGTCAATTGAACTGCGAAAGAATGCTCAACTGGTCGGGCTACACCTGGTGCGTTATGGGCTCGAATGATACAAAGTGCTACCCGGGTCCAAATTATTTTTCTTCACAATCTGATAATGTAAAGGTTGATAGTCTAGGTGATCTTCACATCCGCATTACAAAGAGAAATAATAAATTTTACTGCGTCGCTTTGTTCACTACTCAAACGGTCGGTTATGGACTTTATAAATTTTATGTTTCAAGCCACATAGAGAATCTTGACAAGAATATTGTTGTCGGTTTGTTCACATGGAATGATTTGAACTGTGTTACAAACGCGAACAGTGAAGTAGATATTGAATTTACTCGATGGGGTGATGCGGGCAATCCTGATGTAATTGAATATTCGGTCCAACCGACAAATGCAGGACTTGAGACAGAACGCTTTTCGAGTTGGCCAATGAAAATTACCGACAATAAAACTCTGCATCTGATTAACTGGACTTCCTCTTCTGTTTCCTTTTCGAGTTATGAGACACATTCATATCCGCCGTCGCAAAGTAATCTTATCTCATCCTGGAATTTCGGAAATAACAATCCCGCAAAGAGTAAACTCGAATGTAATTCAAATCCGATTGTCATTCCCGCTCCTCAAAGCAACACGCATCTTGACATGAATATGTGGCTTGACGGAGGAAGGTATCCTTCTGATAATTTGGAAGCGGAAGTTGTCATTCATGCGGTTCAGTTTAGTCCTGCGGTGCAGCCCGGATACTTTGGATTAATGAAGTATGGAATAGATCAGTAATGTTGCGATAAAACTTGTTTTGGATAACATCCGTTCTCAAAAATAAATGCGGCATTTGTTTAAAACAAATGCCGCTTAAGCAAACTCCGGTGAATCTTATACTTACTTCGCATATTGAGGAAGACCGCTCGAGACTTCCTTTCTGTTGCCGCTGATTATTGAATCAATGGATAACCTTCCGCTGCCGTTAATAAGCAATGCTAGCGCAAGTCCAATTACAAGCAAATGATATTCAAAACCTTCGCCACTCTGCTTCCCGCTCCAGTTCATGAAAAATCCGTGCACCGTATGAGCATGTAAAACTATTCCCATAAACAACCCTATAAATGAAACTGACCACAACCTGCTTGCGAATCCAACAATGACCAACAATGATCCGAAGAACTCAATCAGGATTACAAGAAATGCTATCAGCCACGGCAATTGTTCCACCTCGGTAAAGTAACCAATTGTATTTGAAAATCCGTTACCTCCAAACCAGCCAAGCATCTTTTGCGCTCCGTGCGGAAAGATAACAATTCCAAGCGTTAGACGAAGAATAAGACCTGTCCAGTCATCCTTTGCTGCAAATAATAGCTTTTTCATTTTTCTGAATTTAGTTTATTAAGTTAATCAAGATACTGCTAATGATTAACATCCGCATTAAACTATATTAAGAAATCAGAAAATTATTTCTTCGCTATTTTTCTTCTGATATGACTTAGAAATTCAGGAGTAATACCAAGGTATGATGCGATTTGCTTTTGAGCAATACGCTGTTCAAGTTTAGGATATTTGGAAACGAAGATAAGATATCTCTCTTCGGCTGATAACGACATGTTTTGTATAACGCGTTTTTGATGATTGACAAATGAATTCTGAATCAGAATGCGGAAGTATCTTTCGAACTTTGGAATCTTCTTATACAATCTCTCCAGATCCGGATTATTTATTTGCAAAACCTCTGTATCTTCGAGCGCATCAACGTTAAAGAATGCAGGCTCACCCGACAGGAAACTATGCATATCTCCTGCCCACCAGTTTTCCACCGAAAACATAAGCACATGCTCAAAACCGTTTGTGTCAATGTTGTATGTCCTTAAGCATCCCGAAATCACAAAATACTCATGGATGCATACTTCACCCGCTCTTAGAAGAAATTCTTTCCTCTTTACTTTTCTGCTACCGAATAGTGACCTGAAATATTCCCATTCACTATCATTGATGTCAATGATTCTTGAAACGTGCTTTCTGAAATCTGCTTTGTTCAAATACTGTCTTGTTAATTCTTAATTAGCGGAGAGCAAAAGATTATTCGAAATTACATTTAGAAATTAACATGGAGGTCTTCAAGTCCCCTTGAGTGAAGTGATTTGTGATAATGATATTTCTTCTTTTGAAGCGACATGGCAGGAATCCGTTCTACCAATTTTCCGATTCCAATCTGTCCTTCAAGCCGTGCTAATGCCGCGCCCGCGCAGTGATGAATGCCTCCCCCGAATGAAAGCGGAATAACCTTTCCTCTTTCGATATTCAGTTCATCCGGATTCTCAAATTTATCCGGGTCGCGGTTGCCTGCGCCAAGGATGCAGATAATCTGAACTCCCTTTTTAATCTCTTTTCCGCCAATGATTTCATCTGCATTGGCTCTTCTGCCGGTGAACTGTGCCGGACTATCAAATCTTAGAAATTCCTCCACCGCTTTGTCAATAAGATCAATATTGTTCTTTAACTTTTCCATTTGCATTGGATTCTTCAGTAACGCATATACGGCGTTGGCAATCAGATTCTTCGGAGCTTCGTGTCCGTCCATTGTAAGCAGCACTAGAGTAGATATAATTTCATCCTTGCTCAAACGGTCGTCTTTATTTCTTAAAGTAATCAGTCGGCTGATAAGATCGTCTTTCGGATTTTTCGTTTTTTCGTCAACAACTTTTCCAAAATAATCCTTAATCTCATCTGCGCATTTGTATATATTCTGCAGGTCCTCCTGTCCAAACTGATTCGTAACAACGTCAAGTGTCCTCACAATCTGCATCGCCCATTTATCAAGTAAATCTCTGTCCTCTCTCGGAGTGCCATAAAGTTCAGCCATCGTTATTGCAGCAAGGGGATATGAATATTCACTGACGAGTTCCGCGCCGGATGAATCAAACTTGTCAATAAGATAATCCGCTACGTCTGATATTAACGGCTCTAAATTTGCAGTATCTTTCGGAGTTAATGCTTTGTTAATGAAATTTCTAATCCTCGTGTGATCCGGAGGGTCAAGGAATGTAACCCATTGCTGACGCATCTTTGTAAGAGAATTCATCTTCTCATACAACTTCGAATTAACGTTAACTTTTCCAAAACGATTGCCTCTTCCAAACTTCTTGTTTATCAATACATTTGAAATGTCTTCGTATCGAGTAAGTATGTAAATACTCTCCGACAAAAATCCAGTCGGTGACTTCATATAATAAACAGGTTCTTTGCTTCTAAGGGCATGATAAACAGGATACGGATTATCAATGCATTCTTCGGTTCCAAGGATCTTAAATAAACTAAAATCTTCTTCGAGCCTGAAATCGCTATTCTGACTTGTCACTAATGCGTTGTCAATTTTATTTAGTTCTTAAATTACTCTAAATGGAAAATGCTTTCAAGACAGATGGGAAAATGCATAAAACGTTGTTGCAATTCTTGCCGCCATTGCAAATGAATTTTGGGGAATTGTTCACTGGCGGGCGATTCATTCTGCCTATGCGGGCGGGAGGAAATTAGAGCAGGCAAATTTATTCATACCGCAATGCATCAATCGGATTCAGCTTCGCTGCTTTGTAAGCCGGATAGACTCCGAAAACAATTCCGACGATTGAGCAAACGAGCAAACCGATTATCACCCAGTCGTAAGGAATCACAACAGGACTGCTCAAATACAGTCCAACCAGATTTCCGGTGATTATTCCGAGAGCGATACCAATCACTCCTCCGAATTCACAAAGTATCACGGCTTCAATTAAAAATTGTATCAGCACACTTTTATTTTTTGCTCCGATGGCTTTGCGGATTCCTATCTCCTTTGTTCTCTCCGTTACAGACACAAGCATTATGTTCATGATTCCTACACCCGCTGCAAGCATCGCGATAAATGAAATAAATCCTGCACCGTATTTGAAATACTTTGTAAAGCTATTAACCTGTGTTATGAGCGATTCGTTTGAATATATTTCGAAACTGTCAGGTTCACCGGGTTTATCCTTTCTTATAGAACGCAAGACAGCGATACAGTTTTCCATTGTCTCATTATATGTCTCCTTGCTTGGAGCTTGTATTGCAATGTTCAGAGACCTGTTGTTCTTTCCGTAGATCTGTTCCATTGTGGTGATCGGCAGCAAGGCAAAGTTATCATTGCTCTGACCGAATCCTTCACCCTTCTTTTCAAATACACCAATTACCTGAAACTGGTTATTATCAATAATTATGTCTTGCCCGACCGGATTGACATTTGGAAATAATTTATCAACCACATCCATACCAATTACAGCTACTCGGCTATTATTAGCGAGGTCAGTTTCAGTGAAGAACCTTCCGAACTGAACTGCCCTGTTATTGCATTCCAGGTATGATGGCAGTACGCCGCCAATTGTATTGTTTGGATTCGTTGTATATTTGTTTGTCTTAATTGTTTTACTATCCAGATAATCCTCAAGCGAAATTGATTTATAAGTTGTAGCTCTCTCCATTAATTTCAATCCTTGTTCGTATGTTATATCCGGTCTGTTCCTGTATTTTGCTATTCTTCCGTGACCTCCCATATCAATTGCGGGAAACTTCTGTATCTGAAAAGTATTGCTGCCGAGTTCGCTTAAGCCTCCTTCAATGCCCGCCTGAAGTGCATTGAGCAACGTCATGATTGCAATGATAGAAAACACTCCAATGACAATCCCCGACAAAGTAAGCGATGCCCTTAGCTTATTCGCCTTCAACGTGCTAATTGCAATCCTTATCAGTTCGGATAAACCCAAAACTAAATTAAATTTTAAAATAAAAATTTCAACTGCAGTGACAATCTAATCATCAATTCTGAAAATTATATTACTCATACCTCAACGAATCTACCGGATCCATCTTGGCAGCATTATAAGCAGGAAAGAAACCTGCGAGCACTCCAAACAGAATTGAAACAAACAATCCCAGCACAATCACCCATAAAGGCATTGCTGTCGGAAGAACAAAAGCATTTATGATAAGACTGATGGGAAATGAGATAAGAATTCCGATTACTCCTCCAAGAAGACAAATCGAACATGACTCAATAAGAAACTGGAATAGAATTGTTCTGCGCTTCGCACCTATTGCTTTCCGAATACCGATTTCCTTCGTCCGCTCTTTCACAGATACAAACATGATGTTTGCAATTCCTACAGAACCTACAATTAGCGAAAGCGAAGTAATCAACGTGCCGATAATCTTGATCAATGAAGTCAGGCTCTCAAACGTCGTTTTAAAAGCCTCTTGCTGATTAATTCCAAAATCATCTCTTACACCGTAAGGAATCCGTCTGGCTTTTCTCATAATGGAAATTACTTCTTCCTTAGTCTCCTCCATATTCTTAATGTCGGCAGCCTTGATGTTGATTGACAAGCTTCTCTTTGTGCCGAACAATCTGAAAAACCTATCAATAGGTATTATCACCCTGTTGTCAAGACTGAACAAGCCGAGAAGACTTCCCTGCTTTTCGAGAACTCCGATTACCTTAAAAGAATAGGTCCCTACTTTGATTGTTTTGCCGATTGGATCTGTGTTGTCAAA
>JBDHXH010000106.1:0-7424 GCA_039810605.1 Ignavibacteria bacterium | reverse complement strand
AGTTCATTGTAAAGCCAACTGCCGCCCGCATCATGAGTAACGACTTTGCTTGAACCATATTCAAAATCACCTCCGACAGCAATTGTATTCATTGGATCAAAAATATGAAGATCGTTCAGCGGTTCAGGTCCGACAATCCTCGTTTGCCAGCTTCTCCCTCCGTTGGTTGTCTTCCATATAACGCCTGCGATATCAAAAGCACCGCCTACTGCAAATCCATTCTGGCTGTCGAAAAATTTTATTTCTTCGACTGGAAAGCCCAGCACCATTCCCGAATCTATAACTCCGTAATTCCACGAAGTGCCGGCGTTAGAAGTAAACATCAGGCTGCCGCCCGATCCCACCATGTATCCGTTTAAAGAATCAAGAAAATAAATTGAATTCAGAAAAAGATTTGAGTCGGTATATAGAAAATTATTCCATGACTGCCCGCCGTCAGTAGTCGTCAGCATTCTCGTACCGTAATAGTTTGGTGGCGTGTTGTCAATTTCCCATGCAAGTCCGTAGCCCCTGTTTTTGTTCAGGAAAAAAAGTGAAATTATTCCGTCATTTATGTTTGTGTTCTGAAACGTCCAGCTCTTTCCTGCATCGGACGTATGGAGCATTACTCCGGAATCTCCTGCTATCCATCCGGAAGTTGAATCGGTAAAAAAGCATGCACGGAGATTGTGCGACGTCGGGCTCGCTTGGGAAATCCAATACTGTTGCGCTTCTGCGGTTGAAGTCAGAAAAAGAAATATCAGAATGAAAGCCCTGAATGTCATAAGTATCAAACTATTGCTTTATAAAATGTAAATCATTTCTGCAAAGTCTATGGCAGACTGTTTCTCTTGCGAAGAAACCATTCAAGACAAAGCAGAAATATTATTCCGGAAAGAAGATACGGATTCACGTTGAGTTCAAAATTTTGTCTGCGCTTGAATTCAATCCGGGAATTTTCATTTATCTTGTTCAGTAAATCAGTCATCGCGGTCCGGTCCATTCCCGTAAAATTTTTCCCGCCTGTCTCAATGGAAAGTTGTTTGAGTATCCGGTCATCTGCTTTCGTCAGCCTGTACTCGAAATTATTTTCACCGATGGCAAGCCTTCCCTGGACGCTTTCATGAAGGACATTATCGGCAATCAGCTCGCCGGTATAGGTATAATCACCGTCTTCAGGTATGTTAATTTCGCCGGAATAATTCCTGCTGTCCATTCTCGCAAGTTCAATGTCTTTGCTAAATTGATTTCCGCGGACTTTTACATTTACCTTAACATTGCCGGATAGATCGGGGTTCAATACGCGCGCATCAAATCTTATATTTTCATATTTTGAATATACCTGACGTTCGGTTGTAACGTCAAAATTTTTCTTAGCTTCTTTATTTGTAACAGCTGCAATTGTATTTGCAAGAATGTAGTTCAGCACCTGCGGTGAATTATTTTTGTTTCGCGAAAGTCGCCACCTTTGAAGACCATAAGCCAGGAAGGCGGCTGACTTATTTTTGTCCGTGTTCTGAAGAATAAGAACAGGCTTGAAGTTCTCTCCTGATATCAGAAAAGTCTCTGAAGATGGATTTGCTTCAAAATCATTTCCCGATATAAAGACATTCGGAAAGGTTTTTACATCCTTCATTAAATTTTCATTTCTGAAAATTTCATTTCCGGGGACACTCACAAAATCAACTCCTGTTTCACGTTCGACATCATTTACGGATGCAGTTCTGAACGGGAGTTTGTCCTCAAGAAATGAGAGTTTTCTGTAATCGGTATTTCTGCTTGCAAAGAAAATCAAAGATGAGTTATTCTTTTCAACACCGCGTCTGATTTCATCAAGTATAGGCTGACCTGTGGCGGCAGTAGGAAATCCGATCAGGAAATACGCATCGAAATTTTCAATGCTCCCCGGACTGCCTTCGTAAAATTCAGTTGAAGATTTTTGTGTCAGAAATGTAAGCTCAAAGTTATTTATCTTTTTCAATTCTTCCGAGATAAATGCGAAATCTGCGCCCGGTCCTCCGGAGAGTACAAGCACTTTGAATTTATTGTTAATGAATTTTATGAACAGATCCTGTGAGTTATTTTTCAAAGTGATCTCATCATTGGTTCCCTGAACTTCAATTTTGTATCTAACAATTTTTTCAGTCGGCGATACAACGCTGAAATCGGAAATGTAAGAAGTCCTGCCCGGTTCTGTCTGTAAATCCTTTGAAGCAATCAGATTCCCTTCTTCATAAAGATTTACTTTCAGTACACCTTCAAAACCAAAAGCATCAATCTCGGCTTTAATGGGAACGATGCTTTCGATGAATGCGGATTTGTTGAAAAAAATATTCTTCAGTACAAGATCTTTTTTTTGAATTGTATCACCGATAAGAATGTAACTGAAAGGGACATTCATCTGCCGCGCGACGATAATCGGATTTCCGCCCTCGTTGATTATTCCGTCTGAAATGATTGTTATGGAAGAAAGATTCCTTCCCTGCAGATTCTCCTGCAATGCGGTGATTGCCGATGTCAGATTTGTTTCAAAATTATTTTTACCGATGAATGGTATCTTGTCAAAGTCACTCTTGCTTATTTCCCTTTCAAGATTTCCGGAGAAAAGATAATACAGGTTTTCGGAACCGGAAGGTTCTGCCCCCGATATGCGTTCATCAAGCTGCTGTTTCAGAATGTCATTCCTGTTCTCGATGAGAAGGCTCTGCGAATTATCAATCAGAAAAATATTCAGAGGATCTTGAGAAGTGCTCTTTATGAAAGAAACCACAGGAGAGGAAATCAGAACTAACAACAAAAAGAGTGATAAGAATCTTAGTGCGGTAAAAACCTTTTTTTGAAATCCTTCGAGCTTTGTTTTCCTGTAATAGTAAAAAGAAATTAAAAGAGAAATGATCAGCGCTGCAGGAATGAACAAAAATGTGTAATCGTTCTTTAAACTAAAATCCATCTGTGTACAAAATAAAAGCAGCCGTTGCGGAATAAGCTTAACGCATCAATTCAATCTTATGTCAACGTAAATGGATTTCCTGATTTCATTTATCCATTTCTCAATCTCCCGGTTCTCCTTAAGACTTTCTGCAAACTTCTTTATCCTTTCATAATCTCCCTCAAGAGACAGTTTGTGAGGAGGTATTACATCAATAAGTTTGTAAATCTCATAACCGTATTTTTCATCGCTGCCGGTTCTTAATGGATCGGTAATCTGTCCCTTAGAAAGATTCTTTAACGCTTCCGCTGCTGCGCTGTCAAACTGCTCGATAGGTATCTTGCCGATGTATCCGCCTTTGGATTTTGTATTCTCATCCTGCGAATAAATCTTCGCTGCATCCTCAAACGTAATTTCATTATTCTCAATTTTCTTTTTCAGATCCTTCAGAAAATTTATGGTCTCGAAATCGGAAGATTCAAATCTGGGAAACTTGATCAGAATATGCTGCGCCCTTACTTTGTCCCCCTGCTTCTCATTGAGTTTTATGATGTGATATCCGAATTCTGTCTCAATTACATTTGAAACTTCTCCCGGCTTAAGACTGAATACAGCCTCCTCAAACTCCTTCACAAAAGTTCCGCGCTTTGCGTATCCGAGATCACCTCCGACAATTGCAGACATTGAATCTTGCGAGTTTCTTCTTGCAAGATCGGAAAAGTCTGCTCCGTTTTTTATGCTGTCGAGTATAAGTTCCGCAATTCTTTTCGCCTCTTTCTTTTCCGCGTCGCTTACTTTTCTTTCCATAAAAATATGTGCGACTTCAAACTCCGTGCTGACATCGGGAATACTATCCTTATATGAATCATAAAATTCCCGTACTTCCCTGTCCGTAATTCTCATCCCTGTCTGAAATCTTTTTCTCTTCAACTTCTCAATCTTAAGGCTCTTCTCAAGATCTTCCTTAATCAGAAGTTTAATCTTTGGTAAGGTCATTCCATATACCTGCTCCAGTCTCTCTTCAGAGCCAACCTGATTTACGAGATTCTTCACTCTTGCATCAAGTTCCCTGTTAACTTCGTCTTCTGTCACAATCACACTATCTTGCTCCGCCTTCGCGAGTATAATTTTGTTTGTAAGCATTGACTGAAATACCTGTTGCGCAACGTATGGAGGAATTTCAGTAAGCTGATTCTGCCTCGCATATAATTGCAACTGATACTGAAGATCGGATTCTGTTATGATGTCATATCCAACCACCGCAATTACTCTGTCACCTTCGATTTGGGAAAATGCCGTGCCCGTAAACCGGAGCAAGATGACTATCGTTAAAATTCCAAGACTCTTTATGATGTTCTTCAAATGTGTTTCAAAAATATTTCAATTTAACTTATTCCTTAAAAGCTTCTTTCAGAACTTCCTCATGAATTTTTACGGGATACTTCTTCATCAGGTTATCAACATAAGCTTTTTCAAGGTCTTTGAATTTCACCTGTTGGAGCGTGTTTGATATTTCAGATTTTACATCTTCAAAAGCTCTTACTTTCACTTTTCCGCTGTCTCTGTATTCGAACTTCGCAGCAAGCATCGAATCATCTTTCAGACTATCGGCTGCAGGATCACCTTTGTGTGTGTCATAGTAGCTCATCAACTCCTGATTATCAATCTTGATCTTTCTCCACAATTCCTCCTGATCAACTTTGAAACTCAACAATCCGTTTTCATAATCCGTAAGCTGCGCAATATACTCGGGATCTTTTTCAACATTTTCCTTCAAAGCTATTTTATACAGCAATGGCATTTCGGATGCTCCTTCAACCACTTTTTTCATTGTATTCGGAGTAGCCATGCTTGAAAGATAATCTCTGTTCTTGGACAAAAATGAAATCACATCAGAAATTTTTACCTGACCATCTTTGAATGTTGCAACAATTTTCTCCTGTTCGCCGGGGTTGAACATGCTGTCAAGATTGTATGTTGAAACAGGTCGGGTGGAATCAAATTTATTTGTAAAATATCCGAACCCTTCACCCGAAAACTCGAACTTATAATCCTTCTTTGCTTTATCGAGGTACTTTGTGTATTCACTTTTAAACTGCGGACCTTTCTTGAAATCATTCTTTAAATTTTCTTTCTGCTTGTCAAATGAAAGGTATGGTTTTATGTCCGTTACTTTAATGATGTGCCAGCCGAAAGGAGTTCTTACAAGATCAGAAACTTCGCCTACCTTCAGCATAAACGCCACGCTGTCGAAAGGCTGAACCATTCTTCTTCTGTCAAAAAAACCGAGATCACCGCCGCGCTGCGCAGAGCCCGGATCCTGCGAAACTTCAGATGCTACCTTAGAAAAATCCTCTCCGTTTTTGATTCTCGCTAACACGTCGCGCGCTTTGTTTACTGTTTCCATCGAGTCAATTACCTTTCCGAGACTGTCTTTCTTATCCATTATCAGAATGTGAGAAGCTCTTATTCCGTCACTTCTCTTTTTTCTGTCTGTTACCTTGACAATATGAAGCCCGAACGCAGTTCTTATCGGCTTTTTCGTATAATCGCCGACCTTCAATTCATACACGGCATCTTCAAATTCAGGAACGGTCATTCCTGCTGTGAAGTAATAAAGATCACCGCCATTCTGCTTTGCGGACATGTCATCTGAATATTCTTTGGCGACTTCCGAAAACGGGACTCCTTCACCGAGTTTCTTCAGTGCATCATTTGCTTTTTGATATGCCTTAATTGAGTCTTCCGGCGTCGGTTGCTGCGGGAGATTTATGATAATATGCGATGCTCTAATTTCATATTCCTTCCTTTCGTAAAGTTGCTTAATCTTTGGCTCGACTACCTCTTTATCAATTAGAAATGTCGTAATGAAATTTTCCTTGTACTGTTTCAGATCGTTTTGAATATCTTCGGATTTCAGCAATCCGCGGTCGCGGGCATCCTTTACTTTTAATCTGAACTTTATCAGCAAGTCCAGAAATTCTTTCCTCTTCTCCATCGTAGAATTTTTTGCAGAGTCAAGATTGTTGTTCGTCTTCAGATATTGTTTTTCATAATCATCGAGGTAAATCTTTTCATCACCAATTTCGGCAACTACCTGCTTCTTCTTTGAAGAACATGCGGCAATTACAATCAACATTGTTATCAAAAAAAATGAAAATATCCTGAACAGATTCTTTTTGGTTAGCATTTTATTGTTAATTTTTTGAAAAAATATCCATAATTATACCTAAATCACCTTTTAATATAAAGGCAAGAAACCGAATTAGTGTGAAGTGTGATTCAAGTTTGATTAATTGTGATTCATATTCTGACAGATTGGTCGGACAATTCAGGAGACATTACTGAATTTCAATCTCAATTCTGCAATTCACCTTATTGTTAATGATTGTTAATGCGTGAACTGCAGATTATTCCCTCCGTTTCTATCCATTGTCCAAAGTCTGCCGTTGCCCTGGTTTCTGTTTGTATAAATAATTTTCTTGTTTGTCTGTGAGTAATCCGGTGAATAACTTTGAGACGTTGTTAGTTTAGTCCTATTGGTTCCCGCAGAAGAGATTTTATATATGTAGGAATAACCTTCCTTATTTATTGAACAAAATATTATTTCGTTTTCAACTGCAACTGGATATGAATTCAATTTGTGTTCATCACCATTCAAGACAGTTATTATCTCTTTATTCAAATTCACATAATCGAATTTAATCAGCGTATCTCCTGCCAGATTTCCGTATTCATCTCTTGCCGGAACCAAAAGCAGAACGGAATTCAAACCGCTGATGCCGACATAACTTGCACCCGAATAAATCATTTCCTGCTGACTTCCATCAGAGTTAATCGAATATGTTCCAAAATTAGTTCCATCATTGAGAATGAAAAAAATTTTGTTTCCCCCGGGACTCCATTTTGGAGAAGAGTTTTTCATCGTCGAAGTTAGTCTGACGACCGAATCGTTTTGTAATTTGACTTTGAAAATCTGGTCATTGAGCACGAACGCAATCCATTCGCCGTCGGGTGACCAATCCGGGCTGCTTGCATAACCCGAAATCAGGTGGCGTAAATTTGTTCCGTCATAATTGATTGTATAAATACCGCTGTTATCGTATTCCTGATCTGAATGTGTGTATGCAATTACATCCTGCTTCGACCACGACGGTTCAAAATCAATCTGGGAATATGGAACTGCGGTATTCGGATTTGTTCCTCCCGAATCATCGCTGCATCCGTAAATCAAAATGCAAAGGTGAACCGCAAATATCGGCAAGCCGAGTATTCTAATGAAAGTTGTTCGCATCCGGATATCATTCATTCACCGTAATCAATAGAGTCAGATATGACTTTTTGAAAGGGTTTTTTCAAACCTATTTATTTACCTAAATTCTTACAATCGAATATTCATTCCCATAAATTTACAGATTTCATTGATTGATCCGAATTCTATGCTGTCCAAATTAATTTTGAAATCGAGTAATAACTTAGAAAGTAAATCAAAATCGGAAGCTAAAATATTTTTTTG
>JBDHXH010000105.1:0-7498 GCA_039810605.1 Ignavibacteria bacterium | reverse complement strand
TGCATTGGCTGTATGAACATAGATTGCCTGTAACATAACATTTATAAGACTTATTTTACTTACTATGAAAACAGCATATATATCTCTATACTTTATCTGCGGGTTGTTGTTCGTAATTTCAATACTCGGCACATCTCTTTTCAAACCAATGTTCGATTATATTTCAGAAGCTGCACTGGATGCTTCCGGATTCAAAAAAGAATACATAGAATCTGCTGACGACAAGATTGATGAACTGGTTTACAAGTCGGGACAAATAGAACTCCAGATCGAAAAGCTGAAGAAATTATTCTCATCGGAAAAAGTTGACGAAAGCAAATACAAAAGGGAAAAACATCAGATGCTTGAGAAAGCATTTTACAGACCGCTTGTCTCAACTCTCGATTACTTTTTTATGGCTGTCTTTTTCTTTTCTTCGCTTGTTGTTTTATCTTTCGCTGTTGTCTTTCAGGTTGTATACAGAAGTGTTGATTTGAGACGGAGAGTGAAAAGACTTGAAGGCATTGTACTTGCAAAGCATTTATAACAGAGCATTCATAATGGAGAAGTTATACAAAACGGAAATAATCGCAGATGCAAAAATTGCTGCAGAAGAAATTCTCAAGGGTGGAGTTGTTGGTTTGCCGACTGAAACTGTTTACGGACTCGCAGCCAATGCAATGGATGAGAATGCTGTGTTGAAAATTTTCGAAACTAAAGCCCGTCCAAAATTCAATCCTGTTATTGTTCATGTCGGCAGCATTGATGATTTCAACAAGTATGCACTTGAGATACCCGATGAAGTTTACCTTCTTGCAGAAAAATTTTCACCCGGACCATTAACTTTTGTCCTTAAGAAAAAAGAAGTTATTCCCGATATCGTAACAGCAGGCAATGACAGTGTCGCATTGAGAATTCCATCACACAAAGTTTTCCGGCAGGTACTCGAATTAAGCAATGTCCCGCTTGCAGCCCCTTCAGCAAACAGATTCGGGAAAATTTCGCCAACAAAGGCAGAGGATGTCTTTGCTGAACTTGACGGGCGAATTAAGTATATTCTTGAAGGAGGTAACTGCGAAATCGGAATTGAATCAACTGTCATCAGCTTTCTCAAAGATCCTCCCGTTATTCTTCGTCATGGATTTGTTACCGAAAGGCAGATTGAAGATGCAATTGGAAAAACTGTTGCAATTTCTGACGGAAAGATTGTCTCACCGGGAATGCTGCCGAGTCACTACGCTCCCGATACTCCGGTGCGCTGCATAGATGACTTCAGGGAACTGGAAGATTTTCGCAATTTGAATGTTGGATTATTTGACCCTGACCGGTATAAAGACTTGAGAACTGCTGCGTTGAATTTATATTCTGACTTGAGAAAACTTGACAAAGAAAATTATGACGTCATTGTTTATAAGAGGACTCCGGATGAAGGAATTGGAAAAGCAATTAACGACAGAATGGAAAGAGCTGCCCATAGTTTGGAATTGGAAATTAGGAATAAAGAATAAAGAGTTAAGAATTTAAGATAAGGTTATTATTGTAAGATGTCTGATCGCATCATTATTGATTTCGAAAACGAAGAAGAAAAACCCGGCAACGGTGAAGAGCGCATTGTAATTGATTTTGATTCGGAGGAAAAAAGAATTGAGATTGAAGACTTTGAGAAGTCTTATGAAGAGCAGATAAGCAAATCCAGAATAGATTTTTATTTTCGCGGCAATCCGTTTCTGAATAATTCGTATGAAACGGAGCTTAAGTTTCCCGAAGGTATTGATAAGGGATTCAGAAGGATGTTCAGCGCCGATTGCGGAGACGGTTTTTTCAATTCAATACTTGTCAACAACCGGCACATAATCCTCGCGTCGCGGAAAGGAAATGTCTTTCTCGTTGACAGACACAGAGGCAAAATCCGCAATAAGATTTTTTTTAATGATGAAGTTTTTGAAAAGACAGGCATTGTACATGAAAATGTAATTTACATTAACTCCCTGAAAAAAATATTCAGGATTGATGATTCCAACATCGAAAATCCTAAGCAGGTAACATTATACTCCGCTCCGCAAGACTATTTAATCTGGAGCAATCTTAACAGATGCGGAAGGCATCTTCTGTTTACTGAATTCAATGCAGTATCAAGGAAATGCCGATTGAAAATTATTGATATGAACAGTATCGAATCTGTTTCCGAATTTGAGTTTGAAGCAGTTAAGTTTTCCTTTGACAGAATCTGTGTTGCCGGACGATTGGTTTTTGTAATGTTTGATTCATCCTTTCTGGTTTATGATCTCGAAAGTATGAACGGTGCAATTCATCCGCTCAATGTAGAAGTAGATGAAAATTCATTTGTATTTTATTTGAACCACAAACTTTATATTACTTCCCGTCAAAATGAAATTTATTACCTTGATCTGCCTGCTGTAGATTTTGCTTTTCGTTATTCCGGAATAAGAAACAGCTACATAAATTCGATGGGAGGTTTTGCCGATAACATTTTCACCGGCACGCTTGACGGATGGAAGTCATACAAAGCAAGCGGGCTTAAGGTGTATGAATCAGAGGATGAATATGAAAACAGAGTCGAATGCGTCAGCAAGAATGTAATCGTGCTGTCTCAAAAAAATAAAATTGTGTTTTGCAACCTGAACAGGTTTCAGGAAGCCGAGGGTTATGTAATTTCGTCTAGGAAGAGAGATGATTCGGAAGAGATCATTTCGGCGGTCTTCTCCGGAATGGATATCTTCGTCTTGACAGAAAGCGGATTGCTCGAAGCATTCAGAAATGATAAGCTGAATATTCATATTTAGATCATGCAGATTGTTCATTTGGGTTTGCTTCATCATCTAATCAGTTCAAAGTTTATGAAGAAAATTTTTGCAATATTGTTTATTCTCTTTTCTGCTAATTGTTTTGCCGACGGGAATCAATTCGTTTTCCTGTTTGACAATTCCGGAAGCATGATGCCATATTACAATCTGCCTCAAAGTAACTTTAAGGCGTTCAGCAAAGCTCTTATCCGGAATTCAATGAAGCCCGAGGATAAGGCTAAGGTTATGCTCTTTACAAAGACTGATACAAAGCGAGGAATAACGTCTCCAAAATTGATTTTCAGCGGGAACACAAATAATCTTATTCCGGATGAATTGATGGGAAAGTTCCATCTCATGACAGGAAAAGATGACAAGACCGGAGCAACAGATCTCATTGAAGCAATCGAAAGCGGAATTTCTGCATTAGACGGAACCGCGGGAATCATCTGGCTCGTAACAGACAACATTAACGACATATCCGGATCGGGTGATTCATCTTTTCAAAATACTCTTTCCTTTTACAAAAAACTTCGCAACGATCCATACATTCAGAAAATATTGTTATATCCGATTCCTGAAAAACTTCCCGATGGCACCGATACTGCAAAAGGATATGTTGCCTATGGAATTGTTTACTCAAAAAATGTTCTCTCGCAAAAAGATCTTGAAAATTACGATACTATACTTCGAAGTGTAGGGATAAAGCAGAAAGCAATAACATTAAAGCCATTGGACATTGGTACGATTGTTCTGAAGCCGAGGATGACTCAAAGCAGAATTGTTCCCGGGAAATTATATTATGATGGCTCCACTCTGCGAGGCTTCGGTTTTGAAGAGGGTGAAAAAGTCAGAGAGACTTTCAATGACCTCACATTGAAATCAAACCTCTACCCATATATAATAAGGAGCGCTAATCTCCATGTAGGATTGGAAAACTTTAATTCAACAGACTATTCCGTTAAGTCTCTTGGAACGCAGACGATACTTCCCTCGACCGTAAGCAATGTCAACCCCGAGGGCGAAGTAACAGGCTTTTCAATTATTTTCAATCTTCCCGAGATCACGCCTACTTTTTCATTTAATACAATTTTTAAGGAAGATTTTGCAATAGGCGGAGATCTAGTGCTTGATGTTTCACAGGTTGATGTTCTGCTTGATGAAAATTATGTCAACAACTTCAAAGATCTCTTTGCTTTGCAGACAGTTCCCGAAATTTTTCAGCCTGTTTTGAAGGATAAAAAAATCGTCACCAGAATCCCGCTCGAAATCAGGATGAAATACGGACCCTGGCGATTGTTTGTGCTCATAGGCATGATCGCATTTGTCCTTTTGCTGGTGGCAGTGCTTATTTTTCTGTTAATGAAAAAAAGATGTTTTGAACTGGTGATTGATAACGCGGAGGGACAGGATGTATGCCTTGGCGGTTTGTCTTCTTATGCAGTTTCCACAGGCTATTCCGCAGAACTCGGCAGAATTAAGAAGTCACTTTTCGGAAGTCTCAATTTCATTTATTCAAAACACACAACAACACCGGGTGCGAATGTTAGACTTGTTGAAGATATTCCCATCGAAATAAATTATGATGCAGATAATTTTAAGAAAGAAACCGTGACGCTGATGATACGCAAGACAGAGAAGTCTCAAAAAACCGACGGAATAGGAACGTCGGAACCGGGGATTTATTAATCCGGCGACATAGTTTGTGTCTTACCAATAATTCTTTTATGCAAATAAATTTTTTGACTATTATTATACTTTACAAAAGCTAATTTATTTTGCTTTTTGAATTTCCCGGCTGTTAAAACATCCTGCGGCATAGCCGCTCATCCGAAGGGAGATTCCGGAGTTAAAAGTATCCGAATGTCTGTCAAAAAGTTTATATTCGTCATATTAATACTTCCCTCAATTCTCTATTCCCAGCAGCAGGGTCCTAATTATAAACTTCACATTGCAAGAATAGGAGTTCATGATACTATCATTGATCTTGGAGATAAATTTATCATTCAATATTCTGATAAGCTTACGCTTCAAAACATGACTTTGTCCCCTCTCAAAGATTATGATTTCAACTACAGAACGGGGATCATAAAATTGAGCAAAGACTTATTTCAAAAATATGAACTCGATACATTTCAGGTCTATAATCTTAACATAGAGTACGATGTCTTTCCTTATGACATTAAGGACGAGTATTCAAACTTTGACATACTTATTGAGAAGGATACAATTACAGGCGATACCGTTCAGATTGCAACACAAAAAAAGGATTTCATCGGAAGTATATTTGAGGGAACAGAGCTTGAGAAATCAGGAAGTATATTCAGGGGCGTAACCATCGGCTCCAATCGTGACATGTCTTTGAATTCAGGATTCAGGCTGCAGCTCAACGGCAAACTGACTTCAGATGTCGAGATTAATGCCGCTCTTACAGATGAAAATACTCCCATACAGCCTGAAGGCAATACGGAAAAACTTCAGGAGCTTGATAAAGTTTTCATTGAAATCAAAAGCAACAATGTAGTCGGAACAATTGGAGACATTAACATTGATTTTGCAAACACACAGTTCGTAAACTTCAAGAGGAAAATTCAGGGAGCCAAAGCATTCACCGATTATGGAATAGGAAACATTTTCTTGAGCGGGGCGGTGCAGCGCGGCAAGTTCAATTCAAATTCGTTTAACGGAATTGACGGGACACAAGGACCTTATTACCTTATTGGAATAGATAATGAGATTGACATACTTGTGCTATCGGGATCGGAAAAAGTTTATGTTGACGGAAATCTAATGACACGCGGCGAACAGGCAGACTATGTAATTGATTATGGAATTGGAACAATTACATTTACCAACAACAGGCTCATCACGAGCGTGTCACGTATTATTGTTGACTTCGAATATACCGATAGAAAGTTTTCCAGAACAATCATAAGCGGAGCGAATACAATCAATTTCTTCAAAAATAAATTATCAATTTCGGGTTTCTATGTAAATCAAAATGACAATCAGGACAAAACAATTGACTTCACGCTTACCGACCAGGACAGGCAGATACTCGCAAACGCAGGAGATGATAAATTTAAAGCCGTGAAGTCCGGAGTTCAGTTAGTTGGAAGAGATTCTTTGGGCAAAGGTCTGGGGCTATATGTGAAGACCGACACTACGGTTGCAGGAAACAACGTAAAGTATTATAAGTATCTTCCAAATGATTCCAATGCAATCTATCAGGTAACTTTTTCATTTGTAGGAAACGGAAAAGGAAATTATCTCCAGCAGAGTCAGTTCCAATATAATTTTGCCGGGCTTCAGCAGGGAAATTTCGATACGATAATCTTTATACCGATGCCAAATGCGTATCAGGTTGCCGATGTCATGCTGAATTATTCTTCCTCGCCCAGGAAGGAATTCTTTTTGAATCTTGAGTCTGCCGTATCCATTCTTGATGCGAATAAATTTTCTTCCATTGGCGACAACAATAACAAAGGAGTGGCGATTTACGGAAATGCGGGAATCAATCAATATGACTTCAGGCTTTTCGGAATGAAGATGAAAGCTTTTGAATTCAAGCTGAAGGAAAAACTCGTCAATCAGATTTTTCAGCCGCTCGAAAGAGTAAACCCCGTAGAGTTTTACAGAGACTATGACATAAACGATTCAACCAAACTCACCGAAGACCTGCATGAAGCAAGCCTGCATCTTGCACCTTCAAATTCGCTCGAGATAAACGGAATGTTCGGGCAACTCTTAAGAGGTACGACTTTCAATTCGCTTCGAACTGCTGCAGACTTTACGTTCAGAAATGATTCCGTCAATCTTCCCGATGCAAAATATAAAATTGAACTGATAAAAAGTGACAACACACTTATCGGCACCAAGGGCAGATGGCTCCGACAATTCGCAACTGTCGGTTACAGAAAAACTCTGAAGTCATCAGACTTTGACAGTCCATACTTTGAAATGCGCGTTGATTACAATCAGGAAGACAGAGAAGACAGCTACAGTGCTTCTTCAGGTGACAGTCTTGCCGCGGGTAGTCTTTCATTTAATGAAATCAAACCCAGATTCGCTCTCAACAATTTCCTGAACATGAATCTCTATTCAGAGATTGGATTAAGGGAAGACAACCTTCCGCTGAATGGAGTCATGACCGATGAATCGAATTCATTAACGCAGATGTACGGAATCAGGTACGCCGGGATTTCATGGTTATCTACTTTGTTTGAACTCACATTCAGGAAAAAAACTTATACCGATCAATTTACAACTGAATCAAATACCAACAACAACACCGTGCTTGTAAACTGGCAGACACGCTTGGATCCGTTTCAGAGCGCGGCGCAGACAGACCTATATTATAATGTCACGAGTGAGCGTCAGGCGAAAGTTGAAAAGGTATTTGTTGAAGTCAGAGTCGGCGAAGGAAATTACATTTATCTCGGAGATCTTAATCGAAATGGTTTGAAGGATGAGAATGAATTTCAACTGACAAATTACAACGACGGAAATTACGTGAGAATAAACAAGCCGACGAGCGAGCTGTTTCCCGTAACATCGCTCAACACTTCCGCAAGAATCAATCTGAAGCCGACAAGATTCTTTACGGTTACCGGAAATAATTTCGCTTCGGAACTCATTCGAAACACTTCATTTGAAACATACTTCCGAACCGAAGAGCAGAGCAAAGATCCGAATACAAACAATGTTTACTTTCT
>JBDHXH010000104.1:0-7897 GCA_039810605.1 Ignavibacteria bacterium | reverse complement strand
TGTGGTAGTCTCAATCCCACTATGGATTCAATTCAATTTGATATATTCCTACTGAAAACCGCAATATCATCTATAGTCTCAATCCCACTATGGATTCAATTCAATACTATCTCTTTACAACTTTCGCGCGAACAGAAATGCAAATTCTTTTCAGATTCCTCACAAAAATATTCCTTATTTATAAACTTTGCAAGGGATTGATACTTCAACCTGTGTTTGCCAATTTATCCCCTAAAGTCGAAGTTTGTTTTCCAATCCAAAATCAAATTTCTTGCAACTTCCTGAACCATGAGCTAAACAAGTTTGCATAGGTCGAAGTTTTCTAAACCTGATTTCCACATTTTATGCCTCTTTTTTAATGACTCCCTTCGGGGATTGAGTCGCAGCGCCGTTTCTAAATGCTGCATCATTTCAGATGAACAACCCATTCTGTAACAAATAAATGCCCTTGAGATATATAAAGAATCTAAATTACGTTTCCCAACCTTCTGTGCCATGATAACTGCATTTCCCATGCTCTCTGATGCCGCCTTGAGTTCGCCTCTGCTTACCTCAATGCATGACTTCAGAAACCATCCCATCCATTCGGATTTGTTTCCGCTTGTATCTGCCAATGAACATTTTAACTGCGCCATTGCTCCTTCAAAATCACCACAGCCTTTAAGTGCCGTTGCATAAGTGTAACGTATGTAATAATCCGTTCTTTCTCTCACAAATGGTTTAAGCACTTCGGCAGCTTTCGCAAACTCGCCCTTTGCAATGTAAAGTCTTGATAATCTCTCTGCAATAAATCCCTTTCCCTGTCGGGAAAGTTCTTCAGGAAATTTCCTCTTCAACGCTTTTGAAAGATATTCCTCCGCGACTATTCTTGCATCCAGTGATTCCGCTGTTTCCGGATTTCCGCACTTACTTAAGTACCAGTATCTCTGAAAATAATATTTGCCCGCTGCATATAGTTTGTAAACTCCGCATATTTGTCCGTCATGACCTGCAATGTCAATGGTTTCTTTATATGATTTCCTTTCTTCCTTAAGCCCGCTGTCCTTAAGAATACATTTCTCAATATAATGTAGTGCCCGGTTTGAAACAGTTAATCTTTCATCCGGAACTTCCAAATCGGTGTCGTCTTCATAAGCAATAAAATATTTCGCATAATCCCAGTCGTCATACAGAAGTTCACTATAAGATGAGGCAATGCAATACAATGATTTCAGGTATTCCTTCTTGTATCTGTCGAAACTCTTGTCCTCGATTACCGGCATTAACTCATAAAATTTTTCCGCTTCTTGGAAACTGTCAATTGCTTCACGGAACAATCCTCTCTTATCAATATTCTTTGTTCCATTGCCTCCGGGGAAAATTCTTTTTGCAGAAAGGAGTTTCACTCGACCTCTTCTGTAGTGATCCGTAATTCTTGCAGGATCAATTGACAGCGCAGTATCAAGATGTCCTAAGCATAATGCGATGCACCTTTCAATGCTGTCATCTCTTCTTCCTCCGCGAACTGTTAGCTCTCGTATGAATTGGTAATATGAATATGCAAGATTGGAATGATACGATGCCTTGCCGGGATTGAGTTCAATGCATCTCTCACGAAGCATTATAGTCTCTTTCCTGTATTTTCTTTGAATGGCAAGGAAAGCATCCCTTTGTCTTGCGTCCGGGTATACTTGCTTCAGATTAATATAAACTTCCGAGAGCTTTGCCGCGGCAAACGCAATGGAATCAAGGATTGAATCGTTGTTCCAAATGTGATTCCTTTCCTTGAGTTTTTCTATTGGCGCAAATAAGTTATAAAGTAACAGCCAGTTGTTTTGCGATTTATGGTAATTTATTTTTCTGACGAGATTTTCTTCTTCCGTAAATGTGTTTAACATGCCGGCATCCGTGCAAATGCAAAATGGAAAATTGTTAACTCCGTTTTCATTTTCACTCATCATCTTTCTTATCGCACGATATGCCGTTCCTGAATCTAAGCCCTGTTCTTGCTGCGGTTCGTACTGAATTGACAAACTCTTTTCGGAGATTGTTATTTCTTTAATTTTTAGCTCCACGCATTTTTTATCTCTCATAGAATAAGGCGAGTAATATGCAAATCCTCTTTTGATACATCCTGAACCAAAGATGTCTGCAGGAGTAACATTAACAATGTCCGCAAAATAATTTCCGCTCCACTTCACATGATTTTTGCGCAAGTTCTCTTCGTTTTGAAATCCGATTAGTATTATGTCCATAATGTTTTGTTAAAGGCATTCCGCGCCGTACATACTGTCAGCCTTTGGATTCTGCCCGTATAATTTGATTCATATTCAATTCAAACAAACATTGTCGGTTCATTCTTCTCGATCCCCAATCTCTTTCTGGTGACAAACTTTTTGTTTTCAGTACTGAAAAACAGGATTGAATCCTCATCGCTCTTTACAATTTGTTTTAATTCTTCACTCAATTTTTTGAATTGCCCTTCATTAAGTTCACCTTCAAATACCGAATATTGTATCCAGAACAAATACTTCCTGAATATCTTCAAAACTTTTGGCAGTCTTTTTTCAGAAGCAATGTCATAAACAGCAACGTAATACATCTTCATTGTTTTGTTGTATGAATTTTGAAACAGCTTTCAGGCATCACCCTTAAATGGTCTGTATTCTTTCCCGTTCCTTATAAAATCAATTAGCTTATGGCATTCTAATCTTATGAGTGTCCTGTACGAAACATTTCTCTTAAGTTCATTATGATAAATTGTAGTCTTCAGTCTCCCTTCGATCTCTTCTACAAACTTTCTCTTTGGCTTTTCATTCAGGTAGAACAAATTGTCTTTTCTTCGCACGTCATTCTGTTTTATCATTTCAAGATTAATCACTCTGAAAATTACTTTGTCAATCACCAGTGGCTTAAAAATTTCTGCCAAATCAAAACACAACGGGAGCCGGTTGTCGCCGGGGGAGTGAAGATACCCAATTGAAGGATTGAGTCCGGTACGGTAGATCTCATTCAGACAGACGGAGTACATGATGGTGTTTCCAAATGAAAGAAGACTGTTGATCAGATTGTCCGGAGGATTCCTTACTCGTTTATTGAAATCAATTTCCTGTTTGAAAATTTTTTTCCAGCAGCCGTAGTAAATATTCTTGATGATGCCTTCAGTTCCCATTAGTTCACCTATGCTTTTGCAACTTTCAATCTTTGATGTAAACTCGGATATCTTCCCCATCTCGGCATTAAGATCAGTTCCTCTGTATGAATAATATTTCAGATTGACTGCGGCGTTCTCTGCTGCTCCTCTCACAAAAGACTTTGCTATGGCAATCCTCTTGCACGCATCATTGAAATTGATTACCTGATCAATGAGTGTGTTTCCGGAATTTATTCCCTCCTTCGGCAGGAAGCTGCCGTTATATTTTCCGTAATAATTAAATATATGCACCGGTATCTTATAACTTGAAACGCAGTTAAGGAAATGGGATGTTAGCCTCACTTCACCGAATGTGAAAATTGATTCCACATTCTCTGCGGGTATAAACTTCTTTGATTCCGGCTTCAAATCTTCTTTGATCCCAAGCAATATTGTGTCTTGTTCCTTGTCATCAATATCTGCATCGAATGCGGCTTTCTTGTTGCCGAAGATTTCAAGGTAAAGAGTATTCTGCCTTCTGTGCAAAATTGAATTCGAAAAAAGATAGAGGTTCTGCTTCATCGTTTTTAATTTTTTGAAATTCCGGTTTCACCTGAATCAAACAAAGTTAGTTACTTCATTCTTGTCAATTCCGAGTACTTCCTTTAAAATGTATCGCATGTCGTTTACGGAAAAAGTAATCACCGAATCCTCCTTCACGTTGATTGTCTTTGAAATCTCGCATTTAAGTTTTGAATATTGTGATTCGGACAGATGTCCCTCAAAGACTGATTTCTGAATCCAGTTGAGATATCTTCTGCATATCTTCAGCATCTTGGGCAACCTTCTTTCGGATGCAATGTCATAAGTCAGTATGTAATACATTTTATTTTTCTTTAAATGTTCTTTAATCTGAAATTCTGTATGCATTGTATTTTTCTCCTTTCTCAAATGAATCGGCTAATTTTCCGAATTCACTGCTTATGAAACTATGCAGATTCACCGATCTGTCTGTTTCCGTGCTGCAGAATGTTGAATTAAGTTCTTCGTCGAATCGAATTACCATATACTTGATTGTCTCCTGGTTTAGCATGCAAAAATTGCGTGAAGAGATGAATGAATCAAAAGCCACTTCCACATTCTTTAACATCTTATAAAGTATTCTTACGACAATTATCGGATTGAAAATATCACCGATGTCTTTGCCCAATGAAAGCCTGTTCGAGCTGCCGGTATAATCAAAGAGACCGAGTGAAGGATTCAGCCCGCATTTGTAAATCTCGCAAAGACATGTAGCGCTTATCATCATGCTGATAAAATTGAAAGTTGCTTTTATCTTATTGTCAATGTTGTGCTTGATGCCATATTTGTATTTAAATATATCAAACCAACAGTCGCGAAAGAAAAAATTCATGTCTGATTTGATTCTGGAGAGTTCATCCATATTATCTGCCTTCTCAATTTCTCCGAGCAGTTCGTCATTAATGCTGACATAGTCCCTCACATTGAAATTCAACCGGTTTAATAGTCCGTATGAGTAATCAATATTATTGTGCAATGCAGTAAGAATCTCCTTGGATAATTTAATCTTCAGTTGACTGTCGGCAATGACCGCTGCCTGCTTGAGGAAGAGATTCTCTTTGAAACTGATGTCCTTTGGGTAGAATGCCCCGGAGTAGTTTCCCGACAAATCGAATACATGCAGAGGTATCAGATGTCCGGACAAGAATGACATCAGCCTTGTATTGAAATAAATCTGCCCATAAGAGAAAAGCGCATTGACATCTTCGATTGGGACGATTCTGGTTCTGGCTGACTGGCTGAAATTTCTCGCAGGGTTGCAGAATTCATCATCCTGATCCTTGCAGACATTATAGAAATACAACGTATTATTTTTTCTTTTTAGTAGTGTATCACTGAATATGTAATAGTTCCTCTTCATGTCTTTATGTTGTTTTGAATTTCACATCTGCCGATCACACTATCCGTAATTCCCGTAGTAGCACAGGCTATCAGTAGCACAGGCTATCCGTAGCACAGGCTATCAGCCTGTGGATATACACTATCCGTATTCCCCGTAGCACAGGCTATCAGTAGCACAGGCTATCAGCCTGTGGATAACACTATCCGTATTTCCCGTAGCACAGGCTATAAGTAGCACAGGCTATCAGCCTGTGGATTGCTTATGGATAACATTCATTCCCCGTTGCACAGGCTATCAGCCTGTGGATTTGAAATTTGAATTTCAAGTAACACAGCTATCAGCCTGTGGATTGCTTCTGGACTCAATTTCTCACATCCTCATGATTCATCTTCAATAGTTTTATGAAATTACACAGCTCCATCCATAAACTTGATGCTACAACAGAGCACCTTATCGAATCTATAATTTCTTTTGCTGTCGGGTTTTCACTTTGTATATAAAGCTGACCTTCGGTGTCCAGTCTTTCATTCGTGCATTCACTTTCGAAAAATTTATTTATTTCTTTGCGCGTAAATTGATTCAAGAACATGAACGATTCCACTTTTCGCCATACATAACCCGATCCGACTAAGCATTCAATGTCTTCCTTGGTGAGGTCTAATGTTTTTTCATTCCTATTCGATTCAAAACAGTCTCTGATTTCTTTCTTCAATTCATTGAATTTCATTCTGATATCAGCAGGCTTTGCAACGTCCTGTTCTGTCTGAAGAAATTTCTTTCTGATTCCGGCTGCGTATTTATTTATGATCATAAATTGCACCCTGACCGGCAAAATGTTGATTAGTCTCGAAATGATTGCGAATAACATGTTACCTCCGTTTAATTGTTGGTTAGAAAATATGTCAACTTTACAAATCCGTTCAATTACTTTTCATATTAGCTTCCCCGGAAACATTCCGGACTGTCCGGGGAAAATAGTCATGACATCCTCACCATCCGCCAATATAGCTTGGAGCGGAAAAAGAACATATATTTGCCTTCCGGCTTTATTTCTTCTTATCAACCACATCCCATATCTTTCCCACAACTGTCAGCGTCAGTATCAAAATCGAAACTACATCACGTTTTGCAATTGCATTGACTACTGTTTTCATTTTTTACCTCCTTTCGGATTCTAAATTTTTTAATCATTAATTTCACAATAACTTCTCACACAGTTATCCTTGCAACATCAACAAATCTGAATCTCCTCCCGGCAGTCTCTTTCCTGTAATCTGTTTTATGCTGATGCACACTCCCGATGCGGACCTGATCATTGACTCAATTAGCTCTTCACGCTTCTTCCACAACTTTACTGTGTCAGCTTTCTCTTTGTCTATCTGCATTTTCATTTCAGCCAGTTTGTTAAAGATCGTTTCAATGTTCAATCTGAATTCATCACCTGTCAGATAATCATATAGCATTTCCATCTTGTCATCCTTTCCTTTGGTGACGGCGGTGACTTCATAAGCTTTTACAACAAACTCTCTGATCACAAGGCACAGCGATTTAGAAGCTTCATAAGAGCAAATCCAGATACCGTTGACATAAGCTAAGTCCTTTGTTCCGCGCGGCATCGCTTCCGTAATAATTACTCCCACATTTGCTTTCTCCATCATCATATCTTTGCGCAGCTTATCCACCCAGTCACTCTTAAATACTTTAGTTCTTTTGCTTTCGTAATAGATCTTTGCGCACTGATTTCCATTATGGTTTACTATATGTATGCAGTCTCCGCCTTTCACTCCTTTGTTAACCTCGAGTATCTCATCATCACGAAACATTTTTTTAAGCCATTGTTCAATACATACTTCCTGCGCTTCACCCTGGAGTTGAATAGAACCTTGCTCTGCCTTTCGCGTTGCCTCTGTCAATAGTTTATTCAATTGCTTAATTTTAATGTCTTGCTCCATCAGTTTGCGCTCGCTGTCTGCATCGGCTTTCTTTTTGATCTTTATGGTCTCATCCGCGAGCTGTCTTTCCATCTTTAATTTCATTTCCGCTTCAGTTGTCTTTTTGATTGCCAGATTTTCCTTCTTCATCCTTTCGGTTTCCAGTTTCAGCTTGCTCATTTCCTTCAGCTGCAGATCTTTCCTGGCAAGTTCCTTTTTGATCTCGAGTTCATGCTTCTTATGTTTTTCAGTAAGCTCTTTCTCAATGGAAGCCTGCACATCATTTCTTATTTTGCTTTCCTTCAGCTTAAATTCTTTTTCCTTCTCTGCAAGTTTTTTTCTGAAATCAGAATTGACATGTTCCTTAATCTGATGATAAAGAATTTCGTTAACGTTGATTTCGGTACCGCAGTTGGGACAGGTAATAGTGTTAAGTTGCTCTTTCATAATTTTGGTTTTGTTTTGATTATAAAAAAAGAACTATACAAAGTTAAAGGCTTTGTATAGTTCTTAAAAGGTTCGCAATGTTTCGGAAATGATTCGTAGTGGTAGCACAGGCTATCAGCCTGTGGACATAAATTTTAAATTGTTCGTAGCACAGGCTATCAGCCTGTGGGATTGAATTTTAATTTGTTCGTAGCACAGGCTATCAGCCTGTGGACATAAATTTTAAATTGTTCGTAGCACAGGCTATCAGCCTGTGGACATGAATTTTAAATTGTTTGTAGCACAGGCTATCAGCCTGTGGGATTGAATTTTAAATTATTCGTAGCACAGGCTATCAGCCTGTGGGATTGAATTTTAATTTATTCGTAGCACAGGCTATCAGCCTGTGGACATGAATCTTAAATTGTTCGTAGCACAGGCTATCAGCCTGTGGGATTGAATTTTAATTTATTCGTAGCACAGGCTATCAGCCTGTGGACATGA